>NZ_RZTE01000020.1:14054-81994 GCF_003997415.1 Mesorhizobium sp. M7A.F.Ca.MR.245.00.0.0 | reverse complement strand
GGCGGGCGAAGGTTTCGCGCGCCGCGACGAGGCGCCCAGCCGCCGCGACGATTTCGGTGACAGCGTCTGGTTCTCGCTGTCGATCGGGCGTCGGCAGAATGCCGAGCCACGTTGGCTGATCCCGATGCTGTGCCGCACCGGCAGCATCTCGAAGCGCGAGATCGGCGCCATCAAGATGCAGCCGGAAGAGACCTACGTGCAGATATCAGCCGACTGGGCCGACCGCTTCCTGGCCGCGATCGGTCCCGACCGCAAGCTGCAAGGCAACATCCTGGTGAAGCGGCTCGACGGTACGCCCGATCTTTCACGCGCCGGCTATCAGCCGCCAAGCCCCGACAAGAAGCCGCATCGCGGCAAGGCGCCGTTCGACCCAAACGCGCCGAAGCGCAAATTCGAAAAACGTGCACCGGCAGCAGTCGATCAGCGCCCGGCCGCCGCGCATGAGGCAAAGCCATGGGCGAAGAAGCCGGGCAAGCCGAAATTCGACACCACCGGCGCGCCCAAGCACAAGAAGGCGAAGAAGCGGCCCGCCTAGAGCATTTCACCATTTCACGGAAACGGCGATCTGCTCTAACTCTTTGTTTTGACGCAATTCCCAAGGGAAAACGTTATGCGTTTTCCCGGGAAAACCGCTTCACACTTTTCCTAGAATTGCTCTAGGACTTTGGCCGGAGGGACGCGCTTTCCTGCAGGCCAGCCTTGATGGCAGCCCAGCTGGCCGATGCCGGCGTCGGGCGATGCTGCTTTGCGATGCGTTCCGTCAGCGACGAGCGCCAGCCAGAATCCTCCGCCATCCTGCGGATCGCAGCGTACCAGCCGGCCTGGTCATTGGAATCGATCGCCGGCATCAGCCCGCCGCTCGCCTCGATCAGCGACGGCGCGGTCGAAACGATGACGGGAATGCCAAAATCGAGACATTCCGAGGCGCCATAGCCCCAGCCCTCGATATGCGAGGGAAAGACGCCGAAGGAAGCGCTGCGATAATATCGGATGAGCTCCTCATCGCTGATCGCTCCGGTGAACGTAACCTGCTCAAGCAATCTCGGATGGGCCTTGAGATAGGCGCGCAGCGGATCGATCATCCAGCCCCAGCGCCCGGCGCAGACGAGCCGCGGCAGCTTGACGCCCTCGTCGAGCGCCTGCTGCCATATCCGTGCCAGCAGGATGTGGTTCTTGCGCACTTCGATGGTCGAGCAATAGAGCACGAACGGCTCGTCGGCCTCGATGCGCGAAGTCTGGCCGATGCGCGAAGCCGTCTCGTACAGGATGGACGGCATCGGAAACCGGTATACCACCGGCTGCGTGACGCCTGCCTGTTGCATATGATCGGTCAGCGTCGCACCAACTTCGTCGGATGCACAAAATGCCGGCGCGCCGGAACGCACGAGGTGCTCGAGATATGACCCGTAGCGAGCCTCGCCAGGGCTCATACCAACCATGTCGGGGCGCAGTGTCGGGATGAGGTCGTGGCAAAGAAACGCGAGGCCGCCGGCGCGCCCGGAGACGGCGGTTCGGTCATCCCCGGTCAGAATGTGATGGCTGATCAGGACAAAGCCGCGTTCGGTCTCGTTCGGTTGGCTTGGAACCTGACGCGGGGCCGACTGGATCCGCGCCCGCTGGTACAGACGATAGCCCCTGATCAGCAGCCTCGTCGCCTGATAGGCAATCCCTTTGCGGCCATGGGTCACCGTCTTGGCGAGATGGCGGTCGGCGTCGCGCTTGCCCCATGGCTGCTGCCTCACCGCTTCGAGGGCCTGCGACATCGCCGTGCGCCTCCCAGGCCATCGTTTGAGCCGCCAGGGTGAAATCTCGCCCGTCGCGACATGGTCCTGCTCGAAAGGAGCGAGGGGGCGAAACCGGCCTTCCCACGGTCGGAACGCCACCACCTCCACGCTAGGGTCGGGATCGGCCAGGGCTGCGCTGACGAGAAAGCTTTCCACCCGCGGGATGCCGACAAGTCCCTGGCCGGACGGCCAGAACGTCAGGCCGGTGGCGTCGATGGCCAGCCTGGGAAGCCTTCTTTCCCCTCCATCTTCAATCACGGTTTTACTGTCGGGACTCTCGACTGTCATGTCTGCTTCTGTCGAAGGCGGTTGCACTCGATGCTTTATGCTTCATTTGCCGCTAAGACGGTAGCCATGCTGGCTTGCCCATCGGCTCGGGCCTGTGCCACCTTCGGCCGGGACGTGGCGAGAGGGGTGGCAAATGCGCGGCGAAGTGCTTCACTATGACGAGGACCAGGGTTTTGGCTTCATATCCGGGGCCGACGGCAACCGTTACACCTTCACCCGCGAGAACCTGCGCCGGGAAACTGCTATGCGGAAGGGCGCGGCCGTCGAGTTCCAGCCGGGTGGCGGCCAGGCGCGCGACGTTTTTTCGATCACCGCTCCGACTGCCGCTCCCTCCGCCGCCAATCCCAGTGTCAAAGCCGCACCGGCCCAGGCCAGCGTTCCGCCCGCAGTGGCCCCGCCTGCTGCGCAGCATTTCGGCCGATCTTCCGAGACAGCCGAGCCCAGTGATCTCTGGGGCTATTTCTGGCGCGGCGTGACGCAGAACTATTTCAATTTCGCCGGACGCGCCCGCCGCAAGGAATATTGGGGCTACTGCCTGTTCTGGACGGTTTGCCTGCTGATCATCGGCGGCATCGGCCTGTACACCGATATGGATATGGGCGGTTTCGACAGTGATATCTCGGGCGCGATAACGGTCGGGTTGTGCGGCACGTTCCTGCTGGCGACACTCCTTCCCAGCCTCGGCATGATCGTGCGCCGGCTGCACGACATCGGCCTGTCGGGCTGGCTCTGCCTGCTGATCCTGATCCCGACCATCGGCAGCCTGATCATCCTGGTCTTCGCGCTGATCCCGACGCAGGCCCGGGAAAACCAGTGGGGGCCGGTGCCTGCGGGCGTCAGAATATAGTTTGCGTGCATATTGCAATCGCACCCAACCCTGGGTAGCATTCGCCGTAGCTAGCGTGAATGGGGGGCTGGGTATGCGCGGTGCGGTGCTTCACTACGACCAGGATCAGGATTACGGATACATCAACGGTATCGACGGCAAGCGCTATATCTTCACCCATAACGATCTGAATCAGGGGGTGACCCTCGCCAGGGGCGCCCTTGTCGAGTTTCAACCGGATGACGGTACGGCGCACGATATAGTCGCCGTCACCCCGACAGCGCCATCGCCAAGCACGGGCCAGCCACGGCAGCCACGCCGTTCGGCCGAGAGCAGGCCCGCCTATTCCACGGGTCTGTGGGCTTACTTCTGGCGCGCGATAATTGCGGACTATAGCAATTTCAAAGGTCGCGCCCGCCGCAAGGAATTCTGGGCCTTCTGGCTATTCTACACCCTCGGGATATTGGCGCTTCTAGGCTTCGGAATACTCGTTGACCTAGCGTTCAATGGCTTCAAAACCAATGCGGACAGGACGACGATGAGGGCCATAGGGCTCATACCCTTCCTGGTTTTCTTTTCGGGATTGATCCTGCCGTCGATTGCCCTCGTTGTGCGGCGTGTGCATGACGCGGGTCTGAGCGGCTGGTTTGCACTGCTGGGCTTCATCACTCCCATTGGCAGCATTGCCTTGCTGGTCTTCGGACTTCTGCCGTCCCAGGTGGGCGAAAACCCTTGGGGACCAGTGCCGGCAGGCGTCAGGATCTAGCCGCTTTTCAGCGCCTCGCCCGAAAGCCTGAGAAAGACCTTCTGGCCGTGGCGTTCGGCGCCAAGCCGGTCGTAGAAGCGCAGTGCGCCCTCGTTCCAGTCCTCGCTGGTCAGGTCGATGCGGCCGATGCCTTCGCGCAGGCAATGATCGGCGAGAAAGCCGATCAGCGCCCGGCCGACACCAGCATTGCGGGCTTTGTCGCGCACGAACAAATCCTTGAGGAACAGCAGCCGCTCAAGATCGATGCCGGGATGCGCGATCGCCACCGACGCCAGGCCGCCAACCTCGCCGCCGACGAAGGCGAGCGCGAAATGCGGATAGGCCGGGCTTTCCTCGCCAAGCCATTTTCGTGCGGCAGACAGGGCCCGGTCGGCATCGAGAGGTGGCTGCCGGTAGTGAACAGCCATCTCGCACAATATGGCCGCGAGTGCCGCGGCGTCCTCGATCGTCGCCCAGCGGACGTCGACCGTCACGACATCAGCCCAGGAATTTGGCGATGATCGCGTCGCCCATCTCAACCGTACCGACCTCGGTCATGCCATCGGACATGATGTCTTTCGTCCGCAGGCCTTCGTCGAGCACGGCGGCGATCGCGCTTTCGACACGGTCGGCTTCATCGACCATGCCGAAGGAATAGCGCAGGCACATGGCGAAGGAAGCGATCATGGCGATCGGGTTGGCGATGCCCTTGCCGGCAATGTCGGGCGCCGAGCCGTGCACCGGCTCGTACAGCGCCTTGCGCTTCTTGGTCTTCACGTCAGGCGCGCCGAGCGAGGCCGACGGCAGCATACCGATCGATCCGGTCAGCATGGCGGCGATGTCGGACAGCATGTCGCCGAACAGATTGTCGGTGACGATGACGTCGAACTGTTTTGGCCAGCGCACCAGCTGCATGCCGCCGGCATCGGCCAGCATGTGGTCGAGCTTGACGTCGGAATAGCGCGCCTTGTGGGTCTGGGTGACGACCTCGTTCCACAGCACGCCCGACTTCATCACATTGCGCTTTTCCATCGAGGTGACATGGTTCTTGCGCGTGCGTGCCAGTTCGAAAGCGACGCCGGAAATGCGCTCGATCTCGAACGTGTCGTAGACCTGTGTGTCGATGCCGCGCTTCTGGCCGTTGCCGAGATCGATGATCTGCTTGGGTTCGCCGAAATAGACGCCGCCGGTCAGCTCGCGCACGATGAGGATGTCGAGGCCTTCGACCACCTCCTGCTTGAGCGAGGAGGATGCCGCAAGCGCTGGATAGCAGATGGCCGGGCGAAGGTTGGCAAACAGCTCCATGTCCTTGCGCAGCCGCAGCAGGCCGGCCTCAGGGCGTACCTCGTAGGGCACCGCGTCCCATTTCGGACCGCCGACGGCGCCAAACAGCACCGCGTCGGCCGCCATCGCCTTTTCCATGTCGGCATCGGAGATCGCCGCGCCATGCGCGTCATAGGCGCAGCCGCCGACCAGCCCCTCATCGGTGGCGAAACCGCTGCCGAGCTTGTCGTTCATGACCGCGATCAGTTTCTTGACCTCGGCCATGGCCTCGGGACCGATGCCGTCACCGGGGAGCAGGAAAAGATGCTTCGTTGCCATGGAGGAACCGTCCTGGAAAGAATTTGAACCGCGGCCTTGCTAAACGCCAAGCCGGTTGTGCGCAAGGAGTAACGCAGCGATCAAGAACAACCTCGTTCGTTTGCGATCCTTCGCGCTCCCCTCTGCCCCGCCAGCCTCCCGCAAATTGCAGCGCCTTGCCTTCACCGATGCGAGAGAATGTTGACCAGCCGGCCGAACGGATCGCGGACATAGAAGCGGCGCACGCCCCAGGGCTCGTCGGCCGGTCCGTATTCGATGGCGAAGCCCGCCGCTTTCATGGCATCGAGCGCCGCATCGACATCATCGACCTCGATCGAAAGATCCGGCACCGGCGTGCCCGAGCCGCCTTGCGCCATGAAACTGACCTGGACATCCATCTTTGCCTGCGAGCCGTAGGTGGCGATCCAGCCAAGGTCCATAAGCACATCGAGGCCGAGGACATCCTGATAGAAACGCTTGGCCGCAGTGGCATCCGATGTCTCGATATTGGCAACGATGCGCCGGACTTTCATCGTCGGTCGCCTTTCATGCCGTGCGCCGCAACGCCGTCACCTCGATCTCGATCTTCATTTCCGATCTGTTGAGCTGGCAGACGATCATCGTCGCCGCCGGCCTGATGTCGCCGAACGTCTCGCCGAGGATCGGGAAGACCACGTCCACGAAGGCTTGGTCGGTGATGTAGTAATGCGCCCGCACCACGTCGGCCATCTCGAAGCCGCCGTCCTGAAGCGCCTTGCCGATCGTCGCCAGGCAATTGCGCGTCTGCGCCTCCACCGTCTCCGGCATCGTCATCGTCGCGTAGTCGTAGCCGGTCGTCCCGGACACGAAACACCAGTCGCCCTGCACCACGGCGCGCGAATAGCCGGCGGTCTTTTCGAAGGGCGAACCGGTGGAGATGAGTGTGCGCATGGGGCCTCGCAAGTCAGTGCAGCCATATTGCAACGATGAGGCCGCTTCGGCCATGGGCCAACGCAGACCGATTGGCTGTGCAAAACGGTTTCGATGTCGGCGGGACAGCACCCCCCTCTGGCCTGCCGGCCATCTCCCCCGCAAGGAGGGAGATCGGATGCCACGAATGGTTTCGCCAATTGCCAAACGTTGCAGAGATGGGCGGAGCGCTGAAGCTGCCGATCTCCCCCCTTGCGGGGGAGATGCCCGGCAGGGCAGAGGGGGGTGTGAAGGATCGCGGCGGACAATTCTTTTCCGCAGCACGACGACGGTGCGGCTGCCGTCGCGCAAAATACTTAGTTCGCCGCCCCCAGCGCCTTGTCCAGCGCCGCCTTCACATCCGCCGGCCATGTCGCCACATCAGGCCAGGCGTTCGGCTTGCCATTGTCGCCGCGGCGCGCAAAATAGAGCTTGTGCTGGGCCGGGTCGACCGCCATGAAGCCGTCATTGCCGCCGCAGTCATGCGGCACGCAGCCGCTGGCGAAGAAGGCGCCCGAAGCGGTCTTTTCCGTGCCGCCGCCGACCAGCAGGCTGGTCGCCATGTCGGGCATGTCCTTGCCGAGCAGCTTTTCGGCTTCCTTGTAGACGGCTTCGTTGTGGAAGGCGTCGATGATGTTCTGGTACTTTTCCGGATCGATGTCTTTCCAGTCCGTGCCGGGTTCCGGCATGTAGGTCAGATTGCCCGAAATCGTCAGCCCATCGGTCGGCGACCATTGCAAAGCCGGCTTCTCATCCCCCGGCAACAGATAGGGCACGAAATAGATGGCGTTGTCGGACACGGCCGAGGGCGGCGCGCCGCACTGGTCCTGCTCGACCGTGGTGCTCTGGATGGTGCCGCCTTCCGGTTTCCAGACGATCACCGTCGCAGGCCCGCATTGATTGCCGCCGTCGCCGACATCGAACAGCGCCACCTTGACGCCGCCGACCTCGACTATTTTGTCGAAGAAGACGTCATAGTTGGTGGCCAGCTGCTTGCCGTCATAGGCAAGCACCTTCTCACCGTCCTGTTCCGGTTGGGTGATGGTCAGCGTGCCGCCCTCGAAGGGTACAGGCGCCTGGCTGTCGTCATCGTCGGCTAAGGCCACATTGTTGTTGGTGCTCGGCGCGCTCTGGCCGGCGGCCCCGCCGGACGCATCGTCAGCCGGCACGAGCACCCTGTCGGTCTGTGCATGCGCGCCAGCCAGCGGCATCAGCATCCACGCCAGCGCACAGACGCCGGCAAGAAGCGAACGTGTCATGACTGTCCCTCCGTTCAGCGCAACGAGCCCGGCGCAACGAATCCGGCCTGAAAGCGGCCGGGCCTATCCGCCTGGAGTGTGCACCGCTCAGGCCCAGGGGCGCTGTTCGGCGTTGCGCTTCTCGAACGAGGCGATGGCGCCGGCCTTCTCCATGGTCAGGCCGATGTCGTCGAGCCCGTTGAGCAGGCAGTGCCGCTTGAAATCGTCAAGGTCGAAGGTGACGACACCGCCGTCGGGACCACGGATTTCCTTGGATTCGAGGTCGACCGACACGGTGGCATTGGAGCCGCGCGAGGCGTCGTCCATCAGCTTCTCGAGATCCTCGGGGCTGACGGTGATCGGCAGGATGCCGTTCTTGAAGCAGTTGTTGTAGAAAATGTCGGCGAACGAGGTCGAGATGACGCAGCGAATGCCGAAGTCGAGCAGCGCCCATGGGGCATGCTCGCGGCTGGAACCGCAGCCGAAATTGTCGCCGGCAACCAGGATCTGCGCCTTGCGGTAGGCCGGCTTGTTGAGCACGAAATCCGGATTTTCCGAGCCGTCATCCTTGTAGCGCATTTCGGCGAACAGGCCGGTGCCGAGCCCGGTGCGCTTGATCGTCTTGAGGTAATCCTTCGGGATGATCATGTCGGTGTCGACATTGACGATCGGCATCGGAGCGGCGACGCCGGTGAGCTTGGTGAACTTTTCCATGGCTTTTGCCCGTGTTTTCGTTGCGGGGGGATTGCTGAGGCACGGTTTACACAAAGCCGGCAGCAAATAAAAGGCAACTGTTCGTGCACGGTGGCACAAGCCAGCCCGATGGTGCAGTCTGGCGGCCATGGCAGAAAACGCACACGTCCTCTATAACAGCGAACCCGCGCTCGACATCGCCGAGTTCCGGCGTGTGCTGGTCGAATCCGGCCTCGGCGAGACACGGCCGGTCGATGATGAAGCACGGCTGCGGGCGATGCTGTCGGGCGCCAATCTGGTGCTGACCGCGCGTCTCGACGTCGAAGGCAAGCCGCTGGTCGGCGTGATCAGAGGCATCACCGACTTCTCCTGGGTCTGCTACATCTCCGAACTCGCCGTTTCCCGATCGGCACAGGGGCTCGGCATCGGCAAGGGCCTGATGGACGAGGCGCGCCGGCAGCTTGGACCGTCGGTCGCCATCAGCCTGATCTCCATGCCCGACGCCGTCGGCTTCTACGAACGTATCGGCATGAAGCGCATGGCCGACGCCTTCTGGTTCGACCGCAAGGGCTGAGGTCGGCGCAGGCCTTTGACGTTGGAGGCGCACACCCCTCTCTGCCCTGCCAACGCTCAAATCACGTTCAATTCCCGGAACGCCCGCCCTTCCGCGACTCGACCATACCCGAACGCCGAACAATCCACCGTGCGATAGCCGCCATGCACGATCAGTTCGGCCAGCGCCTTGCCGACCGCCGGCGCCTGCTGCAGGCCGTGGCCGGAGAATCCGTTGGCGAAGATGAAATTCCCGACCTGCGGATGCGGACCGATCACCGCGTTCTGGTCGAGCGTGTTGTAGTCGTAGTGGCCGGCCCAGGCGCGAGTCGGCTTGATCGCCTCGAAGGCGGGAATGCGGGTCGCCAACACCGGCCAGATCACCTCTTCGAACAGCGGCCAGTTTACCTCGAAGTCGCCGGGATCGGGGGCGCGGTCGCCTTCCTCCGGTTCGGCGCCGCCGGTGAGGTAGACCGAGCCTTCAGGACGGACATAGATGCCGGAGGGATCGACCAGCAGCGGCATGTCGGCATACTTCTCGCGCGCCTCGAAGACGAAGACGTTGCGCTTGCGCGGCTCGACCGGCAGCTCAAGCCCGGCCATGGCAGCCACCTTGCCGGCGTTCGGGCCGGCGGCGTTGACGACGATGCCAGCCTCCAGCGTCTCGCCATTGCCGAGGCTCACCTCGGTGACGCGGTTGCCATCGCGCGCGATGCCGGTGACATCGGCGGCGATGAAATCGACTTTCTTCTGCCGCAGCGCCTTGCGGAACAGCGTCAGCATCGCATGGGCGTCGAACCAGCCTTCGCCGGTGCGGCCATAGGCGCCGGCTGAAATGCCCTCGGTCGACAGCCACGGGAACCGGCGCGTAAGCTGGTCGGCATCCTCGAGCACGATGTCGGCGCCCTCGGCCATCTGCGCCTCGTGATTGCTCTTGAGGATCGGCAAGCCGTCCTCGCCGGCAAGGATCAGATAGCCGCCTTCGCGAAAGCCGATATCGGCGTCGGCGCCGAACTCTTCCTTCAGCCGCCGGAACAGCTTCAGCGTGAACTGCGACAGGCGGATGTTTTCCGGGATCGAGAATTGCTGGCGGATCGAGGCCATGGACAGCGTCGTTGCCGCATGCGCGAATTGCGGATCACGCTCGACCAGCGCGATCGTGCCGGAAAACCCTTGCTCACGCAGATAATAGGCGACCGAGGAGCCGACGATGGCTCCGCCGATGATGACGATGTCGTAGCGCATGTTCTCTCCGATCCGGCCGATGGTGTCCTTCACGCCACCGGCAGAATGATCTCGAAGCGCGTGCCGCGTTCGCTGTCAACCAGCGCGATCATACCATCATGCGCTTTCAGGAGGGCCAGCACGATGCCAAGGCCCATGCCGGTGCCGCCCTGCTCGCGCCGCGTGGTGAAGAACGGCTCGAAAATGCGCGCCCGGTTGCTCGGCGAAATGCCGGCGCCGTCGTCGCTGACCAGGATGCTCGCCTTGCCGCCGGCGCTCGTAGCCGAGACAGAAACCGCCGTCGCGCCGTGCCTGGCCGAATTGTCGATGAGATTGGCCAGCACGATAGCCGCGTTCTCGGCCGATATGCGCAAGCCGATTTCGCTGCCGGCTCCGACGCGAACCGCCAGCCTGTTATCGACGGGAAGCAGCGCCAGCACAGCATTGATCGAGGTGCTTTCGCCGCTGGGTGCAAGATTTTCGGCCTTCGCCAGATCGAGCAGCCGCCGCACCAGCAGGTTGAGCCGTCCCGCATCGGTGACGATATTGTCTGAGAAGCGCCGCCGCTCCGTATCGTCCATCGCGCCACCGGAATCGCGCAGCAATTCGGCCGCGCCCTGGATCGCCGTCAGCGGCGATTTGAGCTCGTGCGACACATGGGTGGCGAAAGTCTGGATTGAGTCCGACCGCGCCTGAAGCTTCTCGGCCATATCGAGGAAGGCCGCGGACAGCTCCGCCATCTCTCGCGTGCCGTGATGGTCGAGCGGCCGGATCGCCGTGCGGTCGCCGGCGGCGATGCGCTCGGTGCGGTCGATCAGCGCATAGATCGGCCGGCTGACGGTGCGCAGGAAGATGAGACCGATGAGCAGCGTGCCGCCGAGAATGGCAATCGCCGCCAACGTCACCTTGCCGCGTTCGCCATAGAGATGTTTGATGATGTTGTTGGGCGTCCGCGACACATAGACCACGCCGGCGACCTTGCCATCGACGGCGACCGGCAAAGCGGCGAAGACACGCACCTTGGTGCCGCGGCTGACCGAATAAAGCGGCGGCGTCGGCTGGTCGGGAATGCGCAGCCTGAGCGCGCTGGCATAGCGGCCGGCAAGTGCTGTGCGCACCTCTTCGGCCGCACTGAGCGACTGGCCGACCTCGCCGCGCCCGGCAATGACGACGCCCCGGGGATCGAGCAGCCGGAAGCCGGCCAGCGTGGTTTTCTGCGTGGCGTCGAGAATACCGGACAGGCGCGCACCGATCGCCGCGAAGGCAGGATCGGCGGTGGCAGCGATCGCCGCCGGCCGGGTCGGCAGCACATAGTCGGAGGCGAGATCGAGTTGCGGCTCGATCGGCTTGTACAGCGGGCCCGGATTTACGCTTCGGCTTGAATCCCCGCCTGGCCCCGGCATCGGCGCGCCGAGCTTGTCCGCCGCAATGCCGGCGTCGCGCACATCCTGCGCAAAGATGGCGGCGATGGCCGCCCCTTGCGCGATCAGCTCCGCTTCGGTCTGGCGGATCAGCTGGTTCTCGTAGAGGCGGAAGAAGAACAAGCCGACCAATGGCAGGGCCATCACCATGATCAGGATGGCGACGACGACCGTGGCAAGCCGTGGCCGCCACTTGCGGCCGATCCATTTGCCGGAAGTCGTCAGCCGCATCGGCCGAGCCGGAAGCCGACGCCATGCACCGTCTCGATAACGTCAGGGCAACCCACTGCTGCCAGCTTGGCGCGGATGTTGCGGATGTGGCTGTCGACGGTGCGGCCGGCGACATGGATATTTGCGGCATAGGCGCTGGCCATCACCGCGTCGCGGTCGAGCACATGCGCGGGCCGCGCCAGAAACCCTTTCAAAATCGAGAATTCGATCCCCGTCAGGGCAAGCGCCTTGCCGTCAAAGCTGGCAGCGTGACTGGCCGGCGCCAGAGCCAATTTGCCATGCGAAAACTGCCTGTTGTCGACCGGCTCGGACGCCGCCGGGCGGGCGCGCCGCAGGATGACGTTGACGCGGGCGACCAGTTCGCGCGGGCTGAATGGTTTCGTCACATAGTCGTCGCCGCCCATTTCGAGCCCGAGGATGCGGTCGATCTCCTCGTCGCGCGCGGACAGGAACAGCACCGGCACATCGGATGTGTGCCGCAGTCGCCGGCAGACCTCCAGCCCGTCCATCTCCGGCATGCCGATGTCGAGCACGACAAGGTCGGGCGTCCGGCGTCCGATCGCCTGCAAGGCGGCGGCACCGTCGGCCACCCCTGTCGTTTTCATGCCGGCCTTTTCCAGCGCAAAGCAGATCACCTCGCGGATGTGCGGGTCATCGTCGGCGACGAGGATGTGATGCGGCATGGATCAGCGGCCCGGCATGGAAGGTTCGATAGCGGAGGGAATCACGAACGGCCCCTTGGTGTCGAGATATCGAAGCAGCCGCCAGTCGCGAAAGCTCCAGGCCCGCCAGTTCTGCTGGATAGTTCGATACCAGATTTCATCGCTGCCGCGCACGCCAGCCAGTTCGCGGACAGTGCCGGCGGCCGCCGTCTTGCCCTGCTGCTCGAGGAAGCGATCAAGTGCGGGAAACGCGCCAGGACCGAGCGAGTGAAGATACCAGGCGTCTAGGGGAATGCCCTGGCCGGTCATTTCGAGGGAATGGTCGACATTGTAGTTGGCGATCGTCGCTGCAAAATTGATGAAACAGCCGGCATAAAGCGTCAGAGATAACGTCAGAAGATTGGCGGACAGCAGCCATTCGTTGGATTTTCTCAGCGCGATGCGGGCAATGATCAGGGCAAGGCCTGCTGCCACCAGCCCCATCCAGACAAAGGCGGCGACGCGCCAGTAGGTCAATGCATAGATGCCGACATAGAGGTCGAGCCGCAGGATCGACGAAATGACCAGCATGATGTTCTGCGCCACCCAGGCATAGACCAGCCGGCGGATAAGCGGATCGGCCGATGTCTCGCTGCCTGGCCGCAGCGCCGCCAGCACGAAGCCGGCGGCAAGCAGCGCGGTGACGATCAGGGGATAGGCGCCACGATGCGCGTAGGAGGCGTAGCTCAGCCCGTCGGGAAGGGCGGCCCCGCCCCACAGATAGGTGGCGTCGAGCGCCGTCTGCAGCGCAAACAGGATGTTGAAGACGATCAGGGCGCGCAGGATGGCGGCCTTGCCGAACAGGATGTCTTCGATGGTGGTGGCGGTTTTGTCGGCTTGAGCGCTGACCGCCGGCGCCGCGCGCGGGATGCGGCGAACCAGGCGCGGCAGGCGCGGCCGCAGAAAAGCCCAGACAGCAGCGAGCACGAACAGCCAGAAGGCAATCCGCGCCAGCTGGATAAGATCGAGCAGCCTCACGAGGTCGATCAGCGACAGCCAGTAGTCGATCACCGGATTGGCGGCGCCGAACAGCGCCAGGAAGACCGCGCCCAGCGTCAGCGGCATCACCCAGACAGCGATCGCCGCCAGCCGGATGCGCCGCCGGCCGAACCGCCGCGCCGTCCTGCGCCAGCGGATGAAATCATTGGCGAAGCGGAACGGCGCCGCCAGCCCGAACAGCACGATCTGCCCGGCAATGCGGGCGATGCTGTGCCGCAGCCGCCCGCTCAGCGAAAGCGCAAAGACGGTCAGCGCCGCCAGCGCGATCGAAACCGACAGGGTGCTGACGTTTTCAGCCAGCGGCAGCAGCGCGACAAGCAAGGCGATGGGCTTGAGCCACACCCGACCGTCGCTGAAAGCCGCCGGATGCACGGCGACAACCGCGGCGGCAATCAGCAGGGCGAACAGGAAAACCGTGATCCCGGCGGGCTGGCCGTAGAACAGGAAATCCGCAAGTGCCGCCAGCAGGATGGCGACACCGAAGCGGCTGCAATAGCTCGGCGCGGCGGAGAGCAACGCTGTCATGATCGGGCTTTCCTGATGGCGTCCCGCCGGGTTGCCGGCGGGCTCTTGCGGACAAAGGGAATGAGGGTTGCGACGGGACACACGCGCGGCGCATCGACCAGCCACCAATCTTCGCGGCGCAGCCGGTAAGGCAGACGGAGTTTGGCTCGCTTGTGCATGCCGCCTGTTTGTCAGGCAGGCGGGGAAAGGGTGAGGCGGATCGGAGGAGGTTTTCCGCAGGCCTGTGCAGTTTTCGTGCAGAGGCCAGACCTGCCAATCTCCCCCCCTCGTGGGGGAGATCGGACTGTCCTGCGCGCTTGCCTCACCTGCCCACACGCGGCATAGATCACCCATGGAAACCTACCGCCCGCGCCGCTCCGTGCTCTATATCCCGGCTTCCAACGACAAGGCGCTGGCCAAGATCGCGCAGCTTGCCTGCGATGCAGTCATCATCGACCTGGAGGATGCCGTCGCCCCGGCCGACAAGATCGCTGCTCGCGCAAAACTGGCCGGCATTTTCGCCGGCCATTCCGAGAGACGCTGCGAGCTGGTCGTGCGCATCAATGCGCTGGCAACCGAATGGGGCGCCGACGATTTGCTGGCCGCCGCAGGCTGCGAGCCCGACGGTATCCTGTTGCCCAAGGTCGACACGCCGCGCGACCTGCTCGAGGCCGGCGATGTGCTTGACGACAATTTCGCTCCCGACAGCGTGAAACTATGGGCGATGATCGAGACGCCCAAGGCGCTGCTCAACATCGGCGCCATCGCCGAGCTTGGCCGCGATCCGGCCTCGCGGCTCAATTGTTTCGTTGCCGGAACGAATGATCTGGTCAAGGAGACCGGCATTCTGGTTACGCCTGATCGACGCTACCTCGTGCCATGGCTGATGCAGATGGTGCTGGCCGCGCGTGCCGGCGGCATCGACATGCTTGACGGCGTCTCCAACGATTTTCGCGACCTCGACGCTTTCACCCAGGAATGCGCGGAAGCCGCGGCCATGGGGTTCGACGGCAAGAGCCTCATCCACCCGGCCCAGATCGAAGCCGCCAACCGCACCTTCGCACCGTCCGCGGAAGCGATGGCCGAGGCGCGCTCGGTGAAGGAAGCCTTCGCGCTCGCCGAGAATGCCGGCAAGGGCGTGATCGCGATGAACGGCAGGATGGTCGAGCGGCTGCATCTGACGCAGGCCGAAAAACTGCTGGCGAAGGCAGCCGCCATCGGGTCATAAATGCTCGATGGATGCGAGCTAGCTATGGCTACTCACGACAGGAATTGAACAATGAAACTCTATCGCTTTCTGTCCGCTCCGGACGATGCCAGCTTCTGCCACAAGGTGACGGCGGCGCTGAACAAGGGCTGGCACCTGTTCGGCTCGCCGACCTATGCCTACGACAAGAAAGCCAAAACGATGCGTTGCGGCCAGGCCGTGGTCAAGGATATCGACGGCCAGGAATACGGGCCCGATACCAAGCTCAGCGACTGGTAGGGGACAGCGCCTTGCATGCGGATCAGGCAGCCTCGGCGATATCGAGGCGCACGGTAAGTCCGGCCCGTGCCGCAAGGTTGATCAACGTGTCCAGGCTGAAATTCGCGATCCTGCCCCGCAAGAGGTCGCTAAGGCGCGGCTGCGTGATTCCGAGCCGCTCGGCTGCTTCGGCCTGGGTAATTTTCCAGCTCCGCACCCGCTGTTCAATCGCGATCAGCAAATTGGAGCGCATGGCCATATTGGCAGCCTCGGCCGGAGTATCTTCCAGCGCATCCCAGACATTTTCAAAGCTCTGACGTTCCATTGTCACGACTCCGCTAATTTGCTTGAACCGCGATGCGGCAAGCTCCAGGTCTCGTTTCGCCGTCTGCTGCTTCTTCTTCTGGAAGGCGTGCAGCACATAGACGGCGTCCCCTATGCTCGCGACATAAAGCACCCGAAACGCTCCCGCGTCGTCCCGGACGCGGATTTCCCGCACGCCGGGACCTACCGTCGTCATCGGCTTCCAGTCGCTTGGCTCAATCCGAACTGCACCTTGTGCAACTGAACGCCTGTTTCCTTGCGCGCCGCCTCTGGAAAATCCCGAAGCTGGGCAAGAGAATCTCCAAGAAACTCCAGGCGCTTCATCACTGGCATTGACCAGCCTTATATCAAAACCTGTATAATTGAGCAAGGCGGAGGTCACCGCCATCAGCCGCGCGTGATCGGCTCGCCAAAGCTGGGGCAGGCCGAACTCAAGGAGATCGGCGGTCAGAATAGGGACGGAATCCAGCGCTTGGTCGATCAGTAACCAGCTACGCCAGATTTTCCCAAGCGGCTCTGATTTCGTTGAGCCGTGCGTCTGCGCGACCTTCGACGTCATCGCAACTGAAATAGAGGATCGATAGCGCTGCAAGGAGGCCAGGATAGCCGGAGACGGAATCCATCCTCACAAGGATTTCAGAAACCGGCAACCGCCTGCGTTCGATCATGGAGATCGCGCATTCCGCTGTCATAGGTGCCATCGGGTGGTCGAATTCGGATAGCCAAAAGTCGACCAGGGCAACGAGAGTGGCCGGTTCGACGGCAGCACTTGCGGGCAGATGGCAAAGCTCACCAAGTGCGAGGAAAGCGGCATTCGGTGAAATCCCGACGGCGGTTTCGATCAGTTCCCGGCTTTGTGGAATGTCGTGATACGGCCAGTTGCAATCGATCCGGTCGGCGAATTCTGCTTCCGTCATCTGAGCGCTACTCCGCCGCCTCTTCGATCTTCTCCATATCATCGTCCGACAGGCCGAAATGGTGGCCGATCTCGTGGATCAGCACGTGGGTGACGATGTCGCCAAGCGTTTCTTCGTTCTCGGACCAGTAGTCGAGGATGGCGCGGCGGTAGAGCGTGATGCGGTTCGGGCCCTCGCCGGTCTGCGGGTTCCAGCGTTCGGCGATGCCGCGTCCCTCGAACAGGCCGAGCAGGTCGAAGGGCGTCTCCAGCGACAGGTCGTCCATGATCTCGTCGGTCGGGAACTCGGCGATCTGGATGACGATCTCGCCGGTCAGCTTGCGAAAATCCTCCGGCAGATGCGCGTACGCCTCCAGCGCCAGGAACTCCATTTCGTCCATCGAGGGCGAGAGTTCGTCGTGCCAGGTGCGGGTCTTGTAGATGCGGGCCATGCTTTGTCCTTTGATCCCGGCATATAGGCTTTCGCACCGGAATCGGCAAATGAACGGGCCGATGCGCCTGCGCCATCCCTGCCGAGAGGAATAAATTCCCCATGACTCTGCTTGACTCCTGGGTCACCCTCTGGAATCTATAGGAACATAACAGGAACAATTGTGAGTGGAAGCTGACCGTCATGGCGATGACCGCCGTGGCGCGGGAGACTGTTTTTGCCCTGCGCCGCCAGATCGCGAAAATCGAGGGAACGCTGCCCGAGCGCTTGGCTGCGCCGGCCGCCGCGCCCCTTCACGCCGACGCCAACACCGATCTCACAATCGTCCGGCGTGGCATTGCCGCGGCGTTGCCGGATGCGTTTCTGCCTATCGGTGTCGAGCGCCTCGACGCCGCCCTAAGCGGCGGCCTGCCGAAGGCCGCCCTGAGTGAAATCCATGGCAGCGAAACCCGCGATGCCGGGGCCGTCGCCGGCTTCGCTTTGTCGCTCACCAGTCTGATCCTCAAGCAAACGCCGGGGCTGCCGGTGCTGTGGATCGGCACATCGGAGATTTTTCGCGAGGCCGGCTTTCCCTATGCCAGGGGGCTTCACGCCTCGTTCGGCATCAAGCCGGAGCAATTGCTGTTTTCCGAGGCGCCAAGGCTTGTGGATGCGCTGTGGGTCGCCGAGGAAGCGGCCCGGATGACAGCACTTGCCGCCGTCATCCTGGAAATCCGCGGCAATCCGCAGCGGCTGGACCTGACCGCGACACGGCGGCTGCATGCAAGGGCGCAAGCGGCCGGCCGCCCGGTGTTCCTGCTGCGGCAGGCGGCCGAACCCGAACCGACGGCGGCCCCCGTCCGCCTCATCGTCGCCTCGGCGCCGGCGGTGCCGGCGGTGCCGCGCGACACCATCGCCGGGCCGCTGGCCGGCTCGATCGGCCGCCCGGCCTTCGCCCTCACCATCGGCAAGAGCCGCACAGCCCTGCCTGGACAATTCACACTGGAGTGGAACCCCGATGAACGCGCATTCGACGAAAGATGGGGCGACGAAAAAAGGAGCGAGGGAAGAGACCGGACAAAGAATCCTGTCCCTGTGGTTTCCCTATCTGGCGGCGGAAAGGATCCTGCGCCAGCGTCTGGGGCGGTCCTGGCGTTCCTGGCCGTCGGATCACCTCTCTCACCCGCCGCTCGTGATCAGCCATCGCGACCGCAACGCGCAGCGCATCTCGGCCCTCGACGAGCGGGCTGAGGCGCTGCACCTGAAGCGCGACATGGGCATCGCCGATGCGCGCGCCATGCATCCGTCGATCGACATCGTCGAGGCCGATCCGGAAGCCGACCGCCGTCTGCTCGAAGGCCTTGCCGACTGGTGCGACCGCTACACCCCGCTGGTGGCGCTGGATGGCGCGGACGGCCTGTTTCTCGACGTCACCGGCTGCACCCATCTGTTCGGCGGCGAACGCGCCATGCTGGACGACATCCTGTCGCGCTTCTTCCATCAGGGTTTCGATGTCCGAGCCGGGCTTGCCGCGACGCCTGGCGCGGCCTGGGCGGCGGCACGCTTTTGCAGTGACCGCATCATTGTGTCAGGCGAGGAGGAAGCGCTGCTGGCACCCCTGCCGCTGGCCGCACTGCGCATCGAGCCGGCGACCCGCACCAGCCTGGAAAGCGTCGGCCTGCGCACGGCGGGCGCCGTCATGGCGGCACCGCGCGCGCCGCTCGCCCGCCGCTTTGGCGCCTTGCTGCTCCTGCGCCTCGACCAGGCGCTTGGCCGTCTCGACGAAGCGGTGTCGCCGCGCCTTCCCGTCGCGCCGCTTTCGGTCGAACGCCACCTCGCCGAACCCGTCACCCTGACCGAGGACATCGAACGGCTGGTGGGCATGCTGGCGGCGACCTTGAAAACCGACCTCGAACGCCGCGGCGAGGGTGCCAGGACGCTGGCGCTGCTGCTCTTTCGCGTCGACGGCGCCGTCAGCCGCATCGCGCTGGGCACCTCGCGGCCGATGCGCGAACCCATGCTGATCCAGAAACTGTTCCATGAGAGGCTGGCCGCGCTCGAGCAGGATATCGATGCCGGCTATGGTTTCGATCTGGTGCGGCTCTCGGTGTTGGCGGCCGCCACCTTCGACATGCAGCAGGCTGATCTGACTGGTGAAACGATCGACGATGGCGCCGATATCGCGCTGTTCGCCGACCGCATCCGCGCCCGGCTCGGCGAGGGCGCGGTTCTCCGGCCGGTCGCGGTCGAGAGCCATCTGCCGGAGCGCGCCGTCGCCACGATCCCCTTCACCGAAGCGCCGCGCCGGACCACGCCGCCGAAAAAGCCCGGCAGGCTGCAGGCGCCACAAACCATTTTTCCGCCGGAACGGCCAATCCGGCTGTTCCGCTCGCCCGAACCCATCGATGTGCCGGCCACTGAAATGCCGGAAGGACCACCGCTGCACTTCCGCTGGCGGCGCGCGCTCTACCGGGTCACGCGCGCCGAAGGGCCGGAACGCATCGCCGCCGAATGGTGGCGGGAAGCGCCAAGCGACGAGGCGGCATCGACGCGCGACTATTTCCGCATCGAGGATGCCGATGGCCGCCGCTATTGGCTCTACCGGCAAGGTCTTTACGGCAACACGCAGGTACCGCCGCGCTGGTTCATGCATGGTGTCTTCGCATGAACGCGCTGACCGTCATCCCCTATGAGTTCGGCATCCAGTCGAATTTCTCCTTCCTGCGCGGCGCCTCCAAGCCGGAGGAGCTGGTGGTCGCGGCCAAGCTCCTGGGCTTCTCGGCGATCGGGCTTGCCGACCGCAACACGGTGGCCGGCGTGGTGCGCGCCTGGCAGCAGGCCAAGGTCGAAAAGCTCTCCTATCACCCCGGCTGCCGGCTGGTTTTCGGCGACGGCACGCCGGACATCCTCGCCTATCCCCAGGACCGCAAGGGCTGGGGACATCTGTGCCGCATGCTTACCCAAGCCAATCTGCGCGACGAGAACGAAAAAGGCGCCACCCTTCTCCAGCGCGGCGACCTCCTCGAATGGGGTGACCTGATGTCGCTGGCGGTCCTGCCCGGTCTGTCGGCGGGCGCGGAAGATAGTCTTCCCCTGCTTGGAGACCTCAAAGGCCGCTTCGGCAGGAACCTGCGGCTTGGCGTTTCGCCCGACTACGCCGGCAATGACCGTTTCCGCATCGAGCAGGCCGCGGCGCTTGCCGAAAGCGTCGGTATTCCGCTGATGGCGACCAACGACGTTCTCTACCACACGGCCGAACGGCGCCCGCTGCAGGACGTGCTGACCGCGATCCGCCTCAACACGCCCGTCGCCGAGGTCGGGCTGCAACTCAGCGCCAATGCCGAGCGTCATCTGAAGCCGCCAATGGAGATGGCGCGCCTGTTCCGCAGGCATCCGCAAGCGCTGGCCGAGACGCTGCGGTTTGCGGAAGAACTGACCTTTTCGTTGAGCGACCTTCAGTACAATTATCCGGACGAGCCGACGGAATCGGGTCTTGGCCCACAGGCTGAACTGGAGCGGCTGGCGCGGGAGGGAGCGGCCAACCGCTATCCGGCGGGTGTGCCGGATTCGGTGACCAGGCGCATCGAGGAAGAGCTCGCTTTGATCGAACGCCTCAACTATGCCCGCTATTTCCTGACTGTCTACGACATCGTCAAGTTCGCGCGCAGCAAGGATATTCTCTGCCAGGGACGTGGATCGGCCGCCAATTCGGTCGTCTGCTTCTGCATCGGCATCACCGAAGTAGGACCGGAAAAAATCGATTCGCTCTTCGAGCGCTTCATTTCCGAGGAGAGAAACGAGCCGCCGGATATCGACGTCGATTTCGAGCACGAAAAGCGCGAAACCGTAATCCAGTACATCTACGAGAAATACAGCGGCAAGCGCACGGCACTTGCGGCCGCCGTCATCAGCTATCGCGGCCGTTCGGCGCTGCGCGAAGTGTCGAAGGCGATGGGCCTGTCCGAGGATGTCAGGGCATCGCTTTCCGGCTCGATCTGGGGTTGGTCGACATCGGAGCTTGGCGAGAAGGAAGCCCGCGCCGGCGGCCTCGACCGCACCGATCCGGTGTCGAGGCACGTGATGGAGCGTGCCAATGAGATCATGGGCTTCCCCCGCCATCTGTCGCAGCATGTCGGCGGCTTCGTCATCACCAGGGACCGGCTCGACGAGATCGTGCCCATCGTCAAGACGGCGATGGACGAGCGCAAGATGGTCGAATGGGACAAGGACGATCTCGACGCGGTGAAGATCCTGAAAGTCGACGTGCTGGCGCTCGGCATGCTGACCTGCCTGCAACGCGCCTTCACCTTGCTCACGGATCACTATCCTAATGCGCGGGATGACTATGGGCAGCCCTATGTGCTGGCCACCCTGCCGCCGGAAGATAAGCAGGTCTACAAGATGATCTGCCGCGCCGATACGCTCGGCGTCTTCCAGATCGAATCGCGCGCCCAGATGTCGATGCTGCCGCGCCTTGAGCCGAAAACCTTTTATGACCTTGTCATCGAGGTGGCGATCGTGCGGCCGGGCCCGATCCAGGGCGACATGGTCCACCCCTATCTGCGCCGCCGGCAAGGCAAGGAAAAACCCGAGTATCAAAAACCGGAGCTGGAGGCGATCCTCAGCAAGACACTAGGCGTACCGCTGTTCCAGGAGCAGGCGATGAATATCGCCATCGTCGCCGGCGGTTTCAAACCGGGCGAGGCCGATGAACTGCGCCGCGCCATGGCCACCTTCAAGCGCACCGGCACCATCGGCAATTACCGCGACCGTATGATCAATGGCATGGTCGGCAAGGGCTACACGAAGGACTTCGCCGAGCGCTGTTTCAAGCAGATCGAGGGCTTTGGCGAATATGGCTTTCCCGAAAGCCATGCCGCTTCCTTCGCCCTGCTCGTCTATGCCTCCTGCTGGTTCAAGACCTTCTATCCCGACGTGTTCTGCGCCGCGATCCTGAATTCGCAGCCGATGGGGTTTTACCAGCCGGCCCAGCTCGTGCGCGACGCAAGCGACCATGGCGTCGACATTCGCGATGTCGACGTCAATTTTTCGGTGTGGGATTGTACGCTGGAGAAAGCACCTTTCGATCCGGCCCGTATCCTCCCGCGCCATGCCGACATGCGCGGCGTCATCGAGACGAAGCATGCCGTCCGGCTCGGCTTCCGCCAGATCAAGGGCCTGTCGAAGGAGCGCATGGCAGCTTTCGTCGAACAGCGCGGCTCAGGCTACGTATCCGTCCGGGATGTCTGGTTGCGCTCCGGCCTCGATGTCGGCGAGATCGAGCGGTTGGCGCAGGCCGACGCCTTCCGTTCGCTCGGCCTTGATCGTCGCGAAGCCTTGTGGGCGGTGCGCGCACTCGACGGCAAGAGCGCCGCCGAAAGGCTGCCGCTGTTCGACCAGCCGGCGCTTCGCCTGCGCGAGCTGGAGCCCGAGACGAAGCTGCCGAAAATGCCGCTAGGCGAGCATGTCATCCATGATTACCGCGCGCTCGGCCTGTCGCTGAAGGCGCATCCGGTCGCCTTCCTGCGCGAGCGGCTCGACCGCGCCGGCGTCATCCCCAATGCGAACCTGCCTTCCGTGCGTGACGGCAGGCGCGTCTCCGTCGCCGGCCTCGTGCTGGTGCGGCAGCGCCCCGGCAAGGGCAATGCGATCTTCCTGACGCTGGAGGACGACAAGGCGGTGGCCAACGTCATCTTCTGGCAAAGAACCTTCGACCGTTACCGGCCGATCGTTATGGGCGCCCGGTTCGTCAAGGTCACCGGAAAATTGCAGTCGGAATCGGGCGTGGTCCACATCGTTGCCGAAAGGATCGAGGATTTGACGCCCTGGCTGACCGTACTCCTGGAGAAGGTCAGCGGGGCCGCACCAGCGGTTCCTCCGAGAGACCTCGCCAAGGACGGTTCGGATCGCTCCAGCCCCGCCAAACAAAGCGCACCGATCCGGCAGGATCTCGCAACGCTGTCGGAAGAAGCGGAAAGGGTCATGCCCAAGGGGCGCAATTTTCAGTAGGGAAGGCCATGGCAAAGGCGGAACGAAAGCGGACGTCGGCGATCCTTCGCGCCCCCCGCTGTCCCGCCAGCCTTCGGCAAATTGGCGGGTATAAGAAACGTGCCCCTCAGCCCGGCCCACCCAAGCGTGGCGGCGGCGGGGCGAGCACGTCCTCCACCGAAAGCGTCCGCGCCTCGGAGGGCAGCATGATCGGGATGCCGTCACGCACCGGATAGGCAATCTTGGCGACCCTGGAAATCAGTTCGCCGCGCTCTGGATCCCAGGCCAGCGGCCCCTTGGTCAGCGGGCAGGCCAAGAGTTCCAGCAGCTTGGGGTCGACCTTCTTCCCGTCACGTCCGTCCGCCATCGCGCCCTCTTACTGCAAACTCGAGCCAAAATCCTCATTCTCGCGCGCCAGTGCCATTTCGGTGATGGCGATCAGCGTCTCCGCCCGGGTCTTCAGGTCGGCTGCTTCGAGCAGCGCCTGTTTCTCGGCCGGCCCGTAGGGCGCCATCATCGACAGCGCATTGACCAGCATGGCATTTTCGGCGCGGCTGACGCTTTCCCAGTCGGCCTCCAAATCGTTGGCCTGCAGATAGGCGCGAAACGCCTTGAGCAGCGATGGCCGGTCGATCTCGTTGTCCGCCTGATCCTCGTCGAGATCGGCAAGGAAAGGCGCGGGCTTGCACTGGCGAAACGGCGTCTTGACCGTCAATTCGTGAGCGATGCGGAACCGGCACACGCCCTGCAGCGAAATCAGGTAGCGGCCGTCGCCACTTTCGGAGAAGGCGATGATGCGCCCGGCGCAACCGACATTGCAGAGCTCCGGCTCGCCATCGCCGCGCAAGGCGCCATCGAGACTGGGCTGGATGACGCCGATGAGCCGCGAGCCGGCAATCGCCTCGTCCACCATCTGCAGATAGCGCGGCTCGAAGATGTTGAGCGGCATGCGGCCTCCCGGCAGCAAAAGCGCACCCTCGAGCGGAAAGATCGGGATCGTCGACGGCAAATCCTTGGCGAGCCGGTAATGCGCGTTTCCCGCTTGCACCATATTCCTCCGATCGCTTCACCAGAAGCGCGTCATACCAGCTAATCTGGCGCAGTCGTCGCCGACGCCAAGCCCGTGCGGCAAAACAACCGGCAGCCGGCTCAGGAGAACAGCAGCGCCGACAATTTGCGGCGCGCCGCCAGCGTCGCCTCGTCGGTCATGCCCCAGGCCTCGAACAGCTGCAGCAATTGCGTCCTCGCGCCATCCTCGTTCCAGGCCCGGTCGGCCTTGATGATGGCCAGCAGATTGTCGGCCGCGGCCGTACGGTCGCCGTTGGCGTTCTGGATCATGGCCAGATCGAAGCGCGCCTGGTGATCCCCAGGATTTTCCGCCAGCCGGCGCTCGAACTCGGCTGGATTGCCGAGAGCCGCCGTCTGCGCCGCAACCGCCATCCTGGCGCGCAGGGCTGCTAGCGGCGGCGCATCCTTCTTGGCCTCCGGGGCTGTTGCCAAAAGCGCCTCGGCGCCTTCCGTGTCGCCGGCGTCGAACAACAGTTCGCCCAGTCCGGCGATCGCCTCGATCGTCTCCGGCACCTGCGCCAGGATAGCGTCATAAATGTCGGCCGCGGTCTGCATGTCGCCGGCGGCGCGCGCCTCAATGGCCGCGGCCAGGGCTTCGGCCACTGGCGGCGCGCCGTTGCCCTTGCCGCCGACCTTGGTGATGAATTCGTTGATCTGGCTCTCCGGGATGGCGCCCATGAAGCCATCGACCGGCTGGCCGTCCTTGAAGGCGATGACCGCCGGGATAGACTGGATGCCGAGCTGGCCGGCGATCGAGGGATGGTCGTCGATGTTCATCTTCACCAGCTTGACCCTGCCGCCGGCGGCCTTGACCGCCTTCTCCAACTGCGGCGTCAACTGCTTGCAAGGCCCGCACCAGGGCGCCCAGAAATCGACCAGCACCGGCTGCCGGCGCGATTCCTGGATGACATCGGCGGCAAAGGCAGCCGTCGTCGTGTCCTTGATCACGTCGGCGGGAGCGGCGGGCGCATCGCCAAGCGCGACTTTCGCCGGCGCCGGCGCGGCTCCACCATACTGCACCGAGGTGGTGTACTGGCCGCCATTGCCGCCAAAGGAGCCGCCGAACGGATTGTTGTCGCTCATCTCTCTACCCTTCCGTGGCGCCGCCGGCCGGCGGCCAGGCGCCCTATGCTTCAGACCATCTGACTCAAGCCATCCATGTGGCGATCACACGGAGACTTTCAAGATAGCAGCATCGTGCCCGGTTGCCTCGACGAATCTGATCAGGTCGCGCGCCGCGATCGATGTCGTCGCCTCATTGGTCAGCGGATGCCCATTGATGACCGCATGCTCCATCAAATCCTTGTCGAGCACGAGCTTGACCCTGTTTGCCGTGTCGTTGATGACGCCAAAGACCGTGACGGCGCCCGGTGTGACGCCGAGCAGCTCCATCAGCATCTCCGGCTTGCCGAAGGAAACCCGGCTGGCGGCGCCGATCACCTGGTGGATCTGCTTCAGGTCGACGACCGCGTCCTCGCCGACGGTGACCAGGAAGAAATTGTCCTTCTTGTCCTTAAGGAACAGGTTTTTCGTGTGCCCGCCGGCGATCTCGCCGCGCAGTGCCTGCGAATCGGCGACGGTATAGAGCGGCGGGTGGCGCTTCGTCGACGTGGCAATGCCGAGTTCGGCAAGAAAGGCCATCAAATCGGCTTCGGTCTTCGGCATCGGTTTCGTCCCGTTTCTCAAGCCAGCCGTTTACGGCCAATGGGGCAGCCGACACAAGACCGTCATGCGACATCATGGTGAGCGGCACCGCCCTTCGCGCTGGCGCCCCGCCGCCCGCCACTCACGCGCCCGCCGGCGGCTTGCCGGCCCCGCGCATCGTGTCGCAAAAAGCCTGCGATTTCCCTGTTGCAATCGCCGCGCTCTTCAGCCATATAGGCCCGGCTTGCGGCCAAGACGCCGCGCGAGCGGGTGTAGCTCAGGGGTAGAGCACAACCTTGCCAAGGTTGGGGTCGAGCGTTCGAATCGCTTCACCCGCTCCAAATCTTCTTTAGATTTGAAAAGCATAAAGGGCCCGGGTAACCGGGCCTTTTTGCTGTCTGGCGCCGAGGAGCGGGGGGACGACGTTTCCAGCCGAAGCCGGGAACGTAGGGCTGCCCATCCGACCTGGGTGTTGAGCCTCAACAGGTTGTCCGCGCGTAGAGCGAGGCGGCTCCGGAATTTGCGTCGCGGGCGATCGATATGCCATGGATAATCGGCCAACGGCTTTCGCTTCCATTTCGCGACCATGACGGCCGAGACCGCGAATCGGGCGCGAGCGACCTCCAGCGGCGTTGGCGCCGAGCAGGTAAATCAGCTAGAACTAACTCAGGCGGAACAATTGTCTGCGATTTCAGGAGACGACATGTCCGAGGAGCATGTTGAGCGTCGGCTGGCGGCGATCCTGGCCGCGGATGTGGTCGGCTATAGCCGCCTTATGGAGGTCGACGAAGAGCACACGCTCAATCTCCTTCGGCAGCATCGACGGGAGTTCTTCGATCCGACCGTCACCAAGCACGGTGGGCGCATCTTCAAAGTGATGGGTGACGGCTTTCTTGTCGAGTTCGGCAGCGTGATTAATGCGGCGCGCTGCGCGGTCGAGATCCAGCGCGGCATGCCCGAGCGGAATGCCGGCATCCCCGAGGACCGGCATTTCAAGTTTCGCATGGGCATCAACCTTGGCGACATCATCGTCGACGGTGATGATTTCCAGGGCGACGGTGTCAATCTTGCGGTGCGGCTGCAGGGCCTCGCGATGCCCGGCGGCATTGCCTGCTCGGAAGCGGTGCGCCATGCGGTCGGCAACAAGCTGGGCGTCGACTTCGCCGATCAGGGCACCAGGACCGTCAAGAACATTGCCCAGCAGGTGCATGTCTACTTCGCCAACTGGGACCAGGGCGTGTCTTATGTCGAGACGCATGTTGCGGCCAGAACCGTCCAGACGCTGGTGCGGTCCGACAAGCCGTCGGTGGCGATCCTGCCATTCGCCAATCTTAGCGCTGATCCCGACCAGCAGTATTTCAGCGATGGCATCACTGAAGACATCATAACCGACCTCTCGAACGTCTCCGGCCTGTTCGTGCTCAGCCGCAATACAGTCTTCGCGTTCAAGGGCAGGACCGACAAGATGGAACGCATCGCCAGGGAGCTTGGCGTCGGCTACATTGTCGAGGGCAGCGTCCGCAAGGCGGGAAACCGGGTCAGGATCAATGCCGAGTTGATCGAGGGCGCCACGGACGGACACGTTTGGGCTGCCCGCTACGACCGCGACCTCACCGACATCTTCGCCGTGCAGGACGAAATCGCCAAAGCGGTCGTGGCGCAGCTCAGGGTCAAGCTCCTGCCTGAGGAGAGGAAAGCTATCGAGCAGGCGCCGACGGACAATGTGGAAGCCTATACGCATTACCTTCGAGGGCGCGATTACAGCCACATCGCGACCAGAGCCAACCACCTGATGGCCAGACAAAGCTATATCAGGGCCATTGAGCTCGATCCGGGATATGCCCGTGCCTATGCAGGTCTGGCGGTCTGCGACGTACGCCTTCAGTCGAACTACGGCTCACCGATCCATGTGGACGACATTCTCGCGACCGCGGACAAGGCCCTGGCCCTGGACGCGAATTTGGCCGAAGCGCATTCAGCCAGGGGCTTTGCCCTGTCCCTCGCCGATCGCCGTTCCGAGGCTGCGGCGGCGTTCGAACAGGCTCTTACGCTCGACGCCAATTGCCACGAGGCCAATCGTTACTATGCCGAGTTTTGCGTAACCGGCGGCCAGTTCGAGTTCGCCGCCACGTACTTCATGCGCGCGATGGAAATCAAACCGTCCGACTACGGCGCACCGGTGATGCTGGTGAACGTCTTTCGTACTCTCGGCCAACAGAACGACGCGGAGCTTTATGCACGAATCGCATTGGAGAGAGCTGAAGAGGAACTCCGTTTGCATCCCGAGAACGCCAATTGTGCCTGCCTAGGGGCTATCGTGCTGGCCTTCCTTGGTGAACGCGATAGGCGTGTCTGTATGGGCTTGGGTTACCCTTAGGATTGTCAAATAACCCTAGTGCATCTCTACTTCACTCATATGTCTACGTATGGCTTATTTCAGTGCGTCAGATTACTGTTCGGCCCTCCGGCGGTAACCTTCATTGCTTACAGGAGGGCTGGACTAGTTGTCGGAGATTTTGGGTTGGTTGTTGGGTTCTTCATTTTTGTCACTACCGCAATAATTTGGAGTCAGCATCTACGGCGAATGATATTTCACCTATAAAATCAGTCGGACGGGAAGGGCAGAGAAACGACCACGTCAGCACCACATGGCCAGCGGCCGGTTGCCCTCCATAGTCTGATCCTCGCCGAGGACAGGTTCTCAAATTGAGGCGTCCAACTGCCTACCGACCAGCGAGGTTGAGCGCAGATCGGGAGCAGAGCAGAACCGCACATTCGCAAATAACCATGCAAGCATGGTCATGATTTCTTGGATGTATCAGCCCTAGGTTGCCTTCAGGGCAAAAATGCGCTTCAATTCTTCATGGAGCATTCCGCTCCACACAAAAGGAGGGCCACACATGCGTAGTCTTCTTATCAAAGCAATGGTTGCACTCCTGACCTCGTCGTCAGGCGTGTTTCTGTTGACCGTTGCTGCCGAGGCCGGAAGGTCAGGCGGTTAAACTGGACTGGAGCCGCTGCGGGAAAACACACTCTCCCGCAGCGGCACCGCGATAGGAGATCGAGATGATATACGTAGTCGAGGAACCCAAGCCAGACGGATGGATTTTCTCCTTCGGCGAGGACGGCACCCCGTTCATTGTCTGGGACGAAGTCGCTGCCAAGCTGGTCGAAGAGGACAACCCCTCCTACCTCGTGCGGCCGTTCGTTCTGACTGGAGAACCGGGTGGGATTCGAACCCACGACGCCCGTTAGGGATCGGGTTGAAAAGCGCGCTATCGACCACCCTTGCCACCGGTCCGTTCTGCGCCCCAACACGGATTCGAACCGAATTCTTCCTGCTTACAAGGCAAGGCTTCACCAGCAAAGCTTTTGGGGCATGATCTGGACCTTTTTCAAACCTCATTTTCAATCTTAGCCCCGAAAAGTTGCGCTTTACTAATCCTTATTTTGTCGATCGTGAACAATGAGATTGGTCAGGCTTCGATCTCGTTTGGCTGAGTTTGGAGGGCTGCGATGAGAAGCCACAAAAGCTGCCTGAACCAGTTTATTTTTGCTGACACTTTAGAAAGCACCACATATCTTGTGGTATACAATGACTATGTAACCATCGAGGTATAAATAACGATCAACTTCAAGGTTAAAGCAGTGGTTGGCGCTTCGCCCGGAGAATACTATGTTCAGATCAAGGATAAATCCTTAGGCGAAACCATTGCAAGCGGCCCTGACGATGGAACTATCACTGTGTCCTAAGCCGACCAGTTCTAAAGAAATATTCTGTGACTAACCGCAAAGTCGCATCGGCATCAGCGGCTCTGCCCTCACGCCAGCGCGAATTCGATGCGGAAACGATACCCAAGCGCATGCAGCAAGTGGCGGACGATAACCGCGATGTCGGATCTCCGTATGCGCGACGTGAGCGCGCTCCGTCCTTCCTGCGAGCACATATATTTGCGCTTGGTCATGGCCAGCTTCACGGGGCCAGCGAGAAATCAGCTCGCTGGCCGCCCCGCCTTCCGCAGCGACGCCTGATGCACCAGCGAGGTCCAGCTGTTGGTCGAGGCGAGATGGCAATAGAGCAGGCCGAGCGCGCCGGATTTGCGCAGGTCGAGAAACGCCTCGTCGCTCAATCTGTTGAAGGCCGGCTCGTCGATCACCTGGAAATCGGTGAGGTTGAGCACCTCGCCGCCTTCCAGTGTCACCTTGCTCTGGCGTGGCGAAAACAGGCCGTGCGCATCGATCTTTTCGACCATCTCGCGAGTGGCTCGGAAGTCGATCTGAAACTGGTTGCAGAAGGCGAGCGCCTGTTTGGTCGCTTCGGTCGGCTCGTTGCCGGTGAAGAACGGCAGGATCTTGTCATCGCGGGACGGTGCCAGCAACTGGTCGACGACCCGGCCGCTGGCCCGTTCGACGCACAGCGTCAGCCGGCCGGCCGATGTCGGGTCTTCGGCCAGGATGAAGGGATGGCGGCGGACATAGGCGGGGATGTAGTGCGGCGCGGTCCATTTGCCTTCGGCATCGACGAACAGGTTCTCGTTCTGGCGCACGCCGGTGATGATCACCGGCGCCTTGGCCGGGCCGATGAAGACGATAGGGTAGGAGCGCATCGCCGCCGGCATTTCCGACGCCACCACCGGAATGGCGTGCGCCGAGCGGGCGAAGCCGAAATCGCTGCGTGCAGTCAGGCCGAGCGAGCCGTGCCGCGCCGGGTTGAGCGCCTCGGGCCTCGAATAGAACAGCGGCATCGCGTCGCCCGTCACTTCCGTCTTTGCATCAGCCATCATCCGTCTCCCGCACGCCCATCAGGCTGCCAATGGTCCCGAAGCCGGGATCTATGCTTGTGTGCGCTGATCTTGGGTCGAAAGGAACCCCGCGCAGGAACAAAGTACTACAGCGTCTCTCGCGCGCATAAAAGGACAGGCGGTGCTGTATTTTGGGATTGCGGCGGTCGATTGTCTTGGGGACACGACCGCCAGCCTGCCCGCCTCTGGACAGCTTGCGGCGAAGCGGCGACAGTGCCTCCGCTGGAGCAATTCCAGGAAAAGTGTGGAGCGGTTTTCCCTTGGCAATTGCGAAGAAACAAAAGCCGGATCAGCGATCCGAACGCTGAACCGCTCCAGCGGACAGATTGAGGCAAACGGGATGGCGGATTTCGAGCAGGGACAAACCTTCACCATAGAAGCCGGGGGCCAGCAGATCCCGCTCGAACTGAGCGCGGTCAAGCCCATCGCCGCCAGCCCACGCCCGGGTGGCGGTTTCTCGCTGCTGTTCAAAGGCCCGCGCGACATCGCACTGCCGCAGGCGACCTATCTTTTCACGGGGGAAAGCGGCAGCCACGAGATCTTCATCGTGCCGGTTGCGGCCGATGCGACGGGGCGGCTGTACGAGGCGGTGTTCAATTAGGACCCAGTTTTGGGCTGCATGCAGGCCTATCGCATCGTGACAGGGCCTGATGGGACAATCCTTGCCGCCGGCGCCGCCCCTCACTGTCCTGCCGGACATCTCTCCCCGTAGACGGGGCGAGAGTGGCTGGCTGCGACGCCGGCGCCTTTCTTGCAACGCTGGAGATTGGCGAAATCCGCGATGAAAGCGTCCCTCTCCCCGTCACTATACGGGGAGAGGATGCCGGCAGGCAGGTGAGGGGCAGCGCAAACGATGACCATAGACAATGATCGCATCCGCCAACAAATCGGTTCCGACGATCATAGATCGTCGCCCCCCGGCGGCGCACACGCCATCAGGTCATAAACGCCCTTGTCCTCGACGACCGCGAAGCCGAGCGCGACATAAAGCCGTCTCGCCGGATTGTGCTTCTCGACATGGATCGACGCTGATTTGCCGGCTAACCATGCCTCGTCGATGAGGTCGCAGAGCAGCGCGGTGCCGTAACCCTTGCGGCGATGATGCGTCAGGAAGGCGATGTCGATGATGCGGTGCTGGGTTGGCCAGCGCTCGATATAGAGTCGGCCGATGTCTTCGCTATCGCCTTCCACCACCAGCCAATCGGCCTCGGGATAGTGTTTTCGGTAATGCGCGTGCTGGGCCTGGAACTGCATGCCGAGGAATTCGGCCTTCTGCGCCTCGCTCCACGACGTCACCGCGAGTTCTTCGAAGCGGGTCGAGGCATAGAGTCGCGACAGGAACGGCAAGTCCGCCTCCACTGCCGCACGAAAGCGGAGCCCGGCCGTGTCAGACCGGGGCCAGACCGGACGGGCCTGCTTGCCTTCCGCCACGCTGCCGGAAATCAACCGTCAGACCGGCGGCGTCAGGTCGCGCACGACCACGATCTGCTTGAGATTATTGTCGGTCAGCGACGTCCAGTTATACTCCCATTCGGAACTGTCGACGCCCATCTGGTTGATCGTCCACAGCCCGTTGGTGCCGTCCGGCATGAGCGCCAGGCTGAACAAAGCGAGCCGGCCGTCGGCATTGTAGTTGAGCGTCAGGCGCGTCGAGCGAAGGGATGCGCCGAAATCGCGCCATCCCGACCAGTTCTGGGTATAGGCATCCCATTGCGCGTTGAATTGGAGGAAGTGCTGCTGGTCGGCGGCGACCAGCACGATATCGCCATCGCCCTGGATGCCGGCGGCAAGCGCCTGGTTGGGCGCCCTGGAGTAGCCGGGTGTCGCCCACTGCGTCCACGTATCCGATCCGGCGGGCATCTGGCGCGTGTGCAGCACCTGGCCGTTCTGGGTCAGGGCGAACAAATTGGTGGCGCCCAATGGACCGATGACCGGCGCCATCTCGATGAAGCCACCTGTCTGGGTCGTGTCGATCTGCACCCAACCCGTCCAGTCGGCGGCCTTCAGGGCCTGCGCCTTCGCCTGCTGGCAGCGATAGAGATGCAGGTTCGAATTGATGCCGAACAGCGCGATGCGGCCGTCACCCTGGCGTATCGCCGAAACCGTCACTAGGCCGCCGGGGATCTGGATCCAGTCGCTCCACGGTTTGGCCGGCGGCGTCAGCACGTCGACGGTGACGACGATCGGTGTCGTCGTGCCGGGCGGCGTGATGGTTTTCTGCACCTGCACGATCTGGTCCGGATTCTGGTAGATCCACCAGATGCGGCCCTGATTGTCGGTGACGAAGACCTCGATGCGGCCATCGGCATCGCGCGCCATCGAAAGCTTCTGATAGGAGGTGGCGCCGGGCGGCGTGCCGATGCTGATCGGCGCGGTCCATTTCTCGACCGGGCCGATCTGGTTGGCGTCTTCGGTGATGAAGGACAGATTGGTGGTTCCCGATGGCTGCGCGACCACGGCGACACGGCCGTCCTTGGTGAGGCCCGCCGTCATGATCACCCAGGCGCCGGGCGCGACGAACGACCAGGCCGAAGGCCATGGCCCGTTCGGCGAAAGCTGCGCCTTCTGGATCAACTGCCCCTTGGCGGAATCGATCCCCACCACCATCAGCCGCGACAGTTCGAAAAACGAAGTGCCGGCCGGCTTGTGCTGGAAAATGGGTGGAGGGCTGGACGGCGCCGGGCGGGCCCTGGAAGCCGCTTTCGGCGCCGGCGTCTTCGCTGCGGGGACCTTCGACTTCGGTTCTGCGTTCTTGGCCATCGTACGGTCCTGCCCTTTCGGTTCGGAATTCAGCTTCTTGGCGGGAAGACGCCCTGCAGCGCGATGCAGAAATAGCAGGTGAGATAGGGCTGCATATTGTTGTGCGGCTGGTCGCCGCCGGCAGGGGGGAGCGCTTGAGGGCTCATCTGCGTCAGGTTGGCCGCCGGGGTATAGATTGTTGCGTTGGTGGATTTGGCCAGGCTTCGCGTCGATGACGGCGCATTGAGTTCGCCCAGGTCGATGTCATGGTCGCGCATCGCGTGGGTGTGGTTAGGAATTTCCGATTCGAGCAGGCTTACCGTTTCCGTACCGTCGGTCTCGCCGAGATCGTGCAGCGAAAGCCCTGGTCCTTGCCCCGGGTGCATCGGCAAGCGGCCCTGAAGGTCGGGCAAGGCAAAATTGCTTTTGCCATTGCCGCCATAGGTCGTGCCCAGCAACGAGAACAATGCCGTGTTCTGCGACAGCGGCAGCAACTGCCCGTCGCACCAGGCCCAGCCCCTGGGCGCGAAATAAAAGGGGAAGATTCGGATTTCGGCGACGAACGGGTCAGCCATGATGTCCCTCTCAGGTCGGCGACGGAAAGATGCCGAAAAGTGAAATGATAAAGCTGATGCAAAGATACGGCTGGAAATTGTTGTGCGGCTGGCTGCCGCCAACGGCTGTTACAGCCTGCTGGGCCATGTCGGTATCGGTCGTGTCCTGGATGTAGGGCAAGGCGCCACCGCCAATCTGTGCAACGACCTTCCCGCTGGGACTTGTATCTTGACCAATATTCAGGGACGCGACCATCGGATGGCTGTGTGAAGGAATCTGGGAAATTGTCAGATTGACTTCCTCCACGCCTCCCGTCTCCGCAAGGATAAAGCCGCTGCCCTGATGGAGCGGAACACGGCCTTGCAGGTCGGGCAGCGCGAAGGTGCTCTGGCCATCGCCGCCATAGGTCGTGCCAATCAGCTGGAACAGTGTCTCGTTCTCCGAGATCGGCAGAAGCTGTCCCTCACAGAACATCCAGCCGGCCGGGGCGAAATTGCCGGCAAACATGCGTATCTCACCAATATAAGGCTGTGCCATGATCGCGCCTCCTTAATTCGGCGAAGGGAAAATGCCCTGCAGGGCAATGCAGAAGCTCAGCGTCAGGAACGGCTGCATGTTGAGATGTGCCTGACTGCCGCCGACACTGGTAATTGTGCTCGGGCTCAGCGTCGTCACGTTCGCGAAATCGCTATACAGCCGCCCCGGAACCACCCCCAAAACGTTCCCCGCACCATCCTGGCTGCTACCGGTGTTTGTGCTTGCCTGCGCAAAGTGAACGTGTGTCGGTATTTCGGAAATCGACAGCGTATGGCTTTGCTCGCCACCGCGCTCGCCTAGTGTGTGACCGCTCCCAACGTGGATCGGGATACGTCCCCTATAATCGGGCAGCGCGAAATTGACTTGGCCGTCACCGCCGAAAGTGGTTCCGAGCAGTGAAAATAGCGCCTGGTTCTGGTTGATCGGCAAAAGCTGCCCGTTACAGAGCGCCCAACCCTTGGGCGGGAAGACAAAGGACATAATCCTGATTTCCGATAGAAATGGCTCGGCCATGTCTCGCGCCCTCATTAGATATCAGAAGAATACACGGAACGACATAGAAGTCTACTTGGGTTCCTAACAAACCAAGTACTATTATAAAATAATAGACAGTATTTAAATAACGAGAGGCGCAGGAAGTCAGTGTATACCCAAGGTTGTAGATCGTCGCACCAAATGGTGGCCTTTCTACCTCATCAACGTAGCCATCATGGGAACGGCGGCGTGGCAAGCCCGGTAAATCCGCTCGTTTGCGCCGTCGCGGTAGATGCAGAAACAACTGTATTGCGGCCGTTCAGATAAGCGATCACGGCAGCAGTATCCATGGCGCCCCCAGCATAGCCGCTAAGGTTGATCGTCCCGTTGTTGCGCTGACGTACCCGGATGTCACCAGCCGCCATGGTGCCGCCAAGCGAATGCGTAAAGATGTTCGCGAGCGCGCCGGCGCCGCCTATGCTCAGATCGACGGATGCACCATTTCCCTCCGGGTCCGTGACGGCTGACTGGACGAGAATGCCAGCAACTGCATCTCCGGTCCCATCCAGTTTGATGTCAATCGCGTTGCCGGTTATCTGGGCCAGGATGCTGCCGGCGCCGTCCTGTCCGGCCTGGACAAGGATAGCACGTTGCGTACCGGCATAGTCGATGGAGTTGTTTTTGATTCCGACCCGCATGGCGCCGCCGCCGGCATTGAATACCGATATGCCATCCGCTGTCAGCCCGTTTGCGACCGTGATGGTGTTGTTTTCAATTCGAGCGTCAAAAGTAAAGCCGTTGTCGAACGCCGACCCGAGCAGGCTCACCACGACGAAGTCGCCCGCCGCCGTGCTGCTCAGCGTGTTGCCGGTGGCGACGAGGCTCACATCGCTGTTGTCCCCGGCGCTGACGGACAGCTGATCGTTGTTGCTGCTCGAAGTGCTGTTGATGACGTTCAGGTTCATTGTGGAGTTGTCGAATGCATCGGCGACGATGCCACCGCTGAAGTTGTTGCTCGAATTGGCACCCGAGAAGTTGATCGTGGCGTTCGACGTTCCACGGATGCCGAACAGATACCCGCTGCCAAGCACGGCGCCAGTCGAGCTGCCGCCTGAAATCGTCAGCGCGAGCGTGCCGGACTGGGTCTGCAGCTGGAAGTTGTCGTCGCCGCTGCCTGTGATCGTGGTGTTGGTGACCGCGCTGGTGCCGGACATGTTGTAGAAATGGATGCCATCTTCGTCCGCTCCATTGCCCGCATTCGATATGCTGCTGTTGCTGAGCGTGAAGTTCGAAACGGTATTGCCGTTGATGCCTTGCTCGGCGCCGCCCGAAATGGCGATCCGGTCCAGCGTCGCCGTAGAGACGTTTTGAAGATGGATGGCCGCGTTGGTCGTGAGGTTGTCACCAGTCGAAAGCCCCGAATTGTCGGCATCGAGATCGTCGGTGCCGGCATTGGTGAAATTCATGTTCTTCAGCGTGATGTTGCTCGCGCTGATGAAACTGGCGCCGCGCCCGGTTGTGTTCTGAATTGTGCCGCCCGAGCCGGCGGTGGTGCCGACACCTGTAACGGTCAATCCACCCGAGCCCGTATTGTTGAGCACGATGCCGTTGATGCCGCCATTTGCCGAAATGCTCTGGAAATTCAGCCCGCTGGCGCCGATATTCGTGTTGACGACGTTGAGCGCCGTGCCTGTGCCGGAGGTGATCGTGTTGCCGGTGCCCTGCACCGTCACCGTGCCGCCGCCGGTCGCGTTGAAGCCGTCGCCGCTCGTTGTGGTGATAACCAGCCCGCCATTGGTGAAGTTGATGGTGGCGCCGGGGTTGCTGGTCATGATGACGGCGGCGTTGACACCGGTCGAGAGCGTCTTGACCGCGCCGCCGAAGTTGATCGTGCCGCCGACGTTGCTGAGCACGGCAATGCCCAGCCCGCCGTCGTTGCGAGTGATCGAACTGGCGCTGTCGAAATTGACCGAGCCGCCGGCCATGCCGCGGATGTTGGCGACATTGCCGCCAGGGTTGGTGATGTCGACATTGTTCAGATTGACGACCGCGCTGACGCCGTCATTGCCTGGCGTGCCCTGGTCGCCATCGACGACGAAGGCATTGTTCGCAGCCCCCGCGTCGGTCTGGATAGCGACATTGTTGAAGGTGTAGGTGCCGGTCGCATTGTTGGTCGAATCGCCGAGAATGGTGATGCCGGCCGTGCCCGTCAGGCTGGCGTTGTTGACGGTGACGCTGCCCGCCGCGCCGTCGATCACAATGCCGGTGCCGCCGGTGTCATTGAGCCCGTTCGCCACGGCAGTGGTGAAATTCACCGAACCGCCGGCGGTGTCGGCGACGACGATCATGCGCTGGCCGGCGGTGGCTTGCGTGATCGTGCCGGCATAGGTGACGGTGGCGGTGCCGCCATTGACGTTGAACGCCGTGCCGCTGGGGCTGATGATCGAGGTGCCGGTGCCGAAATTGAAGGTGCCGCCCGAGCCGTTGAGGATGTCGACGCTGGCATTGCCGCCATTCAGCGTCGTCGTGCCGACGAAACTGTAGATGCCGTCCGCATTGTCGAACTGCAGGCCGGTACCGTTCGTCGCCGACAGCGTACCGGTAGCGAAGTTGAGCGAGCCGCTGTGCCCGCCCGTGACGCTGACCAGGGTGGCATTGTTCGACTGGCTGACATTGCCGGTATAGTTGAGGTTGGCGGTGCCGCCGCTGACAGCGATGGTCGCCGCGCTGCCGCCGACCAGCGTGCCGGCGCCGAGATTGATCGTCCCCGACCCGATGACGTTGGTGAGGACGACGGCGCTGTTGCCGCCGGCGCCGTTGCTGGTCGAGGAAAAATTCATGCCGGTGGCCGCGACGGTGACGCCGCTCAGGTTCATCGCCACACCGGTGCCCGTGGCGATGGAGTTGCCCACGCCGGTGACGCTGACCGTGCCGGAGCCCGTGGCATTGAAGCCGGCGCCCGCCGAGGTCACGATCGCCAGCCCGCCGCCGTTGAAATTGACCGTCACCGGGGCGCTGTTGCCGGCAATATCGACGCCAAGCCCGCCGCCGCTCATGCCGATGGCATAGCTGGCGCCGCTGATGTTGTAGGTGCCGCTGGTGTTGGCGGTGATCGATATGCCGGTGCCCCCGCCGTTAAAGCTGTTCGAGGCGCCGGACACCGTCACCGTGCCGCCTGCATTGTTGTTCAGCGATACGCCCAGCCCGCTGGCCGTCAGATTACCACTCAGGGCGACGAGGCCGGCGCCGGCAAGCCGGCTCTGGACATTCAGCGCCGGACTGAATGCGCCCGAATTGTTGACCGTGCCCGAATAGCTCACGGCAGCCGTGCCGCCGACGACATTGAACGACGCGCCCGTTGCGCCGCTCAGCGCACCAGTTCCAAGTCCAACAATGCCCGTGACATCGGTCAGGCTGACATTGTTGATGCCACCGGCCGACGAGGTCGAATCGAGCGCGATGGTGGCGGCGACACCGGAGAGATTGATCGCTGTGCCGCCGGTTGCGTTCACCGTCTGGGCGGCAGCCGTAGCGGTGATGCCCATCGTGCCGCCGGTGGCGAGAATGCCGGTGCCGGCGGTGGTGTCGATGGTGACGCCGTTGGTGAAGCTGGTTGTGCCGCCGGCCTGCGAGAGGCCAACGCCGCTGGTCGTGTCGATGTTGGCGAGGCCGGTGACGTTGAGCGTGCCGGTCTGGACTCGGATGCCGCCGCCTGTGTTGGGGACGGTGGCATTGTTCACCGTCACCGTGTTGAAGTTGAAGGTGCCGGTGTTGGTATTGACGGCATCGATGCCAAAGCCAGTCGTGTTGCCGATGGTCGTCGCGCCGGTGACGGTGAAGGTGCCGGCGACGCCGTCGAAGATGATGCCGCTCGCGCCGCCACCGGCGTTTACGGTGGCAAACGTCATGTTGACGGTCAGCGGATCGAGATCGAACGCCGCGCCGTTGGTGGTGGTGACCACGCCACCGGTGTTGTTCAGCGTGAAGGTGGTGGTTTTGGTGTTGGCGATGACACCGGTGCCGCCATTGTTGGCAAGGCTGAGCGTGCCTAGATTAAGGGTACCGCTGGTGTTGGTGAAACTGAGGCCATTGCCCTGGACGCGAGCGCCTGGGTTACCGATGCCGAGCGTGCCGGCGCTGACGGTGCCGCCGGCGCCGTCGGAATCGAAGCGGACATTGCTGAAGGCGATGCCGCCACTGCCGGCGCCCCCGGTCACCGCATTGCCGGCAAACGACCTGATCGCGATTGAATTCAGGTCGGCATCGATGTTCTGGCCGGTGAACGACGCAGCCAAGCCGGACGCGGTCGACCTGAGCGTGTTGCCGTCGATCGAAAGCAGAAGCGTATTGGCCGGAGCTCCCGTGGTGGAGAAATCGAGCGCGTTGCCGCCGGCGGTGATGGTGTTGTTCCTGACGAAGAAACTGGAGGCGCCGGTCGCGTTGGCGGCAACGCCCGCACCGGAACCGAGATTGCTGACGATCAGGTTCTGGATGCCGCCCGTGAAGATGCCGCTGCCTGATGTCGCCAGATTGATGACCTGCGTGGCGTTATTGCTCTGCAGGAGCGGCCGCAGCGTGTCGATGCCCGCCGGCGCCGCGATGATGGGCGAATTCTGCACCGTGGTGAAGTGGAACGCCGGCGACGCGCCGGCGCTGGTGTCGACCCCGAGCTGCGAGACATCGATCGCCGCGTCGTTGCTCTTGAAGGCGAGCAGCACCTGTCCGTCATCGAGTTGGAACGACGTCGCGCCGAGGTCGATCGTCGCCTGGCCGCCGTCGACGGTCTTGTCGATCAGCACAATGACATTGGCCGAAGACGTCTGGGCGTTGGCGTAGGTGCCTGGATTGAGCAGACTGCCGTCGCCAAGGGCGGTGGCATCGGCCGTGACATAGTAGACCTTGTAGGAGGACAGGTTCGAAATGTCGCCATCGAAATTGACGTCGTTGAAATTGTAGTCGCCGTTGGTCGGCAAAGTGTCGGTGGCGTGGATGACCTGGCCGCCTGTGGTCTTGATCGACGATTCGGCCGGGCCGGCGCCGTCGCCGAACAGGAGCTGGGCGTTGGTGGCGCTGGAGAACTGGACCCCATAGCCTACATTTTCGATCTTGGAGGTCTGTCCCGCCGGATTGTTGTTGATCGTGTCGCCGAGCTGGATCGTGCCGGTGCCGGTCGTGTCGGCCATGTCGATGCCGATCGTGCCGGCAAAACCGCCGCCGTCGACGTCGAAATCGCCAGCGGTGATGTTGCTCGCGCCGAGCGACGCGCCGTTGAGGTCGAGACCGATCGTGTTCGCCGCGCCAAGCCCGATGTTCAGGCTGGCGAAATTCAACGTCGAGCCGAGCGTGCCGGAAATGTCGACACCGCGCGCATTGGCACCGGTGATGCCTAGCAGGTTGACCGTGCCGAGATCGATTACGCCGCCGCTGACATTGTTGAGCGATATGCCGGTCGCCGCGCCATTGACCGAAATCGTATCGAACTTGATACCACCGGCGCCGACCGTCGCGCCTTTCGCCCCGGCGACGACCGCCGTCGCGTCGCCAAGCTTCAGCGCCGTGCCGCCGTTCGTGGTCGTGATGGTGTTGCCGGCGCCGGTGACGCTGACTGTTCCCGAACCGAAGGTGCTGGCGGTGAAGCCGGCGCCGCTGCTGGTGGTGATGACAAGGCCGCCATTGGTGAAGGCGAGAGTGCCCTTGGTCTGCGGGTCCATCACGTACGACGGTGCCTTGACGATGGCATCGTTGGCGCCGGTGTTGAATATCTTCGACGTGCCAGAGAAGGTGACCGTGCCGTTGGCCGAGCCGCCGATGGCGACACCCTCGCCACCGCTGTGATCGATGGTGCTCGAAATATCGTATATGCCTTCGGCATGGCCAAAGAAGTCGAAGGCCGTCGATGACGTGGTGGAAACGACGGAACCGCTCATGTTCAGACGGGTCGCATCGCCGCTGGCGCTTATCACCGATCCCACACCGACCGTGATCGAACCTTTGTAGGTCAGCGTGGTGAAGGCCAGGTCATTGCCGCCGCCGAGGCTGATAGCCGAGAGGGTGGTGTTCGTGATGCTGGCGCTGCCGTTGATGCCGACGTTGACGGTCCCGCCCTGCGAGCTCTGTATGATGCCGAACTGGCCGCCATCGATGGTCAGGGTGGATCCGGCGACATTGGCGATGTTGACGGTACCAACCTCGGGACCGCCGATATTGAACCCGGCATACTGGACGTCGAGATCGATCGTCCCGGTGAAATTGACCTCTCCGGTGCCACTCAGGGCGTACAGCCAGGCGCCGGTGTATCCAGTATCCCTCAGGCCGCCGATGTTGACATCCCCGACGAGATTGGCGCCCAACAGCGTCACGCCGGCACCGCCGGGGTCGCCGGGAAGGGGAATCGTGGAGTCCGCCGAGATGCTGTCGAAGGTAACGCCGGCGCTGCCGACATTGGCACCATACACAGCAAGCCCGTCGCTGCCGGCATTGATCTTGTTGCCGGCGCCGGTGACGGTAATGATGGCGGAGGTTGCGCCAGCCGGGCCTAAATCGCCAATTGCGACGAAGCCCGCCCCGGTCATTGTCGATATATCAAGGCCGCCATGGGTGAAGTCGATCGTGCTGTTGGTATTCAGTGCCGGGGCGCCTGAGCCGTAATTGCCAATGATGCCCAAGCTCACGCCGTCCGTCGCGCCCGAATTGATCTGCTTGGTCGTGCCCGAGAACGTGATCGCGGCTGCGTCGTTACCGGCAACGACGATGTTGCCGCCGGCGGCCGCATTGGTATCGGTCAGATTACCCGACAGCGTCACCGAGCCACCGGTCATGCTCTGGATCGACGCCGCAGCGCCCGTTCCGTTGCTGGCAATCGTGCCGCCATAGGAAGTCGTCGCGTTGCCGCCGCTGGCTGCGGTCCCCGAGCCGACATTGAACGACGTGCCCGAACCGGTGTTGGTCAGCGTACCGGTGCCGAAGCTTGCGGTGCCGGCCAGGTTCTGCAGGTCGATGCCGCTGCCGGAAGCGAAAGTCGCACTTGTCGAGGCGAAGTTGATACCGGCCGTGATGCCGTCGAGCGCCACCGCCTGCGCGTTGGTGGCGTTGATCGTGCCGGTCACGAGATTGACCGTGCCGCCGCCGGTGGCGCTGAACGCCGTCGCGCCCGATGTGGTGATGTCCAGATCGGCGAAGGTGACCGTAGAGCCAGCGTTGTTGGTAAGCGAGGCACCATTGCCGTTGACTGTGACCTTGTCGGTGAAGTTGATCGTGCCGCCGGTGCGGTTGGCGATCGAGATGCCGCCGCCGGTCAGCGTGCCCGCCGGTCCGCTGTTGGGCAAGGTGCCGCGCGTGACCGTGATGTTGCCGACGCCGCCATCGACGTCGAGCAGCGTGCCGGCGACGTTGACGTTGTTGTCCGTGATCGACAAATTGGTGTCGAGGCCGGCGACCTTGAACGCCGTCTGGCCGGTGGCGACATTGCTGACCGTGACGCCCTGGATGACGATGCCGCCAACATTGCTGAAGCCGCCGGCATTCTGGTCGATGGTGAAGACCGAACCGCTGCCGCCGGTGAAGTCGAACGCGGTGTCGCGCACCTGGTTGCTGCCGAGCAGCTGCAACGTATCGCCGCCCGTGCTCTTGACCACGCCCTCATTGCCGGTGACGTTGCCACCGGTGGCGCCGAGATTGCCCTGGACATTGATCGGCTGGATGGTGCCGGAGGTGATGATCGAACTGCCGTTGCCGAAGCCGGTGATCGACTGGCCCGAATCGAGCGTGAACGGCGTGGCGCTCAGATCGACCGTGCCGACAAAGGCGAAGGTCAGTGTGCCGGTCATGGCATCGGCTTCGGCAGCCGTGACCGTGGTCACGTCGGCGCTGAGCCCGTCGGTGTTGGCGTGGACGATGCCACCGTCCTGGGAAATCATGACGACCCCGCCGACCGCGCTGGCCAGATTGGCGCTGCCGGTGAAGGCGACATCGTCGAAATCATAATTGCCGAGCGTCGGATCGAGCCCGATCGTGTTGACCGTGTAGCCGCCACTGGCTGCGATGATGGTCGACTCCAGCCCGTCGGCGGCATTGCCGTCGCCGAAGGTGAAGTTGGCGTTGGCCGAAGTCGCCGTGGTGCCGTCGGATGCCAGCTCGACGCCGACGCCGGCATTGTCGATCTTGGAGCCCTGCAGGAAGGTGATGGTCTTGTTGCCCGTCGTCGATGACAGGTCGATGCCGCGCGAGGTGAGGTCGCCGGTGCCGGTGATCGTTGTCACGCCGAAATCGGCCGTGGTCGATGAACCGCTGAAGTCGATGCCGGTCTGGTTGGCGCCGGAGCCCATCGTCACATTGGTTGTTCCAAATGTGACATCGGCATTGGTCAGGGCGAAGTTGATGCCGGCTGGACCGACGGTCGAACCCATCGTCACGCTGGTGGTGCCGAAGGTGACGGCGCCGGCATTGTTGGTGATGTCGATGCCATTGCCCGTGGCGCCCGACACGGTCACCGCCCCGAAGGTCGCCGATGCGGTGCTGGCGACATTGGCGACGGCCAGGCCGGTGGCAGTGGCGCCGGTGATCGACAGCGGAGCTGTGACGTTCAGCGTCGCGGTGCCGGCAAGGCCGGTGACGACGGCGCCACCGCCGCCCGTCGCAGACAGCGTCGAGCCGATGAAGCTGATCGCGCCGCCGACCGGGGGCAGCGTCGAGCCGATCGCGAGAAGATTGCCGGTGCCGGTCGAGGTGACGCTGCCGCTGAAGGTCACCGAGCCGCCAGTGGTGCCGTCGACCTTGACCGCCGTGCCTGGCGCGGTTGCCGAGCTGGATATGTTGGCCGCTACACCGATTGTCGCGCTGCCACCGGAAACGACGACACCGTCGCCAGTGCCCGAATTGGCGATGGCGCCACCGAGGATCGCGATCGAGCCGGTGTTGTTGGTCAGGCTGACATCGGTGCCCGCGACATTGGTCGTCACCAGATTGGTGATGGTGAAGGTCGATGACGAAGCGTTGATTGCAAGGCCGTCGATGCCGGCAGTGGTGCCACCGATGGTGACATTGCCACCCAGGAACGGGCCGCCCGAGACGGCATTGAAATTGAGCGCCGTGGCTTGCGCAACGCCTGTCGTGATGCTGTCGAACGCCATGCCGCCGGTGCCGATGGTGACGCCGTCGAGATTGATCGCGTGGCCGGTGCCGGTGGTGATCTGCTCCGTGCCTGCGGCCGCGACTGTGATCGTGCCGCCCCCGGTGGCGCTGAAGCCGGTGCCGGTGGTCGTGGTCAGATCCAGCCCGCCGGTGAACTTGATTGTGCCGCCGGTGTTGCCGCTCAGGTTGATCGCAAAGGCGGTGGCGGTGCTGGCGGTGATCGCTCCACCGAACGTGGCGCTGCCGCCGCTCATGCCGGAGATCGTCACCGCGCTGGTAGCAGCGGTCTGGTTGATGGTGCCGTTGTAGGTGACGTTGGGCGTCGAGTTGCTGATGGAGAAGGCGTTGCTGCTCGTGTTGGCGATGGAACTCCCGACCCCGAAGGTCAAGGTTCCGCTGGAGCCGCCGACGATGCCTATGCCTACGCCGCCGCCGGTGATGTCGAGATCGTCGAAGGTGGCGATGCCGGCGAAATTGTTGGTGGACAGCGCGGCACTGGTGGCGTTGGTGATCTTGGTGTTGCCGGTGAAATTGACGGTCGCGCTCGAACCGACAAGCACGATGCCGATTTCAGATGCGGTCTGGACGGTCAGGTCGTCGACCGAGACCGTACCGGTCACTCCATCGAGTAAGAGGCCGGTTGCGACATTGCTGACCGTCACGCCCTGGACGGTCAGGTCATTGATGCCCAGGCCGTGGATGCCGGCGGCGGCGCCCCCGGAAATATTGAAATCGAGCAATGTGTTGCCGTTGCCCAGCGTCACGACATCGCCGCCGCCGGAACTGGTCAGCGTTGCCGCGCCCGCGGAATCCGAAATGGATTCGTCATGATGGACGTTGGTGCCGGTGACATTCAACGGCACCCCGCCGAGCGAAAACTCACGGCCGTTGCCGAACGACGCCAGTTCCTGCCCGTCGCTCAGCGAGAAGCCGGTGGCGTCGTCGATTGTCCCGCGGTTGACCAGGACAATGATGGCGTCGCTGGCGGTAATGCTGTCGGCATAATCGATCGAGGCGAGGTCGGTGATCGACGTGCCGCCGCCCGAAGCCCCGGCCGCGACGAAAATGTAATTGCGCAGGTCGTAGAGTTGCGGGCCGGCAAACTGTGTCGTGCCGAAGGCGTAGTGGCCGCTGCCCTCATTGAGTCCGCGCGCATCGAGCGAGGCGGTGATGCCGGAGATGGAGCTGGAACCGCCGCCGAAGGTAAACTCGGCGTTGGCCGTAGCCCCCGGCGTGCCGGCAATGCCCAGCCGCACGCCGGTATCGACATTGGCGATGACGCCACCAGCGGTGATGCTGATCACCGCGCCGCCGACGCTCGGCGAGGTCAGGTCGATGCCGATCGAGCCGGCAGCACCGGTGCCGGTTATGTTGAGCGACTGGGCGGTGAAACTGGTCTTGGATCCGGAGAAGTCGAGGCCGGTGCCGACACCCAGTCCGGAGATGACGATGTTGCCGGCGACCACCGCCGCATTGACGTCGGCAAACGAGATGCCGTCGGCGCCGGGATTGGTGATGTTGATGTCGCCGAAGCGGATCGCCGCCGGCGAAGCCGAAATGGCGATCGCCGGTCCGGTCGTGTCGGAGATCGTCGTCGCACCGTTGACGGTGAAGCTGCCCGCGACATTCTCGAGCACGACACCCGACGTGCCGCCGCTCTGGCTGATCGAGTCCAGCACCACATGAGCGGTGATCGGATCGATGAAGATGGCGGTGCCGCCATTGCCCGATACGGTGCCGCCGGTGGTTGTGAACGTCCCGCCGGTCGACGTGCCCTGCACGGTGATGCCGCGGTCGGTATTGTCCTGCGCATTGACGGTGGCGAAGGTGTAGGTGCCCTTGCCGCTGATATCGAGACCGTCGTCGAGATTGCCCTGCAGCAGCGTCGTGCCAGTGAAATTGTAGGTGCCGTCGCCTTCGATGTGCAGACCATCGAGGCCGTTGCCGGTGGCGGTGAAATTGGAGCCGGTGATGCCGGTCGAGCTGCCGGTGAAGTCGGCGCCGTTGCCGCCCGCACCGGTGACCGTCACATTGGTCAGCGTCGCGCCGGTGATGTTGTTGCCGAAAATGCCGTCGGCGCCGCCGGTGATGGTGATGCCGTTGAGCGTGTTGCCGTTGCCCAGCGTGATGACCGGGTTGGCGACGTTGGTGCCCTGGATCGTGCCGTCGCTGCCGCCCAGGTTGAAGGTGCTGGTGCCGCCGCCGAAAAGCCTGGCGGTGACGCTTTCGCCGCCGCCGATGACGGTCTGTCCATTGGCAAGCGTCACGCCGCCGGTCGTCAGATTGCCGTTGCCGCCAAGCGCGACGACAAAGCCGTTCGCACCCGACTTGGTCACGGCGTCGTCCAGCGTCGTCGGGTCGGCCAGCGTGCCGGCGCCGGCGAGGCCGCCATCGGCGAAATAGAACTTGCCGAAGGCAGCATTGGTGGCGGCGTTGATCGCGACACGCGTCGTCGAGCCGCCGGTCAGCGTCTGCGACTGGACGCGGACCCCGATATCGCCACGCACGCGTTCGTTGACGCGCTTGCGCAGGCCTTCGCTGACCGGATAGACCGGCTCCGGCCCGTTGTCGGCCCCATTGGCCGAGCCGCTGCCGGGATTGAACGGGATGTTCAGCCGCACGCTGCCGGCGAACTGGGTGTCGTCGCGATTGTCGTTGCGGACCTCGCCGGCGAAGACCAGTTCCGTGTTGCTGCCGAAGACATCGCCGATCGTATACTCGAACCCGGCCTTGGCGCCTGTGACGTTGCCGTCGTCGCCATGCGGATCCTCGAAATGATAGCCGCCGATGTCGAGCCGCAGCGAATGCTTGTCGGGCAGGGCGACCGGCACCTGCGCACCGATCTCGCCCTCGATGCCCCACGCCGCGTAGTCGCGGTGGTCGAGGACCGAGATCTGCTCGATCAGCTGGTTGCTGACCATCGACAGGGTCGAGCTGGTCGAGTGATCCGTCGAATCGCCCTTGATCGGCAGATAGACGTTCACATGCGCATCGAAATGTGGCGTGATCGCCTCGGCGCCCAGCGTGGCGGCGGTGAACTGGGTGGAGTTGTAGTTCTCGATGTTGAGATAGGCGTAGCCGCCGATCATCAGGTCAGGGTTGACGATGCGGCGAATGCCGAGGCCGACATCCTGGCCGGAACCATCCTTGAAATCGTGCTTGGCCCGGACATCCAGGAACAGCACGGATTCAGCCGTCTGCTTGAGCGGGATGAAACCTTCGAGCGCGGCGTTGCCGCCATTGTTGTCGGCGCCAATGATGGCGCGGATCTGCGGCTGCCACAGGCCGTTCGGATCGGCATGGGCGGTCAGACCGGAAAGACCGAGCGCCAGCGTCGTCAGCGCCGTCGTCTTCCAAAGATGCCTGGCGATTTGCGAACGGCGATAGCCAGCGCGAACGTGGAAATCCTCCCCACGCGCCGCTATCTCACCAACTTGCCGAGAAGTCTCGGTAGTTCCCATCCCTGGCGAGTCCTTCGGGGACTACACGCGCCCCGTGTAGAGTCTTACTCGAATTCTATTGTATAGCGAGTCCTGGCCGATCCGATTTCTAGAGCTTTCCTGCAAAATTGCTCGCTGTGTCTGAAAGGCCACAGTAATTTCGCCGGCTTGCTTGCCTCCGGCTCGGCTTTCGGAACAGTCGCGAGTGTTGTATCAAGCCATGCTCGGGAGAATACCGGGGCGCGGCGAGGAAACATGCAAGGCATCCGGCAAAACAACATGGCACTTACTTTAGACAAGTCTAATTTAATTGGCATGGCCGCGGGGCTGGCCGCCCTGTGGCTTGGTCTGGCCGCCGGCCCAGCCCTTGCCGAAGATGCCAAGCCGGCCCAGCCAAAGCCGGCTGAAAGCAATGCAAAACCGGCCGATGCCAATCCGTGGGCGGTGAACTGCTCCAGCGGTTCGGCGACCACCGAGCTTCAGTGCCAGGTGTCGCAGAACCTGACCGAGGCCAAGACCGGGCAGCGCGTGCTGACCGTGACCGTGCGCCGCGACAACGGCAATGGCAGCCTCGCCATGCTGCTTGCCCTGCCGCACGGCCTGTTCCTGCCGTCCGGCGCCTCCTTCCAGATCGACCAGGGCCAGAAGACGACGATTGCCATCCAGACCAGCGACCAGAACGGCGCCTATGCCGCCACGCCGTTGTCGGCGGATCTCATCAAGGCCATGAAGTCCGGGACCAATCTGAACATCGGCATGGAATCGGTCACCCGCAAGCCGGTCACCATCCCGGTGTCGCTGGCCGGCTTCACCGCCGCCGTCGCCAAGCTGGAATCGATCAAGTAGCTGCTGTCAGCGGCTTGATTGTCGATGCCCGGAATGCTCCGTTGCCGCTTCGGACAGTGGAGAAACCCATGACAGGCTTTGTCGATCGCCAGCGCGCGGCGCAACTGATGGACCTCGCCGGCATCGAGGCGCTGGTGCTGTGCGCGCCCGAGGCTTTCCACTATGCGACCGGCGCCTCGATCGGCCCGGCGGGACTGTTCCGGCGCGCCGGCGCCGGCTTCGTCGTCATCCCGGCTGGCCAGGACCTGCCGATCGGCGTCGTGGTGGCGGATTTCAATGCGGGACAGCTGCAACTGGCTCTGTCGGATGCCGTCATCCGCAGCCACCCGATCTGGATCGAAACCGCCACGCTTGACGCCTCGACCGCAGGGCAAGGGCTGGCGCAACGCGTCGAGGCCGGCCTTGCCTCGTCTGGCCGGGCGCCTGGTTTTTCCCGGCCGGCAACATTCGAACTTGCCCGTTCCGTCCGCGAACTGCAGGAGATCCTGAGCGGGTTCGGACTTGAGCGCGCAAGGATCGGCGTCGATCTCGATTTTATTCCCGCCGCCGATCTCTCGGTCATGCAGGCGCTGCTGCCGGGCTGCACGATGGTCGACGGCTCGGCCGTGCTCGACAGGTTGCGGGCCATCAAGTCGCCGCGCGAGATCGATCTGCTCCAGCAAGGCATCATCCTGTCGGAAGCCGGGCTGGAGCGGCTGCAGGTCGATGCCATGGCCGGCATGCGTCAGGCCGATCTCATTGCCCTCTATCGGCAAGGCGTCGCCACGGCCGCGTCCGGCCTGTCCCATCCGGTCGCCACAGCCGAATATGTGACGCTGGGCGCGAAGGCCAAAAGCACCGATGCGAAAGCCATGCCTGGCGATCCGCTGAAGTGCGACATGGTCTGCACGGTCGGCGGCTACGCCTCCGACATGTCGCGCAATTTCACCTTCGGATCGCCATCCGCCGAGCAGGCCGAACTGCACGCGATCGCCGAGCGGGCCTTTGACGACGGGCTGGCCGCGCTTGTTCCGGGAGCCACGCTCGCCCACGTGCATCGCGTCGCCACCGACAGCCTGGCGCGGCAAGGGCTGCGCACCTACCGCCGCGGTCATTTCGGCCATGGCGTCGGCCAGTCGGTCTTCTCGGAGCAATGGCCGTTCATCGCCGCCGATAGCGATGTCGTCATCGAAGCCGACATGGTGCTGGCCTTCGAGATCCCGCTCTACATAGACGGCCTCGCCAGCTTCAATCTCGAGGACCAGTTCCTGATCACACCGGACGGGCCCAAGCCGATGAACCGCCTGCCGAGGCGGCTGGAGAGGATTGGATAGCCGGCTTTGAGTCTGCACGCTGGAGATTGGCCGAAGCCTCCCCACCTTCGTCATCCACGGGCGGAGCAGGAGCGAAGCTCCGTCGCGGAGACCCGAGGATGACGAAGCGATGGGCGATTTGGCCAATCTCGAAGCCGCACGCGGTGCCCAGCACCTAACCACTCACCGCCGGCCTTTTCCCTCTCCACGGCATCTCCTGCTCCAGTTGCGCCGATGCGGCCAGCACCGTTGCCTCGTCGCCGTAGCGGCCGACCAGTTGCACGCCGATCGGCACGCCGTCTTTCGACCAGCCGAGCGGCAGCGAGATCGCCGGCTGGCCGGAGATGTTGAAGGGGAAGGCAAACACCGAGTCCGCCCATTTGGCGTTGTAGCGGTCGATGTCGGTTTCCGACATGTCGTAATAGCCGAGCGGGCGGGGCAGCTGCGTCAGGGTCGGGGTGATGAAGAGATCGTAGGCGCCGAGGTCGCCGACGATGTCGCGGCCGACCTGCCTGAGCTGCTCGACATCGGAGATGTGCCTGGTGCCGCTGGTCGAGCGGCCGCGCTCGATGATTGCCCAAGTCACCGCCTCGACATCGCCTGGCGTCACCGGCCGGCCGATCACCGTCTCAAGGTAGTCGAACGTCGCCGCCGTCTGCACGCAGGTCATGTTGGTGTAGGTCTTCCACACAGCGTTCGCGTCGAGCGGCATATCGTGCTCCTCGACGTCGTGGCCGAGCCGCTCGAGCGCAGCCACGGTTGCCAGCACCGCCGCCTTCACCTCCGCATCGATCGCCGTGCCGTTGGGTGGCGTGACGGAAAAGCCGATGCGCAGCTTCTTTGGCGCCCGCGCTGAGAGGCTGAGCCAGCTGCCATCAGGAACCGGCGGCGTATAGGGGTCGCCGGGCAGCGCGCCAGCCACCGCATCGAGATAGGCTGCCGTGTCACGCACAGTGCGTGAGCAACAGAGAAAATAGGCGCCGCCATACCAATAGTCGCCGAACGGGGCGAGGCTGACGCGGCCGCGCGACGGCTTCAGGCCGACGATACCGCAGCAGGAGGCCGGGATGCGGATCGAGCCGGCGCCATCGCTGGCCTCGGCGATCGGCACCATGCGCGAGGCAATGGCCGCGGCAGCGCCGCCGCTCGAGCCGCCGGGCGTGATGCCTTCCTTCCACGGGTTCTTCGTCACACCGTAGAGTTTTGGTTCCGTCGTGATCGACCAGCCATTCTCCGGCGCGTTCGACTTGCCGACCAGCACCAGCCCGGCCGCCTTCATGCGGCGAACGACTTCGGTGTCGAAATCGGCAACAACATCCCTGAGGTAGAATGAGGAGTTGGTGTTCGGTGCCCCGGTCCAGGACGAGGCCAGCTCCTTGAGCAGGAACGGCACGCCGGCGAAGGGCGCTGATGTGTCGACCGTCTCGGCCTGCGCCCGCGCCATGTCGTAGAGGCGATGGATGACCGCATTGAGCGCCGGGTTGAGCCGCTCGACCAGCGTGATCGCCGCCTCGACCAGTTCCGCCGGTGAAACGTCGCCCCGCTTCACAAGTGCCGCAAGGTCGAGCGCGTCGGTCTCGGCATAGGTTTTCAGCAGACTGTCGGTGACCATGTCTCTCTCCCGTCGTTCGTTGATCTTGCCAACGTTGGCGCCGCCCCTCATCCGCCTGCCGGCACCTTCTCCCCGTATAGTGACGGGGAGAAGGGAGACGCTCCAACGCTGACGACCCCCTCTCCCCGTTCTTCACGGGGAGAGGGTAAGGGTGAGGGGCAGCGCCGGCCTGAAACGATTGCCGCCAGCAGCCGGATTGCGTCAGGCCAGGTCGATGGTCCGTCCCAGCGCGATGCTCTGTTCGGCGGCCAGCACGATGCGCAGGCTGTTGACCGCCGCATCCATCTGCTCGGTCAAATCGAGATCCTCGCGGATGGCGCGCAGGAAGAAGGCCTGCTCGCGGTCGCAGAGCTCCTGGTGGCCGGGCTCGTCCTCCATGCTGACGATCTCGTCGGGCTTCGAGAAATTCTTGTCGCCGTCGACCTGAGCATAATGGATCTTCAGCGCATCGGTCTTGGTGTGGCGGTCGATGTCGGCGGAACTCGAAACCTCTGCAAGTTCGGCAGCATTGCTTGCCTGCTGGCCGGCGACGATCGACACCGCGCCCTTGGGGCCGACCACGTCCTTCACGAAATAGGCCGTTTCGCTCATCATCGGGCCCCAGCCCGCCTCGTACCAGCCGACCGAGCCGTCATCGAAGGTGACGTGCAGGTGGCCGTAATTCTGCTTGTCGGCCTCCGCCCAGAGCTTGGCGCCGATGCCATGCACGCGCACCGGCTTGGCGCCGGTCAGCTGGCACATGACGTCGACATAGTGGACGCCGCAGTCGACGATCGGGATCAGCGAATCGATCAGGTTCTTGTGCCAGTGCCAGGCGCTGCCGCTGCTCTGCTGGTTGAGGTTGAGCCGCATCACAAGCGGCTTGCCGAGTGTCTTGCCGACCTCGATGAACTTGATCCACGACGGATGCACGCGCAGGATATAGCCGAGCACCAGCTTGCGGTTCTTGGCGCGCGCCGCCGCGACCACCTTCTCGGCATCCTCGTTGTTGGTGGCGAGCGGCTTTTCCATGAACACATGGCAGTTGGCGGCGATTGCCTTCAGCGCATATTCGGCGTGGGTGTTCGGCCAGCTGTTGATCGACACCGCGTCCGGTTTTGTCTCCTTCAGCGCCTGGTCGAAATCTTCGTAGAGTGGGTAGCCGGCTAATTCTCCCGGAATCTTCGTGTTGGTCTTGATCGAGCGGCTCATGATGCCGACGATCTCGAAACCGTCGAGCCGGTGATACGCGCTGGCATGCGACGCACCCATATTGCCGAGACCCACCACCAGCACTTTTACTCTGTCGGACACCGCTGCCTCCCAAATTCTTGATTGAATCTTGGGCGGCGCTGTTGCCGTCGCCCGCATGTTTATCCAGGACAATCACCTTAGGTTGGCGCCGCCCCTCATTGCCCTGCCGGGCATTTCTCCCCGTATAGTGACGGGGAGAAAGGGCTGGCCGCAATGTTGGCGATTGGCGAAATCATCAACGACAGCGTCCCCTCGCCCCGGTTACGGGGAGAGGATGCCGGCAGGCAGGTGAGGGGCGGCGCTGACCTGGACAATTGCCAGCCCTACTTCACCGCCGAATCGAACAGATGCGCCTTGATCTTCTCGACATCGAGCGCGGCAAAACCTTCCGACAGCTTGACGCCGTCGGCATCGGCCTTGACCTTGGCCTTGTCGAAATCATTGGCCGGGCCGATCAAATCGTTGGTGCAGACATCCTCGGCCTTCACCGGAGCGGTGATCTGGCCGATCTTGTGGATCTCGTCGAAGAAGCCCTGCCAGCTCGCCATGTCGTGCGAGCCCCAGCCGCCGCGCTTGTCCATGTCGCCGCGGAAGACGTTGATCTGCTGCAGGATCGACGTGGTGCCGAGCTCCGGCCCGAGATTCTTGGCCAGCGTCGGGAATTGCTCGAACACCGCTTCGACGGCCGCGCGGGGATTCTGGTAGCCGAATTCGAGGCCCATCGCCCAGCCGCGCAGGTACTTTTCCAGTAACGCCTTCTTGTCGGCATCCTCGAGGTCGGCGGCGCGCACGACGAAAGTGTTGGCCGGCAGCTTCGAGTTCTGCACGCCGAGCCAGTATTCGAAGTCGAGCCCCTTGGCGATCCATTCGGCGCGCAGGCCTTCCCACGACAGGGCAGCGTCGCCCTGGCCGCCGGCAAGAGCCGTGCCCCATGTCGGCCAGCCGGCTTCGACATATTTGACCTTCTTGATGTCGACGCCCTGCGCCGCCAGCAGCGGGTCGGTGATCGACTGCCAGGCGGCTGAGCCGAGCAGGATGGTCTTGCCTTCCAGCTTCTTCAGGTCGTTCGAGCCCTCGCCCTTGCGGAAGGCGATGCTGAACGTGTCGCGGGCGCCCATATGGAACACCGACTTCAGCTTCATGCCGTTCTGGATGGCGAAGGAGAACACGCCGGGCGACGGGAAGCCCATATCCGCCTGGCCGACATCGACGAACTTCACCGTCGCGGTGCCGTCCGACGGTCCCGGCTGCATGTCGGTGTCCAGCCCTTCGAAATAGCCGGCTTTCTTGGCTGCCCAGTAGGGATAGTCGTCGAGCACTTCGAGGGTGCCGCGCGGCGAGATCCAGGTGAATTTTCCGTAAGGTTCGGCCCTGGCCTTGAGGCCGGTGGCGCCAAGCGCCGTGGCAGTCACCAGCCCGGCGCCGGTCACCTGCAGGAAAGTGCGGCGGCTGATCCCCGCCGGGTTGATCGAGTTCTCTTTGGTCATGGCATTCCCCTTTTTTGTTTGAGTCAGTTTCTTGCCGCCCGCCTCCCGGGCGTCGTCTGTACTTTTGTGTTCAAGCCTCCCAGCTCGCCCATTTCTTGCCGATCAGGAAGAACAGCACGTAGATCAGGATGCCGAGCGTCGACAGGATCAGCACCACGGCGAAGAACTGCGGCATCTGGATCATCGACGAATAGGTCGTCAGCCGGTTGCCGAGGCCGAAGCCGCCGCCGACCATCTCCGCGCCGACCGCGGTCAACAGGCCGAAGATGGCGCCGATCATCAGCCCGACCAGGATCATCGGCAGCGCCATCGGCGCACGGATCTTCCAGAAGATCTGCAGGGTGCTGGCGCCATAGGAGCGTGCCAGCGCGATCTTGGCGCTGTCGACGCGGCGAAAGCCGGTGGCGGCATTGATCATCACCATCGGCCCGGCGGCCAGCGCCACCGCGATGATGCGCGGCGTGTAGCCGAAGCCGAAGCGCAGGATCAGCAGCGGCACCAGCGCCAGCATCGGCGTGGTGACCAGAAGCAGGATGTAGGGCGCGACGATCTTCTCGGCGAACGGGAACTGGGTGATGACGGCGGCCAGCACCAGGCCGATGATGGCGCCGATGGTGAAGCCGGACACCAGCTCGACGAGCGTGTAGCCGAGATGCGGCGCGATCAGCGGAAACTCGTCGAACAGCGCATAGGCGATCGAGCTCGGCGGCGGCATGATGTAGAGCGGCACGTGGAACAGCCGCAGCGCCAGTTCGATGCCGCCGATGATGATCACCGCCACGGCAAGAATGGCTGCCACCTCCTTGCCCGACTTGATGCCGGGGCCGCTGGCGAAGGCCGACAGATTGGTCAGGCTGACCTCCTGGCCGTCGCCCGACTTGGCACCCGACTTGGACTTCGAAAATTCCGGAATGGCGTCGCCTCCGCTCACGGCCTGATCCTCACGATCTCGGCGCTCGGGCGCTCCGGCGCTTTTGGCCGCGTGCGTTCGCCGACAATGTCCATCTTGATACGGTTGGTGAGGTCGAAGACCTCTTTCGTCGCCATGATCTCAAGCGAGCGCGGCCGCGCAAACGGCACGCGATATTCCTTGGCGACGCGACCCGGCCGGGCGCTCAGCACCACGACGCGGTCGGAGAGGAAGATCGCCTCCTCGATCGAGTGGGTGATGAAGACGATGGTTGTCTTGGTGTCGAGCCAGATCTCCTCGACCAGCCGGTTCATCTCCTCGCGGGTGAAGCTGTCGAGCGCGCCGAACGGCTCGTCCATCAAAAGCACCGAGGGCTTCAACGCCAGCGCCCGCACGATCGCCGCGCGCTGCTGCATGCCACCCGACAGCTCGCGCGGAAATTTGCCGCCGAAGCCGTCGAGCCCGACCCGGTTGAGCAGATGCGCGATCCACGCCCGGTCCGGCTTCTCGCCCTTGATCTCGAAAGGAAAGCGGATGTTGGCATCGAGATTGCGCCACGGCAGGAGGTTCGCTTCCTGGAAGACGATGCCGATATCGGGATGCGGACCGGTGATTGCCTTGCCATCGAGCCGGATCTCGCCGCTGGTCAGGCTGTGCAGGCCCGACATCGACCACAAGAGCGTGGTCTTGCCGCAGCCGGAAGGGCCGACGATCGAGACGATTTCATTGGCGCTGACATCGAGGCTGCAGCGGTCCAGCGCCAGCAGGTCGCCGGAGGCCGTGTGATAGATCTTGGTCGCTGCCTGCACGCCAAGCTTCGGCTTTTTTGCATCGCCCGTATTCATCTGCCCCCCGGGAAGATTGCGCGATGATCCATTGGCTCATCCCCAGCGAAAATCAGTCTGTAACTATCCTACTTTTCTGTCAAGGACCGACGATGGCCACCGTATCAGGAAAATCGATTAGTATGCCTATCTGCTTGTTTTGATATCGGTTTTGCGGCCTTGAAATGCATGTTGCTTTCCTACATACTTCGGAACTGACACGGATCGGAGAGGACCGGAGGAAGGTGAGCTTTACCCTACGACACGCTGCGGTTGCGATGCGGTCGGGCGCGTGGAGCCAGGGCGTGCAAACATGCTAAGACGGCAGCCTAGCAACCCAGGGAAAGACCAGGACCCCATGAACGAAGCTGGCAGCCAGGACGAGCCTGTTCCAGGCCCCGATACCGAGGGGCGCGATCCTGTCCGGCGCATTCCCGACATCATCTCGCTGGTCAAGGATTCCTACAGCGAATTGCGCCCGGCCGAACGGCGTGTCGCCGATGTCGTGCTCGACGACGTCAAATATGCCGTCGACGCGTCCAACGCCGCCCTTGCCCAGCGCGCCGGGGTCAGCGAACCGACGGTGACCCGGTTCTGCCGCGCTATCGGCTGCGAGGGCGTGCGCGACTTCAAGCTGAAGCTGGCGCAGAGCCTCGTCGTCGGTGCGCTCTATCTGGCCAAGTCGCCCTCCGTCAGCAATGACAATGGCATGCCGTTCTGGAACGCCGTATTCGGCGAGGCGCGCCGGGCGCTGCAGGAGGCCGAGCGGCAGCTCGACCCGGCGCAGCTGCAGAAAGCCGCCGATCTGATCGCCAAGGCGCGCCAGGTCACCGTGTTCGGCCTCGGCGGCAGCTCCTCGGCGCTGGCGCAGGAAACCCAATACCGGCTGTTCCGCTACGGCATCACCGTCAGCGCCCAGTGCGACCCCTATCTGATGCGCATGACCGCCTCGACGCTCAAGCCGGGCGATCTGGTGATCGCCATTTCGGCGACCGGACGCACCCGCGAGGTGATCGAGGCCGTCGAGCTCGCCAAGCACTACCGCGCCAACGCCATCGCCGTAACCGCGCCCGACACCGAACTCGCCCGCGCCTGCGACGTCAGGTTGACGGTGGCGGTCCCGGAATATCCCGACACGCTGAAGCCGACGGCCTCGCGCTTCGCCTTCCTGGCGGCGATCGACCTTCTGGCGGTGGCCTCGGCCTACAAGCTCGACGGTTCGGCCCGCGAGACCGTGCGCCGCATCAAATACAACGCCCAGATCCACCGCACCGGCAAGGAGATGGAGCCGCTCGGAGACTAGCTCCCTTCTCCCCGTTCACGGGGAGAAGGTGCCGGCAGGCGGATGAGGGGCGGCGCCGAGTTCAACAATTGATGATCCCAACTTGGATTGGGCGCATGCACAAAGAGGAAAGAAATGCTCGAAATAGCACCGAAGAAACAGGCAGCCGCATGGCTCGAATCCCTGGCGCAGGCACTCGCAGCCGGCGACGTGGCCGCTGCGAGCAACCTGTTCGTCGACGATTGCTACTGGCGCGATCTCCTGACCTTCACCTGGAACATCACCACCATGGAAGGCCGCGAAGCGATCGCCGACATGCTGGCGGCGACGCTGGCGACGGCCAAGCCGAGCGCGTGGCAACTGACCGGCGAGGCGATCTCGGACGATGGCACCATCGAGGCGTGGTTCAGCTTCGAAACCGCGGTGGCCAGGGGAGAGGGCATCATGCGGCTGCGCGACGGCCGCTGCCGCACGCTGTTCACGGCAATGACGGACCTGAAAGGCTTCGAGGAGCGCAAGGGGGCGAAGCGGCCGCTTGGCGTGCGCCACAAGGCCGATCCAAAGCGCGAGACCTGGTCGGAGGCGCGGGCGCGCGAGACGCGCGAGCTCGGCACCGAGGAACAGCCCTACTGCCTGGTCATCGGCGGCGGCCAGGGCGGCATCATGCTGGGGGCGCGGCTGCGCCAGCTCGGCGTGCCCACCATCGTCATCGAGAAGAATGCGCGGCCGGGCGATTCCTGGCGCAACCGCTATCGCACGCTCGTGTTGCACGATCCGGTCTGGTACGACCATCTGCCCTACATTCCCTTCCCCGAAAACTGGCCGGTGTTCACGCCCAAGGACAAGATGGGCGACTGGCTGGAAATGTACACGCGCGTCATGGAGCTCAATTACTGGGTCGCCACGAAATGCCTGAGCGCGTCCTATGATGAGGCCGAAAAAGTCTGGACCGTGGTGGTCGACCGCGTCGGCCGCCAGATCACGCTGAAGCCGAAGCACATCGTCTTCGCCACCGGCGCCTATGGCCCGCCACGGCGGATCGATCTGCCGGGCGCCGACCGGTTCAAGGGCGAGTTGCTGCACTCCAGCCAGTATGCCAGCGGCGACAAATTCCGCGGCAGACGAGTCGCGGTCATCGGCGCGGCAAGCTCCGGCCATGACGTCTGCGTCGACCTCTGGGAAAGCGGCGCCGAGGTCACAATGATCCAGCGTTCGCCGACGACGGTGGTCAAATCGGACACGCTGATGGAAGTCGGCTTCGAGATCTTCTCGGAAGACGCACTGGCACGCGGCATCACCACCGAGAAGGCCGACATGATCGTCGCCTCGACGCCGTTCGCGCTGGTGCCCAAGGGCCAGCGGGCGCTCTACGAGGTGATCAAGGCGCGCGACGCGGCCTTTTACGATCGCTTGCGCGCCGCCGGCTTCGCCCTCGATTTCGGCGAGGACGAGACCGGCCTTCTGATGAAGGCCTACCGCACCGGCTCCGGCTACTATATCGATGTCGGCGCTTCCGACCTGATCATCGACGGCAAGATCGGTATCCGCAACGGCGTCGCCATCAAGTCGCTGACCCCGAGCGGCATCCTGTTCGAGGACGGCAGTGAACTCGCCGCCGACGCCATCATCGCCTGCACCGGCTATCAGTCGATGAACGAGACGGTGGCTTCGATCGTCTCGCGCGAAGTCGCCGACAAGGTCGGCCCCTGCTGGGGGCTTGGCTCGGGCGTCAAGGGCGATCCCGGACCCTGGCAAGGCGAGCTGCGCAACATGTGGAAGCCGACCGCGCAGGAAGCGCTTTGGTTCCACGGCGGCAATCTGGCGCTGTCGCGCTTCTATTCGAAATATGTGGCGCTGCAGATCAAGGCGCGGATGGAAGGCATTGAGACGCCGGTTTACGGGAAGCCGAGCAATTCAGGCGCTGCTGATCTCCCCCCTCGAGGGGGAGATGTCGCCCAAGGCGACAGAGGGGGTCGCCGCGCGTAGAGCGCCAGCCTCCATCTGCCGCAAGGAGGTCGCATCCAGTCGAGCCGACCCCCTCTGGCCTGCCGGCCATCTCCCCCCTCAAGGGGGGAGATCGCTAATCGTGCCGATGCCCGAAATGCCTCGCCGCAACCTCGACATGCGTATGCGACGCCTGCGCCACAAACCGCTCGGTCTCGCTGACATCATTCACCGCCTCGTTCGGCCACCAGGTGCCGCCGATAACGATGCCATCCGACACCAGCCTCTGGTCGGCGATCAATGACGCGCCGACCGCGTCGACGAAGGTGAAGCGGCCCGGGCGCTGCCGGAGCACAGCGACATCGCCGACAGTGCCCACCGCCAGCGTGCCCAGATCAGGCCGCGCGATCGCCCGCGCCGGCGCTTGCGTCGCGGCGCGCAGGACCTCGACCAGCGGCATGCCGAGCGCCAGCAGCTTCGACATGCAGACCAGTATGTCGAAGGCGGGACCGTCGACGCAGTAGAGATGCACGTCGCTCGAGATCACGTCGGGCGCCAGCCCTTCCTCGAGCATGGCGCGGGCGACGGCGAAATCGAACGAGCCCATGCCGTGGCCGATGTCGAAGATGACGCCGCGCTCGCGCGCCAGCCGCATGTCCGGCCGCACCGCGCCGGAAGCAAATACCGGCGCATTGGGAAACGGCCGGAAGCAGTGGGTGAGAATGTCGCCCCTGCGCAGCCGCGGCAGCACCTCCGAGCGGCCGGGCGGCGGCTCGTCTATATGCGCCATCAGCGGCAGGCCGGCCTGGTCGGCGGCCTCCAGCGCCAGATCCACCGGGGCGATGCCGCTGGTGCCGCCGGCATGCTTGCCGGAGCGGACTTTTACGCCGACCACGACATCGCGGTGCTCGCGCGCGGCTGCGACCACCTCGCGCGGTTCGCACAGCCTGAGGTCGCTGCACTCGCCGACCGACACCGTCTGCGAGAAGCCGAAAATGCCGGCAAAGGAAATGTTGACATAGGCCAGGATGCGGACCTTCGAGCGCTCCATGACATGGCGGCGGAAGCCGAGGAAATTGCCGGCGCCGGCACTGCCCGCATCGATGAAGGTGGTGGTGCCGCTCTTGGCGGCCAGCCGGTCGGCATCGACGCCAAGCGACGTGCCGCCCCAATAGACGTGGCTGTGCAGGTCGACCAGGCCCGGCGTGACGATGCAGCCGCCGGCATCGACGATCTGCGCTGCGCTGTCCGCCGGGATATCGGCATCGACTGCGGCAACGCGGCCATTGGCGATGGCGACATCGCGCGGCGCGTCGAGGCCAGCGGCCGGATCGATCAGCCGTCCGCCCTTCAGCAGGAGGTCGAATTGCATTGCGGTCACCTCCGCTTCGTTGCTTTGCCTACAGAGGCCGGTAAGCGACCGCCTCGACCTCGATCTTGATATCGATCATCAGCCGCGATTCGACCGTGGTGCGGGCCGGCGGGTTTTTGGGGAAATGCCGGGCATAAACCGCGTTGAAGGCGCCGAAGTCGCGCGCATCTTCCAGCCAGACCGTGGTCTTCACCACATCGTCCATGGTGCAGCCGGCCAGCGCCAGCGCGGCCTTGATATTGGCGAGCACCTGCTCGGTCTGTTCCGATATGCCGCCCTTGACCACGATGCCGTCGCTGCCGACGGGAACCTGGCCCGAGACATAGACGAGATCGCCGGCCCGCACGGCTGGCGACAACGGCACATGCGATGTTCCAAAACACTGTTTCGGCAAGGGACAAGCCTCCTCTGATGACAGGACGGGGTGCCATGGCGGCGCCCGCTTCGATCGACATTTACGCCGATCGGGGCGATCCTCATAGGGGGCTTGTTGGAAAGCAACATTCTTCGAAATCCGTGTTGCTTTATTACAAGAGCGCTTGCATCGTACGCGCTGACGGGCGGCTTGGAAGCCGCAACCTACAGACGCATTTGCCAGAGCGGAGACACCCAGCGATGACTTACGACAAGAACCCGTTTCCATCAGGCGATGCCGATCGCCACGCGCTCTGGGAAATGCTGGTGCGGCGCGACATCGACGCCTTCATCGGCCAGGACTGGGCCATGGTCGAGGATGATTTCGTCGCCGAGAGCTTCTTCGGCATGCATGCGCATTTCCTCAGCAATGCCGATGCCTGGCGGCTGCAGTTTCCAAGGCTGGACATCTACCGCGACGAATGGCTGCGCCAGGCCAAGGAGACGGCGGCGACCAAATTCGCCGAGCCGCTGCGCGAGGCGCTGTTTCGCGTCACCAACATGCGCGACATCGATGTCGACGGCGACCGCGCCGTGCTGCACAAGAAATTCGACGGCTCGGTTGCCAAGGCGGACGGCAGCGTCGACCGCTTGAAATGGCAGACGCTGTATTTCTGCAGCAAGGTCGGCGGCAGCTGGAAGATATCAGGCTTCGTCGGCTACATGCCGCATCCGCTCGGCAGCTAGAACCACCGATCACCAGAGCGCAGGATGGGTCGGGCCGAACGTGCGGCCCGGCACCGCGGCCGCCATCAGCGAGCCGTTGAACAGCGATGGCGGATGCAAGGCGCCGCATTTCATCAAACGCATCGCCAGACATTGGCAATGCCTTTGCGCCCATTCTTACGAATTTGTATGCCGCCGGACAGGCCGGTGTGAACTCGTTTGTTTACGATGCGCGGGGCGGATCGCCATCGCCCCGCCGCAACCGTCGACTTCTGGACTTCAGCCATGCTCGCGCCCAACAGGCAACAACCCGCCGCACCAAGCCACAACAGGGTTCCCGACGTCACCCTCGACTTCTGGCTGGTCAAGCTGATGGCGGTCACCACGGGCGAGACCGCGGCGGATTATCTTGCCGACACAATCGGGCTCGGGCTGACCGCCACCTCGCTGATCATGACCGGCATCCTGATCGCGGCCCTTGTCCTGCAGTTTACGCGGAAATGCTATGTGCCGTGGGCTTATTGGCCGGCGGTGGTGCTGATCAGCATCGTCGGCACGCTGGTGACGGACAGCCTCGTCGACAGTTTCGGCGTGCGCCTGCAGACGGCAACCATCGCCTTCTCGGTCGCGCTCGCCGCGACATTCGCGGTCTGGTACGCCAGCGAAAGGACGCTGTCGATCCACACCATCTTCACCACCAGGCGCGAGATCTTCTACTGGCTGGCGATCCTCTTGACCTTCGCGCTCGGCACCGCCGCCGGCGACCTCGTCGCCGAAAGCTTCGACATGGACTACCTCACATCGGGGCTGCTGTTCGGCGGCGTCATCGCGCTGATAGCGCTCGCCTACTGGCTGCTCAGTCTCGACGGCATCCTGGCCTTCTGGCTCGCCTATATCCTGACGCGGCCGCTTGGCGCTTCGTTCGGCGACCTGCTGTCGCGGTCGGCCAGGCACGGCGGCCTGGGTCTCGGCACCATCTTCACCAGCCTGCTCTTCCTTGGCTGTATCTTTGCGCTTGTCCTGCACATGACCCTGAAGGAGGCAACCGACGAGGCCGATGAACTGTTGCTGGACCTGGACTGAAGCCTTGGCCTCGTCATCCGCGCGCGGAGCAAGGAGCGTAGCGACGCAGCGCGGACCCGACGATGACGAAGTTGGGAGAAGCCGCTCCGAATGCCTGCGCCTTCGTGACATCCTAGGAACAAGCCCGTGCCGGTGATAGCCTCTCCACCTCGGCAAAGGACCGGACCTTTCATGCGACTGCTTCTCGTCGAGGACGACCACAGGACGGCCGACTATATCGTCAGGGGACTGACCGAGGCCGGCCATGTCTGCGACCTCCTGCGCAATGGACATGACGCGCTGTTCGCGGCGACACGGGGCAATTACGACGTGATCGTCGCCGACCGGATGATCCCCGGCCTCGACGGCCTGTCGATGGTCAAGGCGGTGCGTGCCGCGGGCGTACGGACGCCGGCGATCTTTCTCACCTCCGTCGGCGGCATCGACGATCGCGTCGAGGGGCTGGAGGCCGGCGGCGACGACTATCTGGTCAAGCCCTTCGCCTTTTCCGAGCTCCTCGCCCGCATCAACGCGCTCGGCCGGCGGCCGGCGGCGCAGGAGCAGAAAACCGTGCTGCGGGTCGCCGATCTCGAAATGGACCTGATCATGCGGCGGGTCACGAGGCAGGGTCAGCCGATCGACCTGCAGCCCAGGGAGTTCAGCCTGTTGGAAGTGCTGATGCGCGGCGAAGGCCGCGTCATCACCCGCACAATGCTTCTGGAGCGCGTCTGGGATTTTCATTTCGATCCCAGGACCAGCGTCGTCGAGACCCATATCAGCCGGCTGCGGGCCAAGGTCGACAAGCCCTTCGAAACCCAGCTCATCCACACCGTCCGCAACACCGGCTACAGCCTGCACGCGCCGTCATGACCGGAACATGGTCCCGCCTGCTGCGCAGCACGCCGTTCCGGCTGGCTCTGACCTTCGCCTTCCTGTTCGTGCTCGCCTTCGTCCTGTCTGGCGCCATCGTCTACCAGATGATGAGCGCCGATCTTGCCGAGCGGCTCGACGACACCATCAAGGAGACCTACGCGGTCGTCGCAGCGACCTATGCCGAGAACGATCTCAAGGAGCTGGTCGAGACCGTCGGCAGCCACTCCCTGCGCAGCCCTAGGAAGGAGCAGCTGTTTTCGCTGACCGACGCGACGGGCAATCGCCTGGCCGGCAACTTCACCGCGGCAGGGCTTCCCGACGGCTTCTCGATGTTCGACACCGAAATGCCCGGCGTGCCGCCCGGCGCCGAGTACCGCGCCTATTCCGGCCCGGTCGGCGGCAACACCCTGACCGTCGCCTTTAGCCTTTCCGAGACGGAGGAGCTGGAGAGGATCGTGCTGATGAGCTTTGGCTGGGGAACCCTGATCATCACCGGGCTGGCGGTCGCCGGCGGCGCCCTGCTGGCCTCGCGGGTCCAGCGCCGTCTCGACGGCATCGCCGCCACCATGGTGGATGTCTCGCACGGACGGCTGGACACCCGCATTCCGCTGACCGGCAAGGGCGATGACATCGACATCGTCTCCAGCCAGGTCAATGCCGCGCTCGACCGCCTGTCGGCACTGGTCGAAGGCATGAAACAGGTCAGCGCCAACATCGCCCACGACCTGAAGACGCCGCTCAACCGGCTGCAGATGATCCTCGACACCGCGTCCGAAAAGAACCTGTCAGGTCAAAAGGTCGCCCGCGAACTGGCCGACGCGCATGCCGAGAGCCTGCAGATCAACGAGACCTTCGATGCCCTGCTGCGCATCGCGCAGATCGAGGCCGGCGCCCGCCGGGCGCGGTTCACCGATGTCGATCTGGGCGAGGTGCTGCAAACCATCGCCGAGATCTATGCCGATGTTGCCGAGGACGACGGAAAGTCGCTGTCGTTGGCGCAACCACAGGAAACGACGGACCGGATCCATGGCGATCGCGAGCTGTTGACGCAGATGTTCGCCAATCTGGTCGAGAACGCGCTGCGCCATTGTCCATCGGGCACGACGATAAAGCTGTCGGTGGCGCGCCAGGACGAACGCGTCGTTGCCGGCGTCGCCGACAACGGTCCCGGCATTCCCGCCGACGAACATGAAAAAGTGTTTCAGCGGCTTTATCGGCTGGACCATAGCCGGTCGACGCCGGGCAGCGGGCTGGGTCTCAGCCTTGTGCGAGCGATTGCCGATCTGCATGGCGCATCGATCACGCTGGGCGATGGGCAGCCCGGGCTTGCGGTGGCGGTGAGTTTTCCGCTGGCGACGGGTTAGAGGCCGATCTCCCCCCTTGAGGGGGAGATGTCGCCGAAGGCGACAGAGGGGGTCGCCTCGCGTGAAGCGCCAGCCTCCATCTGTCGCAAGGAGGTCGCATCCGGTCGAACCGACCTCCTCTGGCCTGCCGGCCATCTCCCCCTCGAGGGGGGGAGACCAGCAGCTTCACCGATCAATCCGCGTCGACAGGATGATTGACGACAGGGTCCGCTCGACCCCATCCATGGCGCCGATCTGGTCGAGCAGCATGTCGAGGTCGCGGATCGATGGTGCGTCGACGATGACGATCATGTCGAAATTGCCGCTGACCGAATGCAGCGTCCGGACCGTCGTCAGGGCGCGCAGGCCGCGCACCACCTTGTCGGCGAGCTTGGGCGTCACGGTGAGCAGTACATGCGCCCGCACCAGCCCCTGCTCGTAGTCCGGCGCCAGTCGCACGCCATAACCTGATATGATGCCGCGCTGCTCCAGCCGCTCGATGCGGCTCTGCACGGTCGTTCGAGACACGCCAAGCCGCCGCGCCAGCTCGGCGGTCGAGGCGCGGGCATTCTCGCGCAGCAGGGAAAGCAGAGCCTGTTCGGCGTCACTGAGCATTTCGACGATTCTTCTCGGCAGACCGTCCAATCAACGGTTTCGTTTCGAACAAAACCACGCTTCCATTCGACGGGCAAGCTGCGAATCTGGGCTCACAATCAGTGAGGGATCGGTCATGAAGAAAATTGTCGTTGTCGGTGCCGGCAAGATCGGCTCGACCATTGCCGAGATGCTCGCCGCCACGGGGGATTATCAGGTCACGCTCGTCGACCGCTCGGCGGCACAGCTCGCTTCCGCCGAACTGCCGGCCACGGTTGCGACGCTGGAACTCGACATCGAAGCCGCCGGCACGCTTGAAGCCGCACTCGCCGGCAAATTCGCGGTGCTCAGCGCCGCTCCCTTCCATCTGACCACCCGCATTGCGGAAGCGGCGGCAACCGCCGGCGTGCATTATCTCGACCTGACCGAGGATGTCGTCTCGACCCGCCGCGTCAAGGAACTGGCGGTTTCGGCCAGAAACGCCTTCATTCCGCAATGCGGCCTGGCGCCGGGCTTCATCTCGATCGTCGCCAACGATCTCGCCAGCCGTTTCGATTCGCTGGAGAGCGTGCGCATGCGCGTCGGCGCTTTGCCGCAATATCCCTCCAATGCGCTGAACTACAATCTGACCTGGAGCACCGACGGCGTCATCAACGAATATTGCGAGCCCTGCGAGGCGATCGTCGAAGGCGAGCTGGTCGAGGTGCCGCCACTGGAAGAGCGCGAGGAGTTCTCGCTCGACGGCGTCACCTACGAAGCGTTCAACACCTCCGGCGGCCTTGGCACGCTGGCCGAGACGCTGAAGGGCAGAGTGCGCACGCTGAACTACCGCACCATCCGCTATCCCGGCCACGCCGCGATCATGAAGGCGCTGCTCAACGATCTCGGCCTGCGCCACCGCCGTGACGTGCTGAAAGACATTTTCGAGAGCGCCCTGCCGGCGACGCTGCAGGACGTGGTCATCGTCTTCGTCACCGTCTCCGGCCGCAAGAACGGCCGCCTGCTGCAGGAGACCTACGCCAACAAGATCTACTCCAGGCGCATCGGCGACCAGGTGCGAAGCGCCATCCAGATCACCACGGCGTCCGGCATCTGCGCCGTGCTCGACATGCTGGCCGACGGCAGCCTGCCGGCGACGGGTTTCATCAAGCAGGAAGACATCGCGCTTGACGCGTTTCTGGCCAACCGTTTCGGGCGCGCCTATGCGCAGCACGAGATGGTGAGCCGGCTGGCGGGGTGATCAGCGTTTCTCTCTTGTGAGAGGCTGGCGGGACAGTGCCCCCCTCTGCCCTGCCGGGCATCTCCCCCTCTAGGGGGGAGATCGGCTGTCATCTTAGATTTCGCCAATTTTCAAAGTCTTGGAAGAGGCGGGTTGCCCGAAACTGCTGATCTCCCCCCTTGAGGGGGAGATGTCCGGCAGGACAGAGGGGGGCGAGTGTCCCGCCAGCATCACCGCCTTTGCACTATCACGAATCAAACATGCAACGCGTGGCCCAGCGCCTTGAGCGCCGCTTCCTGGAACCCTTCGCCTTGCGTCGGATGGGCATGGATCGTGCCGGCAATGTCCTCCAGCCTCGCGCCCATCTCCAGCGCCAGTCCAAAAGCCGCCGCCAGTTCCGAGACGCCCTGCCCGACCGCCTGAATGCCGAGCACCAGATGGTTGTCCGCGCGCGCGACGACCCGAACAAAACCGTCCTCGCCGAGCTTGGTCATCGCCCGGCCGTTGGCAGCGAACGGGAACATGCCGATCTTGATCTCGCCGCCGAGCGCCTTGGCCTCTTCCGGCGACAGGCCTGCCGTCACAAGTTCCGGATCGGTGAAGCAGACGGCGGGTATCGAGCGCTTGTCCCAGTTGCGCTTGTGACCGGCGGCGATCTCGGCGACCATCTCGCCCTGGGCCATCGCCCGGTGCGCCAGCATCGGCTCGCCGGTGACGTCGCCGATGGCGAAGATGCCGCGCATGGAGGTGCGGCACTGGTCGTCGATGCGGATGAATTTGCCTGCCCTGTCGAGGTCGATCTGGTCGAGCCCCCAGCCTTCGGTCACCGGCTTGCGGCCGACCGTCACCAAGATTTTTTCGGCGGCGACCTTGGCGCTCTTGCCGTCCGAGGTCTCGACCAGCAGCGCGTCGCCTTTAGTCGACAGTCCCTTGGCCTTGGCACCCGGCATCACCTCGATGCCCAGTGCATTGAGCCGCTTGACCACCGGCCGGGTGAGTTCGGCGTCATACTGCGCCAGCACGCGCGGCAAGGCTTCCACAACGGTCACTTTGGCGCCCATCTTGGCGAAGGCCATGCCGAGTTCCAGCCCGATATAGCCGCCACCGACGACCGCGAGTTTTTTCGGCACTTCGCTTAGCGTCAGCGCCTCCGTGGAGGAAATCACCGGGCCGCCAAAGGGCAGGAACGGCAATTCGACCGGCGCCGAGCCGGTGGCGATGACGATCGCCTCGGCGCGGATGACTTGGCTTCCCGTCTCGGTCTCGACCGCGACGGTCTTGCCATCGCGAAAAACCGCCCAGCCATGCACGGTCTTCACGCCGGCCTTCTTGAGCAGGCCGGCGACGCCGCTGTTGAGCCGGCTCACGATGCCGTCCTTCCAGGCGATTGTCTTCGCCAGGTCGAGCGTCGGCGCGGTGAGCGAAATGCCGAGCGGGCTCTTGCCGCCTTCCATGTGCGACACTTTCTCGAACTCTTCGGCCGCATGGATCAGCGCCTTGGACGGGATGCAGCCGACATTGAGGCAGGTGCCGCCCGGTTTGCCCGCCTCGACGATCACCGTGTCGACGCCGAGCTGCCCGGCACGGATAGCGCAGACGTAACCACCGGGACCGGCGCCGATGACGAGCAGCTTGCAGGAGATTTCTTTCATCTTGGCATCCTGGTTCACAATGGTGCTGGAAGGCAGATAATGTTGGGTCCTTCGCGCCGCCCTCGAAGCGCGTAATCTCCCCCCTCGAGG
>NZ_RZTE01000020.1:0-14044 GCF_003997415.1 Mesorhizobium sp. M7A.F.Ca.MR.245.00.0.0 | reverse complement strand
GGCGACAGAGGGGGTCGCCGCGCGTAGAGCGCCGGCCCGCATCTGTCGCGCAAGGCGGTCGCGTCCAGTCGTACCAACCCCCTCTGGCCTGCCGGCCATCTCCCCCTCGAGGGGGGAGATTACGCCCTCCACTGCTTTCGCTGATTTTCAACATTGTAAGAAGAAAACCAGTCCTCCAAGGCAGAGGGGGGCGCTGTTCCGCCGGCATCTCGATTGTCCCGCCCCTCAATCCACAAAGATCAGCGCCGGCGTTTCCAGCAGCGTCTTGATCCGCTGAATGAAAACCGCCGCGTCCCAGCCGTCGATCACCCGATGGTCGAAGCTCGACGACAGGTTCATCATCTTGCGCGGGATGAACTGGGTGCCGTCCCACACCGGCCGCACCATCATCTTGTTGACGCCGATGATCGCCACTTCCGGATGGTTGATGACCGGCGTCGTCGCCACGCCGCCCATGGCGCCGAGCGAGGTGATGGTGATGGTAGAGCCGGACAGCTCGTCGCGCGTCGCCGTGCCGGACTTGGCCGCCTCGGCCAGCCTGATGATTTCTGCGCCGCACTCCCAGATATCGCGCGCCTCGGCATGCTTGACCACAGGCACCACCAGCCCCGACGGCGTCTGCGCGGCGATGCCGATATGGATGCCGCCATGCTGGTGGATGATGCCGGCCTCGTCGTCGAACAGCGAATTGAGATTGGGCTGGTCCGCGATCGCCTTGACCACGGCCCGCATCAGGAACGGCAGCAGCGTCAGCTTCGGCCTCTCCACGCCACCCCTACCTGGGCGCTTCTCGTTGTTGAGCGCGGCGCGCAATTCCTCGAGTGCTGTAACATCGATCTCCTCGACATAGGTGATGTGCGGGATGCGCGATTTCGACAGCGACATCTTCTCGGCGATCTTGCGCCGCAAGCCGACCACCTTAGTATCCTGGATCGCATCGTTGCGGGCGAGGCCGGATGTCCTGGCAACCTGCGGCCCGCGCGCCACGAACGCTTCGATGTCCTCATGGCCGATGCGGCCGGCAGGGCCGGATCCCGCAACCTGCCTGAGATCGATGCCGGCTTCCTTTGCCCGCAGACGCACGGCAGGCGAAGCCAGCGGTCTTTCGCCCTCGGGACGCGGTGCGCCGGCGGGCGTGGCAACTTGAGATGTCGGCGCCGTGCCCCCACCCCTAGCCCCTCCCCACAAGGGGGAGGGGGATTCGGTCGCCGCCGCTTCCCCGCCTTCGATTCCTTTGGGATTTGCTGATGACGATGAGGTGGGTTTTGCTCCGCCCTTGGAAGCTGTGGCGCCTCCCCCTCCCCCTTGTGGGGAGGGGTTAGGGGTGGGGGTAGATGCCGCTGTGACCTCTGGCGATTTCGTGTCTGCGACAACATTCCCCTCGCCCGCCACCTTCAGCCGCACGATGGGCGAGCCGATCGCCACCGTGTCGCCGATCTCGGCGCCCAGCCACAGGATTTCGCCGTCGACGGGCGACGGGATTTCGACCGTCGCCTTGTCGGTCATCACAGCGGCAAGCACAGTGTCCTCGCGCACCATGTCGCCGATCTTGACGTGCCATTCGACCAGCTCGGCCTCGGCGACACCTTCGCCGACATCGGGCAGCTTGATGATGTGCTCGCCCATCTCAGGCCTCCATGGTTTCGATGAGAGCACGGCCGACCCGGGCGGGGCCGGGGAAATAGTCCCACTCCTGCGCATGCGGATAGGGCGTGTCCCAGCCGGCAACGCGAGCGACCGGCGCTTCGAGCTGATAAAAACAGTTTTCCTGCACCAGCGCCGACAGCTCGGCGCCGAAGCCCGACGTCAGCGTCGCCTCATGCACGATGACGCAGCGCCCGGTCTTCTTGACCGAGGCGACGATCGTGTCGAGGTCGAGCGGCAAAAGCGTCCTGAGATCGATGATCTCGGCATCGATGCCCGTTTCTTCGACGGCCGCCTGCGCGACATAAACCATGGTGCCGTAGGCGAGCACGGTGAGGCCCGAGCCTGCCCTGCGGATCGCCGCCTTGCCGAGCGGCACAGTGTAGTGGCCGTCGGCGACCTCGCCGAGCTCATGTTTCGACCACGGCGTCACCGGCCGGTCGTGATGGCCGTCGAACGGACCATTGTAGAGCCGCTTCGGTTCGAGGAAGATCACCGGATCGGGGTCTTCGATCGCCGCGATCAAAAGCCCCTTGGCGTCGTGCGGGTTGGACGGCACCACGGTCTTCAGCCCCGACACATGTGTGAACAATGCTTCCGGGCTCTGGCTGTGCGTCTGGCCGCCGAAGATGCCGCCGCCGGTCGGCATGCGCACCACGATCGGGCAGGTGAAATCGCCGTTCGAGCGATAGCGCAGCCGCGCCGCTTCCTGGGTCAGCTGGTCGTAGGCCGGATACATGTAGTCGGCAAACTGAATCTCCACGCACGGCTTCAGCCCATAGGCGGCCATGCCGATGGCCGAGCCGACAATGCCGGATTCGTTGATCGGCGCGTCGAAGCAGCGGCTCTTGCCGTATTTGGCCTGCAGGCCCTGCGTGCAGCGGAAGACGCCGCCGAAGAAGCCGACATCTTCGCCGAACACGACGACTTTGTCGTCGCGCCCCATCGATACATCCATGGCATCGCGAATGGCCTCGATCATGGTCCGTCTCGGCATGGCTCAGACTCCCGCCTGCTGGCGCTGGCGTCTGAGATGCGGCGGCATCTCGGCGTAGAGGCCCTCGAACATGTCGCGCGTCGACGGCTTGCCGCCGGCATGCAGCGTGCCGTGGCTTTCGGCTTCCTTCTGCGCCGCGATGACCGTGTCGAGGATTTCTGCCTCGGCCTGCGCGTGCCGCTCGTCCGACCAGACGCCAAGCTGAATGAGATGGTTCTTCAGCCGCACGATCGGGTCGCCGAGCGGCCAGGCGTCGGACTCGGTCTTTGGCCGGTAGGCCGAGGGATCGTCCGAGCTCGAATGCGCCCCGGCGCGGTAGGTGACATATTCGACGAGCGTCGGCCCGAGATTGCTGCGCGCACGCTCCGCCGCCCATTTGGCCACCGCATGGACGGCGAGATAGTCGTTGCCGTCGACGCGCAGCGACGGGATGCCGAAGCCGAGCCCCCTTGCCGCGAACGTGCCCGAGCCGCCGCGCGCAATGCCCTGAAAGGTCGAGATCGCCCACTGGTTGTTGACCACATTGAGCACGACCGGCGCCTTGTAGGTCGAGGCGAACACCAGCGCCGAGTGGAAATCGGATTCGGCCGTCGAGCCGTCGCCGATCCAGGCGGCTGCGATGCGCGAATCGTTCGATATCGCCGAGGCCATCGCCCAGCCGACCGCCTGGATGTACTGCGTCGCCAGATTGCCGGAGATCGAGAAGAAGCCGTGCTCCTTCGACGAATACATGACCGGTAATTGCCGGCCCTTCAGCGGATCCGCCTCGTTGGAATAGATCTGGTTCATCATCGTGACCATCGGATAGCCGTCGGCGATGAGCAGCCCTGCCTGGCGATAGGTCGGGAAATTCATGTCGCCCGGCGCCAGTGCCTTGCGGAAGGCGCAAGCCACCGCCTCTTCGCCCAGATGCTGCATGTAGAACGAGGTCTTGCCCTGCCGCTGCGCCATCTGCATGCGCGCGTCGAAGGTCCGCAGCGTCATCATGTGGCGTAGGCCGGCCAAAAGCTCGTCGCTTGAAAGCAGTCCGGCCCAGGGACCAACGGCCTCGCCAGTGCGGTTCAGCACGCGGATGATCGAGAAGGCATGATCGCGGATGGTGCGCGGATCGACATCGATGTCAGGGCGCGGCACCGAGCCGGCCTTCGGGATCGGCACATTGGAAAAATCAGGCGTTCCGCCCGGCCGCACTTCCGGTTCCGGAACGTGAAAACGCAACATCCCAGCATCGGCCATGACCTTTGTCCTCCAATGTTGCCTGGTGTCGATATTTGCATATCTGCGCCGCCAGGCCAGTGCGAATTCGTCGGGGTAGCCTGCGGACGTCGGTCCGGCTGCGCCGGCCGATCCAGCCTCCCGCGCACCAAGATGAAGATATATCGGCGAAATTTCTTGTCGATGTTGGGCGAGGATGCGCAATTAGAGAGAAGGTTGAGCCGGGTTGGCCGGCAGATAAGGTGATTGGGGAAGCGCGAAGCGACATCTCCCCCTCGAGGGGGAGATGTCGCCGAAGGCGACGGAGGGGGCCGCCGCGCATGGAGCGCCAACTTCTTCTTTCGGCGCATAAAATGTCGCATCCAGTCGAACCGACCCCCTCTGGCCTGCCGGCCATCTCCCCCTCGAGGGGGGGGGAGATCACGCACACCCCGGTTCACCCCACGCCCGCATCATGCTAACCAACCCGCCATGGCACAGAAGAAAGCTTACGAGGTCGACGGCTGGCTCGCGAAGCCGGACCAGCGGATTTCGATCGTCCTGCTTTACGGCCCCGATCGCGGCCTCGTCTCCGAGCGGGCGAAGGCGTTTGCCGGCAAGACCGGCCTGCCGCTCGACGATCCCTTCTCGGTGGTCAGGCTCGAGGGTTCGGAGGTCGACCGCGACGAGGGCCGGCTGCTCGACGAAGCCCGCACCGTGCCGATGTTTTCCGACCGGCGCCTTTTGTGGGTGCGCAATGCCAGCGGCCAGAAGGCGCTGGCCGACGACGTCAAGGCGCTGACGGCGGAGCCTGCGCGCGATGCGATCATTCTCATCGAGGCCGGCGATCTCAAGAAAGGCGTCGGCTTGCGCGCCATCGTCGAGGCGGCCGACAACGCCATGGCGCTGCCTTGCTATGCCGATGAAGCGCGCGACATCGACGGCGTCATTGACGCCGAACTGAGCAAGGCCGGCATGTCGATGACCATGGAGGCGAGACAGGCGCTGCGCCGCAATCTCGGCGGCGACCGGCTGGCCTCCCGCGGCGAGATCGAGAAGCTCGTGCTCTACGCCCATAGCCAGAACGAGATCGGCCTGGAAGAGGTCAAGGCGATGTCGGGTGATGTCTCCGGCGCGTCATTCGACGACGCGGTCGACGCGCTTCTCGAAGGCAAGATCGGCGACTTCGACACCGCCTTCACCCGCCATTGCCAGTCCGGCGGCCAGCCCTTCCTGGTGCTGTCCTCGGCAATGCGACAGCTGCAGCAGATCCAGATCATGCGCGGCCAGATGGAGTCCGGCAACCGCAACGCCGCCTCGGTCGTTGCCGCCGCCCGCCCGCCGGTGTTTTTCTCCAGGCGCAAGCTGGTCGAGAAGGCGCTGGAGCGCTGGAGCACCGACGCGCTCGGCCGCGCGTTGACCCGGCTGCAGACGGCGGTGTTGCAGACACGACGGCGGCCGGACCTTTCCGTGGCGCTGGCACGGCAGGCGCTGCTGGGGATTGCGGTGGAGAGTAGCCGGTTGGCGCAGCGCGGCTGATCTCCCCCCTCGAGGGGGAGATGTCGCCGAAGGCGACAGAGGGGGTCGTTGCGCGTGGAGCGCTGGCCTCCTCTTCGTTTCCACAAGGGCGCCGGCGCTTGGTGTGAGGCGACCCCCTCTGGCCTGCCGGCCATCTCCCCCTCAAGGAGGGAGATTAGCGGCGTCGCCGATTTCGCCAAAATCCGGCCTGAAGATAATTCGCCGGCTAATTATCGTTCCTGCTTCAGCCGCCTGCACAACTCATCGAGCTGTTCCAGCGAGCGATAGGCTACCCGCAGCACACCGCCTCTGCCCTTGTGATCCACCGAAACGATCATGCCGATCGTATCGGTCAACAGTTTTTCCAGCGCCAGCGTGTCGGCGTCCTTTTCGTCAGGACTTGGCGCCGGCCTGGCTTCCCTGGCGCTGCTGGTGCCGGCCGGCATCTGCGCCAGCGCTTCGGCCTGGCGCACCGAAAGTCCTTCTTCGACGATGCGCTTGGCAAGGCCGGCCGGGTCTTCCGCCGTCACCAGCGTGCGGGCATGACCCGCCGACAGCGCGCCGTCGACCAGCATGTCGCGGATCACATCCGGCAGCTTCAAGAGCCTGAGCGTGTTGGCGACATGGCTGCGGCTCTTGCCGATCACCTGGCCGAGATCGGCCTGGGTGTAGCCGTGCTCGTCGATCAGCTGCTGATAACCAAGCGCCTCCTCGACCGCATTGAGATCGGTGCGTTGGACGTTCTCGATGATCGCCAGTTCGAGCGCGGTGCGATCGTTGACCTCACGGATGATGACCGGGATCTCGGACAGCCCGGCGCGCTGCGCTGCACGCCAGCGCCGCTCGCCGGCGATGATCTCGTAGCGTCCGGCCTGTGTCGGCGAAGGCCGCGCCACCACCGGCTGGACGACGCCGTGTTCGCGGATCGACTGGGCAAGATCGGTCAGCTCGGCGTCGCCGAAATGCCGGCGGGGATTCTTCGGATTGGGGGTCAGGAACTCGATCGGCACCTTGCCGTCGGCGCTCATGCCCGGTTTTTCAGGTGCTACTGGGCGATCAATCTCGCCGATCAGCGCTGCCAGTCCGCGGCCCAGTCTCTTTCTCGAAAGGTCTTCGCTCATCTTTATTCCAGTTGGCTATTCCAAATCGTTTCGGTATCGAATCGGCTCTTGACTATGCATCCGGCCACATCAAGCGGCGCGTAACTTGCGCTCGCGGCGGATCACTTCCGATGCCAGTTGCAGATAGGCCTGGCTGCCCGAGCATTTCAAATCGTAGAGGATCGCCGGCTTGCCGTAGGAGGGCGCCTCGGACACCCGCACATTGCGCGGGATGATGGTCTCGTAGACCTTGTCGCCCATATGCGCCCGCACATCCTGCACGACCTGGTTGGCGAGATTGTTGCGGCCGTCATACATGGTCAGCACGATGCCTTGGATGGTCAGATCCGGATTGATCGAGCGGCGCACCTGCTCGACCGTTTCCAGCAACTGGCTGAGACCTTCGAGCGCGAAAAACTCGCATTGCAGCGGCACAAGAACAGAATCGGCTGCAGCCATTGAATTCAAAGTCAAAAGGTTGAGCGATGGCGGGCAGTCGATCAGCACATAGCCGAACGGTGCGCCGCGCTCGGTGGCGGCGCGCAGCGCGTTGCGCAGCTTGAGCACCCGGTCGGGCGCGGAGGCGATCTCCATTTCGATGCCGAGCAGATCGAGCGTCGACGGCACGATCGACAGGCCGGGCACGGCTGTGGGGATGGCCGCGGCCTCCAGCTCCAACTCGCCGGTCAGCACGTCATAGGAGGACACCGTCCGGTCCTTGCGGTCGATGCCGAGACCGGTGCTGGCATTTCCCTGCGGATCGAGATCGACGATCAGCACCTTTTCGCCGATCGCAGCCAGCGCGGTCGCCAGATTGATGGCGGTCGTCGTCTTGCCGACACCGCCCTTCTGGTTGGCAACGGTGATGATTCGGGGGCCATTCTTCATCATGGGTTTATGCCAGAAATTCATTTTGGGCGCCAAATCGCCTGTCAGTGACGGATCAGACAGGTCGCAGGTTGGACAATTCCAGGATGACGCCGCCAACGTCGGTCACACTTGGATGTTCTACCAGATCGAAGGACCATCGGTGAACGCTTTCTTGCACTTCGGTGCGGTAATCCCGGCCTTTGTGGAACAGGCCGCGCGCGCCTGAAACCAGCCAGGGCGCCGACAGGTCCAACAGGGTCGAAAGCGGAGCCAGCGCCCGCGCCGTGACGATTTGCGGCGTCGAAACAAGCCCGTGGCTGTCATCGATGCGGCGTGCCACGACCCGCGCCGGCAGGCTGAACTGGCCGACGACAGTCTGCAGGAAGGACGCCTTTTTACGATTGCTTTCAATCAGATCGATGCTGGCGCCGTCGCGCTCGGCCAGCAGGAACGCCATCACAAGGCCCGGAAATCCGCCGCCAGAGCCGAGATCCACCCAGCGTTTGGAAACGGGTTCTATGCGCCCGAGTTGGGCGCTGTCCAGGATATGGCGCTGCCAGACATCGCCCGACGTCGATTGCGCCACCAGGTTGATGCTGCGGTTCCATTTCTGGAACATCTGCTCGAACGCCACCAACCGATCGAATGTTTCACGTGAAACCGGGCCTGCCGCATCCTGCAGGCTCTCCAGGGACAAAGAGCTCACGCAACATCCTTTTGTAGGCGCTGGGCGCTCTCCGCGTGACGGACATGCGCGACAATGATCGCCAGCGCCGCCGGCGTCATGCCTTCCATGCGCTGGGCATCGGCGATGGAGCGCGGCCGCCGCGCCTGCATCTTCTGCTTCAGCTCGTTCGACAGACCCGGCACTCCGGCGAAATCGACCGTCTCGGGGATCAGCCGGCTCTCCTCATGCCGGATCTGCGCCACGTCGGTCTTCTGGCGATCAAGATAGACAGAATACTTCGCTTCCGTCTCGAGGCGCTCCGCCGTCTTGCCGTCGATCGCCGCAAAGCGCGGATCGACGCCAGCCAGCCAAGCGACGTCGACGTCCGGATAGGACAGCAATTCATAGCCGGACCGGCGCACGCCATCCCGGTTGATGTCCAGCCCGTGCCGCGCCGCCTCATTCGGCGTCATGGCGAGCGACTTCGCCAAATCCCGTGCCTCATCCAGGCTTTGCATGACCTGCCCGTAGCGCTGCATGCGCTGTGCCGAGGCGATGCCCAGTTTCGTCGCCAGAGGCGTCAGTCGCTCATCGGCATTGTCGGCACGCAGCGATAGCCGGAACTCGGCCCGTGACGTGAACATCCGGTAGGGCTCTGCGATGCCGCGGCTGGTCAAATCGTCGACCATCACGCCGATATACGCCTCGGTGCGGCTGAGCACGATTTGCTCGCTCCCCGCCGCCCGCCGCGCCGCATTGAGGCCGGCGAGCAGGCCCTGCCCGGCTGCTTCCTCATAGCCCGTCGTACCGTTGATCTGACCGGCGAGGAAGAGGCCGCCAACGCGCTTCGTCTCCAGCGTCTGATGCAGTTCGCGCGGATCGACATGATCATACTCGATGGCATAGCCGGGCTGCAGCATGATTGCGCGCTCCAGCCCCGGAATGGTTTTCAATATATCGAGCTGCACATCTTCGGGCAACGAGGTGGAAATCCCATTGGGATAGACGGTATCATCGTCCAGCCCTTCCGGCTCCAGAAAGATCTGGTGCCCATCCCTATCGCCGAACTTGACGATCTTGTCCTCGATCGACGGGCAATAACGCGGCCCGACGCCCTCGATCGAACCGGAATACATGGCCGAGCGGCCAAGATTGGCGCGGATCAACTCATGCGTGGCCGTGGTCGTCCGTGTGATGCCGCACGCGATCTGCGGCGTTTCGATGCGGTCGGTCATCAGCGAGAACGGCACCGGATCCGCATCCGCCGCCTGGCTTTCCAGAGTCGCCCAGTCGATGGTCCGGCCATCGAGCCGCGGCGGCGTCCCGGTCTTCAGCCGTCCAAGCTTGAAGCCCGCGCGGTCCATCGTCGCCGAGAGCCCAAGGCTGGCCTGCTCGTTCATGCGGCCGGCGACAATCTTCCTCTCGCCAATATGAATAAGCCCACGCAAAAAAGTTCCAGTCGTCAGCACGACCGCGCCACAGCCAAGCCGCCTGCCGTCGGCCAGGAGAACAGCCGTGATCCGCCCATCGGCGATCTCAAAATCCAGCACCTCGCCTTCGACCACGTCGAGATCGTTCTGCTGCCGAATCGCTTCCTGCATGGCAAGGCGATAAAGCTTCCGGTCGGCCTGCGTACGAGGGCCGCGCACGGCGGGACCTTTGCGGCGGTTGAGCAGGCGGAACTGAATGCCGGCAGCATCCGCCACGCGGCCCATCAGGCCATCCATGGCATCAATCTCGCGCACCAGGTGGCCCTTGCCGAGCCCGCCGATCGCCGGATTGCAGGACATGACCCCGATCGTGCCGAAGCGCAGCGTCACCAGCGCGGTCTTGGCACCAGCGCGCGCGGCAGCGCTGGCCGCCTCGCAACCCGCGTGACCGCCGCCCACCACAACCACATCATAGTGATTGGTCATCACAAACTTCCCAGACTCGAATGATTGAGGGACACATGTCCCTGCGAGGCTTGGCTGTCAAGAAAACTCCGCGAGTCGTTTCACGTGAAACAGCCTTGCACCGCCATCGCATGTGTTTCACGTGAGTCATCGGGGCACCGATGTTTCACGTGAGTCGCACCTTGCCGCTGCTCGAAGGTCTTACCCAAGCGTTCGCAACGTTCGTCATCCTAGGGCAAAGCAGGAGCGAAGCGACGTCGCGGAGACCCTAGGATCCATGCCGTGATCTTGGCCAAAGAGTACAGCGGATCAGAATTCTGCACCGTGGCGCGCGCTCAGAAGTCGCGGCATGGATCCTCGGGTCTGCGCCGCGTCGCTACGCTCCTTGCTCCGCCCGTGGATGACGAAGCGATGGGACGTTCCGCAAACGGTCCATCAAAATCTCTGCATCGACAACTGAGTCATTTTACGAGAGCGCATCGTTTCACGTGAGTCATTTCCCAATGCAGAACTGTGAGAAAATCACGTCCAGCATGTCCTCGACGTCGATGGCGCCGACAATACGGCCCAGGCGATCTGCTGCAAGCCGCAACTCCTCGGCGCGCAATTCCTGCCCGACAGTCCGGCCGTCGGTTGCGTGACGCAGGTGGCTATTCGCTGCGCCAAGCAATTCGACGTGGCGCAGGCGCGATGGCAGGACATCACCGACGCTGCCGGCTGCTTCCGCTGCCCGCCGGCCGATTTCCCCCAGCAGTTCCTCCACGCCCGTCCCGTTCTTTACCGAAATGACAAGGTCATAATCCTCCGTCGCGTCACTCGCCGCGCGGTCTTCCAGCAGATCGAGCTTGGTGCCGACGCGCAAGGTCCGCGCCACAGTCGGCAGCTCGCCGACATCTCTTGGGTTCGCGATGTCCTGAAGCAACAGCAAGAGATCGGCGCCATGTGCCTTGGCCCTCGCCTTCTCGATGCCGATAGCCTCGACCTTTCCCGGCGCATCGCGCAGCCCGGCCGTATCTGTAAGCCGGATCCGCAGCCCCTGAAGATCAAGTGTCACTTCAAGCAGATCCCGCGTCGTGCCGGGTTCATCCGTTACTATAGCGGCATCCCGCCGGGCCAGGGCATTGAACAGACTCGACTTACCGGCGTTGGGCGCGCCAAGGATGACGACCTCGAAGCCGTCGCGAATGATCTCGGCGGCGCGAAATCCGGCAATGTGCCGGTCGATCTCGCCGATCATAGTTTTGACATCGAACCAAATCGTATCCGAAACGGAACCGGGAACATCGTCGTCATCGGCAAAATCGATCTCGGCCTCGATCATGGCGCGGGCGTGGATCAGTCGGCGGCGCCAGCCGAGATAGAGTTCGCTGAGAACGCCTTCGGCATTTTGAACGGCAAAACGCCGCTGCGCCTCCGTCTCGGCATTGACGAGGTCCGCCAGCGCCTCGGTCTCGACCAGGTCAACCTTGCCGTTGAGAAAGGCGCGGCGCGTGAATTCGCCCGGTTCCGCGTGCCTGACGCCGTCGAAACCAGTAATCGTCTCCAGCATCCTGACCACCACGGCGCGTCCGCCATGAACGTGGAATTCCGCCACATCCTCGCCCGTAAAACTGGCCGGTCCGGGAAAGAAGACGACCAAGCCATTATCGAGCACGGTTCCATCGGGCGCTGTGAATCTGCGCAAGACTGCGACGCGGTCTTTAACCATACCCCCGGCAATCGTTTCGACTACGAATCGAGTCTGTGGGCCGGAAATACGGACGACGGCGACGCCGGCCGGGAGCCGGCCGCTCGACAGCGCTACGATGGAATCGCCTGAAATCATTTGCCCGCTCTACCGAACCGCCCTAGCTTTACGCCCATCAGCCAATCGCACCCGAGTTTGCCCAGTGACGCTGCCCGCGCAAAACCTGCTTGCTGAAGAAGCCAGCCCCTATTTGCAGCAGCACAGCGGCAATCCCGTCCACTGGCGGGCCTGGTCGCCGGCTTCGCTCGAAGAGGCCAAGGCGCTGGACAGGCCGATCCTGCTCTCGGTCGGCTATGCCGCCTGCCACTGGTGCCACGTCATGGCGCATGAAAGCTTCGAGGACGATGGTGTCGCCGCCGTCATGAACCGTCTGTTCGTCAATATCAAGGTCGACCGCGAGGAGCGCCCCGACATCGACCAGATCTATATGGCCGCGCTCTCCGCGATGGGCGAGCAGGGTGGCTGGCCACTGACCATGTTCCTGACGCCGGACGGCAAGCCGTTCTGGGGCGGCACCTACTTTCCGCGCGAGCCACGCTACGGCCGCCCCGGTTTCATCCAGGTGATGGAGGCGGTGGACAAGGCGTGGCGCGAGAAGCGGGCGAGCCTCAACCAGAGCGCCGACGGCCTGACCACACATGTCCAGGCACGGCTCGCCGGCTCGCACGCGAAAACAGGGCTCGATCGCGACACGCTGGCTGAGCTTGCCAAGGGCATAGACCGCATGATCGACCGCGATCTGGGCGGCTTGCGTGGCGCGCCGAAATTTCCCAATGCGCCGTTCATGCAAACGCTGTGGCTGTCCTGGCTGCGCGACGGCAACGCCAGCCATCGCGACGACGTTCTCAACAGCCTCGAACAGATGGTCAGCGGCGGCATCTACGACCATGTCGGCGGCGGGCTCAGCCGTTACTCGACCGATGCCGAATGGCTGGTGCCGCATTTCGAAAAGATGCTCTACGACAATGCCCAGCTGATCCGCTTCTGCAACTGGGCCCATGCCGCAAGCGGCAACGAGTTGTTCCGGGTCCGAATCGAAGAAACGATCGGCTGGCTGCTGCGCGAGATGCGCGTCGACGGCGGCGCCTTTGCCGCCAGCCTCGATGCCGACAGCGACGGCGAGGAAGGGCTGTTCTACACCTGGAGCCGAGAAGAGGTCGAAGCTGCCATCGGGGAAGATTCCACCTTGTTTTTCAAATACTTCACCCTCTCCAGCCCGCATGGCTGGGAAGGCAAGCCGGTCGTCCACCAAACCCTGTCCCAGCAATCGCACTATGTGATCGATCGCGCAGAGCTCGGCCCGCTCAAGGCGAAACTCCTCACCGTGCGGGAACAGCGGGTCAGGCCCGGTCTTGACGCAAAGACCCTCACCGACTGGAACGGCCAGATGATCGCAGCGCTAGCAGAGGCCGGCCGTTCGCTGGCGCGGCCTGACTGGATCGACTCGGCGGCAAAAGCCTTTGCCCACATCAGCACCGCCGGCCGCGACGGCCGTCTGCCGCATTCGATGCTCGGCGACAGAAGACTATTCCCTGCTTTGTCCAGCGACTATGCCGCCATGGCCAACGCAGCGATCTCCCTGTTCGAGGCCACAGGGAATTGGAGCTATGTCGACCAGGCCGGCCAGTTTATCGAGCAGCTCGACCATTGGCACGCCGATACCGAAAAGACAGGTTACTACCTGACCGCCTCGGACAGCACCGACGTGCCGATCCGCATCCGCGGCGATGTCGACGAAGCGATTCCCTCCGCCACCGGCCAGATCATCGAGGCACTGGTCCGGCTGGCCTCCGTCACCGGCAATCTCGACCTGCAGGAAAGGGCCTGGCAAGTTGCCGAGCACGCCGCCGGCCGCGCGGCGCACCAGGCCTATGGCCAGGCCGGCATCGTCAACGCCTGCGCGCTGGCGATCGAGCCGCTCAAGCTGGTCATCGTCGATGCGCTTGACGATCCAAAGCTCGTTCCGGTTGCGAATCGAAGTCCGGACCCCCGCCGCGTCGATATTGTCCTGCCGATCGGTACGGGTACGAATCGACCCTTGCTGCCTGGCGGAATCCTGCCGCCGAACAACGAGGCGGGTGCATGGTTGTGTACTGGGCAGGTGTGTTTGCCGGTCGTGACGGATGCTGAAGAGTTGGAACGATTGTTGCGAGGGCTATAAGGGCAACGCACTGCTTGATCAGCCCAAAATTGCGGCGCTGGCGCCGCCCCTCATTGCCCTGCCGGGCATTTCTCCCCGTATAGGGACGGGGAGAAAGACGCCGTTATGGACGGTTTCGCCAATTTTCAACGCAGCAGAACGAGCGCCGAGGGTGCGGCCATCTCCCTTCTCCCCGTCACTATACGGGGAGAAGGTGCCGGTGTCCGAACCGGATAGATAGGTAACAGAATGGACCGATAGCATGGGTGACA
>NZ_RZTE01000001.1:603402-614572 GCF_003997415.1 Mesorhizobium sp. M7A.F.Ca.MR.245.00.0.0 | reverse complement strand
GATCGACCCTCCCCACAAGGGGGAGGGTAAGAAATCACCCCGCCATGGCCAGCGGCACGGCGCTCTTGTTGGGGATCTGGATGTCGATTTCCAGCGTCGACATGGTCTCGCCGCGGTCCATCGAGACCTGCAGATAATCCTGGTCGATCTGCACATGCTTGGCGATGACGGCCATGATCTCCTCGCGCAGGATGGAGACGAGGTCGGGCTGGCTGCGGTTGCGGCGCTCATAGGCGAGCAGCACTTGCAGCCGCTCGCGCGCCACCGGGGCGCTGGAGCGCCGCTTGAAGATGTCGAGCAGGTTCATGCCGCCCTCCTTCCCAAAAGACGATCGAGGAAGCCCTTGCGTTCGAAGGGCACGATGACGGGCAATTCCTCGCCCTCCAGCCGCCGGGCGGCGTCGATATAGGCCTTGGCAGCGGAATTGAGCGGCTCCGACAGCGTCACCGGCGAACCGAGGTTGGAGGCGCGCAGCACATCCTGGCTTTCCGGAATGATGCCGAGCAGCGGCACCGACAGGATTTCCAGCACGTCGTCGATGGACAGCATTTCGCCGCGCGACGCACGCGCCGCGTCGTAGCGGGTCACCAGCACATGCTTGGCGATCTGCTCGCCCTGCTCGGCGCGCAAGGTGCGTGCGTCGAGCAGGCCGATGATGCGATCGGAATCGCGCACCGACGACACTTCCGGATTGGTGACGATGACCGCCTCGTCGGCAAAGCGCATGGCGAGCTGCGCGCCGCGCTCGATGCCGGCCGGGCTGTCGCAGAACACGTAGTCGAACACCGAGCGCAGCTTGTCGATGACTTCGCCGACACCCTCCTCGGTCAGCGCATCCTTGTCGCGCGTCTGCGAGGCCGGCAGCAGGAACAGCGTCTCCACCCGCTTGTCGCGGATCAGCGCCTGCGAGAGTTTCGCCTGGCCCTGGATGACGTTGACGAGGTCGAACACCACGCGCCGCTCGGCGCCCATGATCAGGTCGAGGTTGCGCAGGCCGACGTCAAAGTCGACCAAGGCCACCTTCTTGCCGGTCTTGGCCACGGCCGCCCCGAGGGCCGCCGTCGAGGTCGTCTTGCCGACGCCCCCCTTGCCCGAGGTGACCACCACTACCTTGCCCATTGAAAAGCCTCCGTTGTTGTTTTCTTGGTCGAGCGGCCCGGCCGCCCCAATATCGAAACGAATGTCAGCTCAGCGTCGAAACCCGCAAGGCGTCGCCATCGAGAAACGCCTGCACCGGCTTGCCGCGCGAAACGCCTTCCATCTCCTCGGCGGTGACGTACCAGCCGTCGACCGCCAGAAGCTCGGCCTCGTTCTTGCGGCAGAAGATGCGCGCGCCCCTGTTGCCCAGCGCACCCGCCGAAGCGCGCCCGCGCAGCGTGCCGTAGACATGGATCGAGCCCGCCGCGATGATCTCCGAACCGGATGCGACCGAACCGAGCACGATGACATCGCCATGCGGATGCACGATCGCCTGGCCCGAGCGGATCGGCGCCTTGATCATCAGCGTGCCCGAAGCTCCAACCTGCGGCTCGCTATCGCCCGCCTTGCTTGCGTCAACCTTGCCGTCGCCGACCTTGGCCGCGCTGCCCGCATCGGCGTGCTGTTCAGGCGCCTTGCCCTCGGCCTTGTCGAAACCCTCCGCCCGCGCCTCGCGGGGCAGCAACCCATCCGTCGTTGCCTCCTTGGCGCCGACCAGCACCGGCGGCAGGTTGGGCTCGAGTGCGGTGTGGCCGTCGAGTTCGATGGCGTAGATGCGGATGCCGCGATGGCCAAGCACGCCGACCAACGATTCGATCGCGGCGACATCGGGCTTCAAGGTGTTGAGATCAAGCACCACCGGGCGGCCGACAAAATAGCCGGGCGAGTTGCCGATCCAGTGGTCTAGCCCCTCGAGCCACACATCCAAAGGCGCTTCGGGCGTCAATGTGAAAGCGACGAAAGAGCGAGCACGAAAGCGAATGGATTTGGCCTCGAGGGGGGCGGCAAAGGTCACGGCTGGCGAATCCTTACTGAGAGGTAAACGCTAGCGAGGGAATGGTTAACGAATGGTTAATGCGAGGGGATGCAGCTTGGCAGGCCGCGCGAAATTGCGAGGTCTGTTAAACGCCAGTTGGGTCGCTAGCCGGCACAATTGGTGTCTTGATAGAGCGGACGACGGCTTGGCCGTTTTACGGCGTCCCGAGCGAATAGCGACGGTCAATCCGCAATGTAAAGTCTCAGAATAGCCCACAGCGGACACTGACCGGTCCAAACCTAGCACCCAATTTGACCACAATCGCCGACCGACACACGGCCTGTGGGAAAGATGCCACGCCTGTTGCAGCCGGCAAGGGGCGGCCTATCATTCGGCGCTTCTATAAACACAGGTCGTAGAGGGTAGAATTTTGGCCGCGATGCTGACCGTAGGCGACGAAATCGACACAGTCAGGGCTTCCAGGGCGGGCCACACGTTCCATGAGCGTTGGGCCGCGCGCCGCGCGCTGCAGCTTGTTTTCCCCAACGACAGCCTGTTCGCGATTGCGGTTGAGGGCTTATCGTCAACAGAAACGGCCACCCCTGGCGCGGCGGCCGAGGAAGTTGCCGACCTTGTCCTGTATTATGGCGATGGGGACAATTTTAGCTCGTGCGATCGACTGGAAACGGTGCAGTTCAAGTACAAGGTTCGCGAAGACGAAGTGACGTCCTCGTTCCTGAAAAAGACAATCGGGAAATTCTGCGACACGCTCGTCGGCTATGAGAAGGAATTTACGGCCGACGAGATCAACCGGAAGGCCAGCTTCATCTTCGTTACGAACGCACCCTTCGCTAGAGGCCTATGGGATGCCATCACCGCCCTGAAAGATGGGACGAAGGCATCTGATGTAGGTTCAGGTCAGCAAGCAGCGTACCTGAGGGCGCTGTGTGCGAAGCACGGAGTTACTAGTCCGCAGCGCCTTTTCGCGCGGACCGAGTTTCGCGCCGCTGAAAAGAGCCTTTCCGGGCAAAGCAATGCATTGCGCCGAACCCTCGTCGACTGGTCGGCGGGAGCCGACGCGCAAGCCAAGAACCGTCTGCACGACCTTCAGGAACTGGTCTTGAAAAAGGCGGGGCCTAGCGGTCAGCATAAGAACCTCATCAAGCGAGAAGATGTCCTCGATGCGCTAGACTGTCTGCCCGAGGATTTGTTCCCTGCGGATACCCGCTTTATTGATGTCGGAGCCGTCGTGGAGCGCGCTGAACTGGCTGTCGTCGGCAATCTGGTCAAGGGCTCGGAAATACCAGTCTTTCTGCACGCCGAGGGTGGCGTCGGAAAAACGGTGTTTGTCCAAAACCTCGCAGGAAAACTTAGCGATGACTTCGAAATCGTCGTCTTCGATTGCTTCGGAGGTGGGGCTTATCGTTCGGAGGAGCACTCCCGACATCTGCCGAGCATCGGCATCGTTCAGATCGTAAATGAACTGGCTTCCAGAGGGCTCTGCGACCTTCTTCTGCCGGGCAGTGACGACTCGCGGAAAGTCCTCAAGGCTGCGCGCAAGAGACTTGCACAGGCAGCGAAGGCAATACAAACGCAATCTGGAAAGCGAGGCCTTTTTGTCATCATTGATGCTGCGGACAACGCCCAACTTGAGGCGGATTTTCGCCATGAGGACGCATTTCCCAAGCTTCTTTTGTCATCAGTGCACAACGAGCCAATCAATGGTGTGAAACTACTGCTTACCGCGCGCACGCATCGCAAGGACTCGGTGATCGCCCGCGCAAAAGTGGAGCCGTTCGAACTTGGTCCGTTTACGGAAACTGAAACTCGGCAGTTTCTTGAAGACCGAAAGTCAGGCTTCTCCGATGTCGATTTTGCGACTGCCATTGCACGATCAGGGCGAAACGCTCGCGTGCTCAACTACCTCGTTCAGACCTGGGATGTGAACGTCAAAGGTGACGCTCCGGCGACACCGATCACGGTACCCGAAATCATTGCGCAACAATGTGAGAAGATTTTCTCAGACCTTGACACCGCGGGTTGGCCAGAAAGCGAGGTGCGCGAGTTTTTCGTTGCTCTATCCTTGCTACCGCCTCCTATTCCGCTCGACGACCTGGCGGATGCTCTTGGCTGGTCGGGCTCGCAGGTAAGCACTGCGGCCTCCGATCTAGCGCCAATGTTGGAGGTCACCCCGCACGGCGCAATCTTCAGAGATGAGCCCACAGAAACCTATGTCCGGGATACCTACGCCGGCCAGACCGGAGCGCAGAGCGCCATCGCTGACCGGCTGATGGTCGCCCAGGCCAGATCGACCTATGCCGCAGAGGCACTGCCGCACTTCCTGGTCGTCATTGGTGACAGCAATCGCGCGTTCGCGTTGACTGAGTCGAGCGAGTTCCCCGCTGCTATTCAGTCCGAGTTTGGCCGGCGCCGTTTGACGCTGGCGCGTCTCCGGGCCGCCTACAAGCTAGCCGTCGTTGGCAAAGACTACGATCGAACTCTTAATGTTGTCATGCGGTTGGCGCAGGCCGCAACTGCCAATATGCGCGGTGATGAGTTTATCCGGCGCTCACCCGCGCTTGCAGTCAAGCTGGGTGATCCCGATGCACAGCGGCGCCTTTTCGCAGACAGGTCTGGTTGGCGCGGCGCAAGGAGCGCACGCCTTACAATATCTCACAGCTTCTCCGGCGATCAGGAGGAGGCCCTCATCCAACGCGAAAGTACAATCCGATGGATAAACTGGAGCGTTGAGCAGCCGACGGAGGAACGGCCGCATGACCGTGAGGGACCCGCGGTTAATGACTTCGCGGCAGTGCTTTTTCACACAACGCTTCAAGGTGGCTTCGATAACGTAGACCGCAATCTAGCAAGATGGAATTTCGTCTTCTCGCTTTCCGCAAGTGATGAACTGCTTCGATTGCTGGAACAGTATGAGCTCACTATGGGCGAAACGGTTCTTGCCGACTTTATCTCGTTTGTTGCGAGCGACCAATGCACCTCTCTTGCACTCAAGATGCGGCTTCTGTCACTCCCGCGTTTCATCTCGAGAATGCAGGCAAGAGCTTTAGCCAAGTCCCTGGAGCGCGTGCCTGCTTCGGATGACAAAGGGGATAGCGATACAGGCTTTAGAGAGGAGCGCGGCGTCCAGAACGAATTCATCCAAGCTGCCCTCGCGGCACTTCTCCTCAGTTCGCGCGCATCCGCAAAGGCGATTGTCAAGAACGCGCCGTCACAACGGCCATCCGGCCATGATTACACCGAGCGATATGGACACTCAAAGGTGTGGCGACCGGTTCTCGCCGCGTGCGTCCGTGCGTGGTCGGACGGCAAACCGCTGACGTATCATCACCTCCTCCCCAACGAACTGAAAGTCGCAAAGCGCGCTAAGGCCATTGCCTCCAAGAAGGACCTGATCGCCTTTCTCGAAGACCAGATTTTGCCGGTCAGGAGCGATGTGTCTCGCGAGAAGGGGAGGCGCAAGAAGATTGCAAGACCAAAAGCCAGATACGGCGGCGGGGAGCGTGACGAAATTTCCGCTGGCATCGAGATGATCCTTGCCGTTATCAGGCCGATCCAGAGCTCCGTGCTGTCGAAGGAGCCGCTGTCGACTGTCCATATCGCGGAGTTTGTGAGCGTCCTGAAGCCATACATCCGCAATAGCGTCCATTGGCGGTCAGGGACATCGACCGACCTATTGGCACGCACTGTCGGTCTAGCCTGTATCGAATTGCTTTTCACCTACGCAGCTAACATCTGCGCAGAGCAGGCCGAAGCGATGGTCGGTATGATCTCCAGTGATCGTTTTGGAGTTGACCAGAAGCTCCGGGTACTCGAGCAACTCGCACGCCGTCCAGCATTCCATGATCTTGCCGGCCGGTTCGCCCAGCACGTGTCCGAGCAAATCCGGAAAGACGAAAACATTGGCAACCGAGGGGAGTCGTACGCCGACCTTGCCACTGCCCTTGTCCCAATGAGCATTGACGAGGCCCGCGAGTACTATCGGCAGGGGCTAGCCCAACTCGACCAAATGGGCGGCGAGGACTACCAGCAGATATACTCGCTGCTGCACTATGCAGCGAGGCAGTCCGGTGGTCCAGTTGCGCCGGCACTTGCGCAGCGATTGATGAATCTTTGCCAAGTTATCGCGCATGACGAGCCGAGCAAGTTCGGCTGGACACTGTTTGGGCGTGCTGCGTCCATGTCCATTGGCTTGCCTGCGATTGCCAAACTCGTACGATGGCACAATCAGGATGTTGCCCAGCTTTCCTACGGCTTGCCTCAGTTAGCCTGTTTTCTTGCTAAGGCTGGCCGATTGTCTCCGGCACGTGCGGCGTTCTTGCTTACGATCTGCGAGGATCACGGTTGGTGGGACTGGCAGGTTGGCGACGGCGTTTCGGACCTGCTCGGCCTGTCGAACGCCGACGGCCAAAGACGCATCGTACGGGCAGTGCTTCAGAAGCTTCGGGTCGAACATACGTCTGGTGCGTGGCCTACGCTGTGGGAGAGCATCCTTAAGGCAGGTGACAACTATCCAGGAGTGCTAACGAGCGACGAGCAGGACGCCCTTCGCCAGTTGCGGGACGAGGCCGAGAGAAAGCAAGATGAATATAACAGCCGCAACAACTCCCCCCGCGATTCCCAGCTGATAGTTGATGACCAGCCCACCAAAGAGCAGGTGGACGACGCCATCAGGCAACTGGCCGAGGCAACCGACCATACGTCTTCCACTTCCATCGATGAAGCGCTCAAAAAGATCGATGAGGACAAACGCCTTACTTTCGGCTCGCGCATCGAATTCATACGTCGGTTGCGGTCTTTCTGTCCTTACGGAAAAAGGCTGGAATTCCTCTTTGCGGTCTGTGACGCATCAGAATGGGATTTTGATCGATCGGTTGATACCCTGATCGATTCTGTTGCCGATTGGAGAAGCTCCTCGGCTCATTTGGGATCCAACACCACAATCTTGGTAGCCAGACTTTTCGAGAGCAAAGGTGCAGAGCTCTTCTATGAAGGTTATTCGAACGTCTCGCGCCGCATTCATCAGTTGTCTCAATTCTGCGGTGATGAGCGATACGTTCTCGATCAGGTTCTCAAGAAAGTTGCCTCCGACGAGATCGAGCTTGACGGTGACGAGTGGCTGCAGTTCGCAACCTCCCTGTGCAATGTCGCTTCAGGTGATGCCGCGCGTTCCGCACTCGAACTCATATTGTCAGGTTCTGCATCGCGGATCGCTGACGAGATCGGAGAAGGTGTCCATCGTGCGGAGCAACAGATCCCTTCCAGTGAGGCGGAGTTCTTGGCTGATGTCGTGTGGCACCTGCTCGGAGATGATGATGCGTATGTACGATGGAACATCGCGCGGGGCTTTACCACGCTGGTCGATCTAGGGCTTGAGTTGGAACTTGGGTTATTGCTCGATCGCTTCGATACAGCTGAGATACCGGCCCTGGCCTCAACAGGGCGGATGCTCCCCTACCAGAATTCGCAGGAGTGGCTCCTTATAGGTATTGCTCGTGCGGCTTTGCGCCACGGACCCGCCCTGGCCTTCCTTCGCCCCAGATTGGTCGCTCTTGCGCGTCGTAACGACGTACATGTCATGCACAAAGTGCATATCGCACGCTGCTTGGAAAACATTGGATACGACGACGGTACTTCCGACGTTGAGCTTCAGACGTTGCGAGCAGAGATTGATGCGCCGAAGCAAGGCATTGTCGTTAGAGATAGCTGGGCCACGCCTGCCGATGCGAAATCTGGTTTCGCCTTCGACTATGAATTCAACAAGACCGAGATTGAGGATGTCGCGCGGATGTTCGGGATTTCCCACGGGGCGGCCGTGGACGCCCTCTCCGCTGAGATTACTTCACGTTGGCCGGAAGCACACGACCTGAACTATTTTGGCGGTCACGACCGATACCGGCGCGATAGGCATGATCGCTATGAGTATGCGCGCGAGCATGCTCAGAAGCACGCGCTTTTCAGTGCCGTCACCAAAATGGCCGCCACTACCCCGGTGGTGGTTCGGAGCTATGAGTCAGACTATGCATCCCCCTGGCTTGAATGGCGCGACCGACACGACATCACGTTTGAAGACGGATCATGGCTTTCGGACCGCAAGGACAGCGTTCCGAAAGCGGCACGTCATAGCCTATTGGGCAGACGCGACGATCAGCAGGAAACGTTGCAGGATCAGGATACCCTGCTGACAAAGATCGGCCTGATGGGGGCTACTGCAAATGACACAGTCCCGCTTTATGGGCGCTGGTCATCGGCGGATGGCGTCTCCATTAAAATCGTAGCGGCGCTTACCCAGCCCAAGGGTGCGGTTGGGCGCTGCGCCTCATTTTCGAAGTTACCGCGCTATGATTTTTGGCTCCCGGAACTTTGGGACGAGGGTTACTATGATCATCGCCGCCGTGATAAAAGCATATTCGAGCCACTGATCTGGGCGCCTGAGAACCACAACCTTGGCATCGATCAGGGCGACGAAATTGCGGCGCACAATGCAGCTTCCCGGCCGCGCCTCGGAATCGATCTGACCGAAAGGCTCGCGCTTTCTGCGGGATCAGGTTTTGGCGAGTGGCATACCAAGGATCGAAGTCTAGCACTGAAAAGCCAAGTATGGGGCGGCTGGCATCCTGACCGAGATCAGCCCAGGTATCGGAACCACGAGGATGGCGAGATTCTCTGGGCATCACAGGGATGGCTCGACGGAGCTTTGATGCAACTCGACAGGAGGCTGGTCTACACCATCACATTTTGGAAGTACCGGTCGTCGCGTGACTATGACACTTCATGCGGGGTGAAATCTGTTCTTGTCGGTTTGAGAACAGATGCCGGTCAGCTGCGACTGTGGCCTGCCAACAAGGCCTCACTTCAAGACTAAATCGCTTACCCTACGGAGCGCCGCCCTCGACTCTGCATGATGGCGGCCGAGCGCAGCTTCCTTGTCGGCCTTTCAAGACGGATGCACGACCCCACGACACAGGCTATGTTGCCCCGTCCGGCCGAAATCATCGAAGGGGGCATGACATGCAGGCAGTGCCGATAGCGCATCAAGCCGCGCAACCCGTGCGCCCCATATCCTCCTTGGCCGGCTATCCGGCCGCTATCCTGTGCTGGCTGCTTTCGGCCGGTGTCTATATCGCGGCCAAATGGGTGGCGCCGGAAATGCCGCCCTGGGGCCTTTGCTTCTGGCGGCTGACGCTTGCTTGCGCCATCCTGCTGCCGATCGTGCACCGTCATCACGAGGCGATGATCGGGCTCTTGCGAACGCGCGCCGTGGAGGTCGTCGCCGTGGGGGCGATCGGCCTGACGCTGTGCCAGGGTATGATCTACCATGGCCTCAACCACACCGACGCCACCACGGCCGGCATCATCATGGCGCTGTCGCCTGTCATGACGATGGTGCTTGCCCGTTTCGTGCTTGGCGAGCCGCTCGGGCTGTGGAAGTCGCTTGGCGCGCTGGTTGCGCTTGCCGGGATGATTTTCATCGTTGCCCACGGCAACCTGACGGCGCTGCTGCAACTCAAGGTCAACGCCGGCGAGCTATGGATCGTCGGCAGCGCGTTCTGCTGGGGCCTCTACACCGTGCTTTTGCGCCGTGCCAAATTCGGCATCGAACTCCTGCCGATGGTGGTGCTGCTGCTCGGCGCCGGTGCGCTGGTCGCCTTGCCTTTCCATGCGTGGGAATTGTTCAACGACGAACGCTCCGCCATGAACGTCCACAGCGTTCTCGCGCTCGCCTATCTGGCAGGCCCCGGCGGCGCCCTGATGTACTACCTCTACAACAAAAGCGTGCAAACGCTGGGTGCGAGCCGGGCCAGTATGCTGCTCTACCTGCAGACGGTGTTCGTGGCCATGCTCGCCTATCTGCTGCTCGGCGAGGGCTTGCACGATTACGATCTGGTCGGTGCGGCCTTCATCGTCGCCGGTATCGTGCTCGCCACAATGGTCAAGCCCAGGCCGGCCCAACCACGCGCGGCGTAGAAATCTTGCGGGTCACGGCTGTGCGGCGGGTTAACAAAAACCCGCCTTTGCGGCGGGGTCACTGGCGCAAATCAGCACCATAGGCAAAAATGTAGCATAGCTGCCCTCACCCGTCAAGAAAAAATTCCTATCGGCATCGATACAAGCTGCCTGCCCGGACACATGCATTCCCGACCAAAGGCCAGCGGCGCTACTGCGGTGGAGGCCAACATTCGAACGAAAGAAAATTCACATCCAACTTGACGGAACATTAGCCATAGCTAATTGTTGATCTGTGCGGCAGGTGGTGCCCTCCATCGCTTGCCGAAGATCGGCCGTCCGATCGGCCCGCGTCCTCCGCCAGAGGCGCGGGCTTTCGGGCCGGGTGACCGGCCAGCCCTCGCAACGGTATTTCTGTCCTTCAGCCTCCGATCATTTCGCCAGTCCCTCATCGGGGTTTCGCCGCCTTTTGGCCTTGAGGCTGCGGGCGGCCTGCTCGATTGCCGCGCGGTCATTGCCCAGGCGGTCGAGCAGTTCCTGCGCCTCGTCGCCCGATATGCCGGTGCGCACCGCCAGCGCCTCGACCTCCAGCACGTCGGAGCTGGCGATCTCGCCGGTTTCAGGCAGCGCGTCATCCGCCGTCAGCGGCAGGGCCGACTCGCGGTCGATCTCCGCCTCGGCCTGGTGCCAGTGCCGTTCGGGGTCGCCGTGCATGCGGCCTTCCCGTTCCCAGATCTGGTAGGCGCGCTCACGAATTCTGTCGTCCCGGTCGTCGCTCATGGTCAGTCCTCCTTGGGGTCAGGGTTGAACGCCGCGCCAATGCGGACGCTCCGGAAAATCCGCGCGATCGGATCGCCATGCCGGGCGGCGCGCGGGGCTACTGGCATTGCCGTCTCGGGCCGCCGGAATAGGGCTGGTAGGAGTTGTCTTCCGGGCGGTAGGAGCGGTAGCGGCTGAAGCAGTAATCGACATGGTCAGCCGAAAGTGCGGCGCCGCCATCGCCGGCAACGTAGACGCCCAGGCCGGCGCCGTTTTCGCCGCCATCGCCGGCAGCCGGCTGGGCGGCTTGGGCGACCTGACCGGCGGCTTGGAGATAGGGCGAGACGCAGGGGCGCAGCTGCCCGCTGTAGGAGCGATAGCTGTTGTCGTCCGGATGGTAGGAGCGATAGCGGCTGGCGCACCAGGCGAGATGCGGAGGCGGCAGGGCGGCTGCCTTGGGCGCGATGGCGCCGGTGACCGTCGGGTCGGGCG
>NZ_RZTE01000001.1:597524-603394 GCF_003997415.1 Mesorhizobium sp. M7A.F.Ca.MR.245.00.0.0 | reverse complement strand
GGCGGTGTTTCCTGCGGTTTGGCGGGGATGTCGGGCGGCGCGGACTGTTTGGCCGGCAGGCGTTCGAGGCCCTGCCCGGCTTTGTTCACCGGCCGCGCTTTTTTGGTCCACAGCTCCGCCACGCTGACGGTGGCCGTCGCCTGGCGCGGCGGCTTTGCGGCAAGCAGCCAGGCGGCAAAACCCAGTCCGCTGCCGAAGACCGCAAGGGTCAGCACGAAGCCGCAGACCAGTCCCAAAACCGCTTTCACGACGCGCTCCTTAAGTCCCTGCTCATAGAATGCGGGGCCTCAAGGCTGGTTCCAGAAAAACGCCCAAGCGTACGCGCCTGCGCTTCCGCCGGGCGGGCCCGGCAAGCGCCGCCAGGGGAGGCTCAAAGAGCGCCCAGACACACTCCAGAAACAATATTCAACAGTTCGGAAAAACTGCCGAAAAGATCGGATGGCATAAGCATCCCACAACAACTGGAAAAATGGCCGTGCCGGGCGATGCCCGGCCTGGACGGGAAAGTATGGAAATGGATCACGGTGTCGACATCGCCGAACTGGACGCGGAACGATCGGGGCTGGAAAGCGGCCCGGCAGGTGTCGATGCGCTGGCAAGAACGGCCCCCGCGACAGCCGGGCGCGGGCAGATCCTGACGGGCGCCGACTTTGCCCGGCAAGGCCTGCCCGGCGAGCGGCTCGACACCGTCTTCGAACAGCTCGCCGAAATGTTTGCAGCGCTGCCGGCGGTGATCTCGGACGGGCGTGTCTGGACCTATCGGGAACTGGACAGCCGGGCCAACCAGTTCGCCCGCCTGCTGGTCAAGCGTGGCGTGCGGCCGGGCCACCGCGTCGGGCTCATTCTCGACCGCTCGGCGGAGACCTATGTCGCGCTGCTCGCCGTGATGAAGGCGGGCGCTGCCTTCGTGCCGCTGGCGACCGCCTTCCCCGAGGAGCGGATGGCGCTCATCATCGAGGACGCCGGCGTCAGCCTGATCGTCACCATCGCCGCCTACGCGTCGCGCGCCGGTCAGCTGCCGGTTCCGCATCTGCTGATCGACAGCACTGCCGCCGAAATCTCCAAAGAGTCCGACGCGCCGCTGAAGCCGCATGCGAAGGCCGCTTTATCGGACGACACCTGCTACATCCTCTACACCTCGGGCACCACGGGCAAGCCCAAGGGCGTGGTCATCAAGCACCAGAGTTTCGTCAATTTCATCCGCGTCGCCGCCGCCTCCTATGGCTACCGGCCGGGCGACCGCGTCTATCAGGGCATGACCATCGCCTTCGACTTTTCCTCCGAGGAGATCTGGGTGCCGTTCGTCGCCGGCGCGACGGTGGTGCCGGCACCGGGCCAGATGCCGCTGGTGGGCGAGGAACTGGCCGATTTCCTGCGGCTCCATGACATCACCTGCATCGCCTGCAGCCCGACGCTGCTGTCGTCGATGACGTCGGATGTGCCCAGCCTGCGCACGCTGCTGGTCGGCGGCGAGGCCTGCCCGCACAATCTGGTGGTGCGCTGGTCGAAGCCGGGGCGGCAGATCCTGAACACCTATGGCCCGACCGAGGCGACCGTCACCGCCACCATGGGCGCGCTGACGCCGGACAGTCCCGTCACCATCGGCGCGCCGCTGCCGACCTATTCCATCGTCATTCTCGACGCATCGCTGCCGCAGCTTGCCGAGCCCGGCGAACTGGGCGAGATCGGCATTGCCGGCATCGGGCTCGCGGTCGGCTATCTCAACAGGCCCGACCTGACCGAACAGAAATTCATCGCCGATTTCGTCGGCCTGCCGAACAACCCGTCGAAGCGCATCTACCGGACGGGCGACCTGGGCCGCATCAACGACCGGGGTGAGATCGAATATGCCGGCCGCATCGACACCCAGGTGAAGATCCGCGGCTACCGCATCGAGCTCGGCGAGATCGAGGCGGTGCTGCTCGACCAGCCCGAAATCGCGCAAGCCGCCGTCACCACCTGGGAGATCGAGCCCGGCCGCGTCGAACTCGTCGCCTATTTCGCGGCGAAGACCGGCGTAGCGATCCCCCGCGCGGACCTCGCCAAGACGATGAAGCGGCGGCTGCCGGATTACATGGTGCCCTCCTACCTCGAGGAACTGCCTGTTATCCCGATGACGGTCTCCAACAAGGTGGATTTGCGCCAGCTGCCGAAGCCGACAAGCGTTCGGCTCTCAGTCGATCGCGCCATGGTGGCGCCCGGCAATGACGACGAGCGTTTCCTGGCCGACGCGCTGGCCGCCGTACTGAAATTCGACGAAGTGTCTGTCGAGGACAATTTCTTCGACGATCTCGGCGCCAACTCGCTGCTGATGGCGCATTTCTGCGCCCGCCTGCGCACCAGGAAGGAATGGGCGACGGCGTCGATGCGCGACATCTATCTCCATCCGACCGTGGCGCGGCTCGCGCTTCACCTGGGCGTGGCGGACGAGATGACGACGGCCACCAACGAGCCCGTCCTCACCCGCCGGGCCTCGAATTTCGCCTACTGGACCTGCGGCGCCGCACAGCTGCTGTTCTACGCGCTCTACAGCTATGGCGCCTTGTGGGCGGTCAATGACGGCCTCAACTGGATGTATGACGCGCTCGACGATCCGCTGCAGCTCTACATCAGGTGCGTGGCGCTTTCGGCCGCCGTGTTCTTCGGCATGTCGGGCTTTGCCGTCATCGCCAAATGGGTGCTGGTCGGCCGCTGGAAGGCGGAGGCGTTTCCCATCTGGGGCGTGCGTTACTTCCGCTTCTGGGTGGTCAAGACATTGATCCGCACCGCGCCCGTCGTGCTGTTCCGCGGCAGCCCGCTCTACAGCATCTACCTGCAGCTTCTGGGCACCAAGCTCGGCAAGAACGCCGTCATCGAATCGAAATCCGTCCCCGTCTGCACGGATCTCATCTCGATCGGCGCCAACACCATCCTGCGCAAGGAATCGATGATCCTCGGCTTCCGGGCGCAGTCCGGCTATATCCACACCGGGCCGCTGACCATCGGTCGCGATGCCTTCGTCGGCGTCGGCTCGACGCTCGACATCGACACCCGGATCGGCGACGGCGCCCAGCTCGGCCATTCGTCCTCGCTGCACCGCGGCCAAAGCATCCCCGACGGCGAACGCTGGCATGGCTCGCCGGCCGTGCCGACCACGGCGGATTATTGCAAGGTGCGCAATGTCGATCCTTCCAACATCCGGCGCTTCCTGTTCGAAGCGGTGCAGCTGATCGGGCTGTTTGCCATCGTCACCCCCTTGCCGCTTTTGTTCCACAGCTATTGGGAAAACGTCGGCGACGACTACCAGGAAACCATCGGCGTCGTCGCGATCGGCACCACGGTGACGCTGTTCGGCTACATGGCCGCATCCTTCCTGGCGGCGACGCTGGTACCGCGCCTGGTCAGCCTGCTGTTGAAGCCAGGCCGCACCTACACGCTGTACGGCTTCCGCTACTGGCTGCAGACGGTCGCTGAATTCTCCAGCAACTCCCGCGTGCTCGGCCTGCTGGCCGGCGACAGCTCGGCCATCGTGCACTACATGAGAGCGATCGGCTGGAACCTCAACAAGGTGGTGCAGACCGGTTCCAATTTCGGCTCCAACCAGCAGCACGAAAACCCGCTTCTGTGCGAGATCGGCACCGAGACCATGGTGTCGGACGGGCTGTTCATGATCAACATGCACAAATCCGCCTCCGCCTTCCGGCTCGAGCCGACGAGGATCGGCGAGCGCAACTATCTCGGCAACAACATCTACTATCCGCCGGACGGGCGCACCGGCGACAACGTCCTGCTCGGCACCAAGGTGATGATCCCCATCGACGGGCCGCTGCGCGAGAATGTCGGGCTTCTGGGTTCCCCTGCCTTTGAAATCCCGCGCATGGTGAACCGCGACAAGGAACTCATCGCGGGCGTCGACGAAGACGACCGGCGCCGGCGCATCCCGCACAAGAACCGCCACAATCTGGTGACGATCCTGCTGTTCGTGGCAACGCAATGGGTCATGCTGTTCGCCACGCTGGCGATCTGGGACCGGGCGCTGAACTACTACACCGAATGGGCTGAAGTCGCGCTGTTCGTCGCCGTGCTTTTGACCTCGGCGATCACCATTCCGTTCTACATCTTCGTGGAACGGGCAAGCCTTGGTTTCGGCCGGCTGAAGCCGCAGATGACGACGATCTACGACGTCGCGTTCTGGCGCCACGAGCGCCACTGGAAGCTGGCGGATTCGCCGATCGTGCGGCTGTTCGCCGGCACGCCGTTCCGGCCCATGATCCTGCGCATGCTGGGCGTCAAGATCGGCAGCCGTGTCTATGACGGCGGCAGCAACCTCACCGAACGCTCGCTGGTGGAGATCGGCGACGACGCCACCCTCAACGAGGGCTGCGTCATCCAGGCCCATTCGCTGGAGGAAGGCGCTTTCAAGTCCGACTTCATCCGCATCGGCAAGGGCTGCACGCTCGGACCTTCAGCCTTTGTCCACTACGGCGTCGTGATGGGCGAAGGCTCGGTGGTCGATGTCGACTCCTTCGTCATGAAGGGCGAAGAGCTGGAGCCCAACTCCATATGGAGGGGCAATCCGGCCAAGCTGCACCGCTTCGTCGAGCCGATCACCGACGATGGCTCCAAGGTATCGGCCAGGGCATCGGCTTGAAGAAGGGCATCGGCTTGAACACCGGAGACATCCGTCTCGTTGCCGTGACCGAGGCCAACCGTGCCCTGGTCACGGCCCTGGAACTCGCCCCGGAGCAGAGAGATTTCGTCGCCGGCAATGCGGCGTCGCTGGAAGAAGCGGGGACTGACGAAGACGCGCGGCCACGCGTCGTCATGGCCGGGACCCGCGTCGTCGGTTTCCTGATGTACGAGGCGCCCGAGGATGACGACGAGGCGCGCATCTACCGCTTCATGATCGACCGCGCTTCTCAAGGCAAAGGCTACGGCAAGGCCGCGCTGCGCGAAGTGCTGGACGAAATCCAGGGGCTCGGCCACATCAGCCACGTCTCGATCTGCTACGAACCGGAGAACGATGCGGCGCGAAACCTCTATCGCAGCGCCGGTTTCGTCGAAGAAGGGCTCGACGAGGACGGCGAAATGATCGCCGATCTCGCTTTGCCGGCACGGACGCACGAGCCGTGACGCGGCTGCCCGAGGAAATCGCCTTGGCCGAAGCGATCGCCGCCATCGCACCATCGGGAGTCCGGATCGGATGTCGCATGATCCGCGACGGCGACGAGGCCCATCTGCTGCCCGGGGAAGCGCATTCCCTCCCCGCGCGTCGGCCTGGCATGCGGCGCGCCAGCGGCGCGGCCCGGTGGATCGCGCACGGACTGCTGGCGGAGCGTGGCGTCGGCGACGTCGCCATCCTGCGCACGCCAACCGGCGCGCCGGTCTGGCCCGACGGGATAACCGGTTCGCTCGCTCACGACGACGACATGGCCGTGGCGGCGGTTGCCCCGATTGGCGATATCGCCTCGCTCGGCATCGACGTCGAGCCCGCGCAGCCTCTCCCGGATGACATTTTGGCGCTCGTGACAACATTTGCGGACCGCACGGACGCAGCCGACCGGCATCTTGCCGGCCGCATTCTCTTTGCCGCCAAGGAAGCCGTCTACAAGGCCGTCTATCCGCTCGATCGCGAGGTGCTGGGCTATGAGGACATCACCGTCGACCTGAACGCAGGCCAGGCGACGACGAAGACGGGCCGCAAGGCCAGGCTCGTTTACTGCGCTGCCCCGCGCGTGGTGGTGCTGGCGTTTGTCGATGGAGATGGGGTTTGGGGTCGGCGCGATTATTCTGCTGCGCTACGGCGTCATGAGTTCCTAGCCGAACGCGGCAATCGTTGACGTTGGCGCTGCCCCTCACTGTCCTGCCGGACATCTCTCCCCGTATAGTGA
>NZ_RZTE01000001.1:510408-597515 GCF_003997415.1 Mesorhizobium sp. M7A.F.Ca.MR.245.00.0.0 | reverse complement strand
ACTATACGGGGAGAGGATGCCGGCCGGCAGGTGAGGGGCGGCGCAGACGCTGGCCATTATGAACGGTCGCTGTGACGCTGTAGGATTATCCGGGTGGATCCTGGCGTCACGAGCCTGGAATCTTCGAAGACTGTTCCTCTTGCGCGCCAACGATCTCCCTATATTCCCGCACTTCGCCATCGAGCCCGCGCAGCCGCCAGTTCTCCCCGTCCCGTCCCTCGACATGGCAAGGCCCGATCGGCACCTTGCCGCCGCCTTCCGGCAGGTCGAGCACATAGACGGGGTTGCAGATGCCCGACAGCCGCGCCCGCAGCGCTTCAGTCAGCGCCTGACCCTGTGCAATCGTCGTGCGCCGGTGCGCCATGCCGCGCGCGAGGTCGCCATGGTGCAGGTAGTAGGGTTTGACGCCGAGGCGGTACATCAGCTCGCGGCAGAGCTCCTCGAGCGCCTCGATGCTGTCGTTGACGCCCTTGAGCAGAACGCTCTGGTTGAGCAGCACGAACCCGGCTTGCCGAAGCGTGCGGCAGGCCACCTCGGTTGCGTCGGTGATTTCCCGCGCGTGATTGAAATGGGTGACGACGGTGACCATCAGCCGGCCCTGCAGCGCCGCGACGAGCCCTGATGTAATGCGCGACGGCAGCACCACCGGCACGCGCGTATGGATGCGCAGCAGCCGTACATGGGGGATCGCTTCTATGCGCGCGAAGATTTCGGCCAGCGCCTTGTCGGGCAGCGACAGCGGATCGCCGCCGGTCAGGATCACCTCGCGGATTTCGGGGTGGTCCGCGATATAGGCCAGCGCCGGCTCCAGCGCCTCGCGCGTATAGCCGCGGCCGATCGCGGTCAGCGATTCCTTGCGGAAGCAGAACCGGCAATAGACCGCGCATTGATAGGTCGGGAACAGCAGCACCCGGTCGGCATGGCGATGCGTCAATCGCGGCACCGGGCTGAAGTCATGATCGGCGATCGGATCGTCGAGCTCGCCCTCCCCCTCCTCCAACTCCTGCGGAGAGGGGATGACCTGCGCCCGGATCGGATCGGCCGGGTCATTCCAGTCGATCAGGTCGAGATAGGCTTTGGGCGCGCGCACCTTGTGCTTCACCGCCGCGGCCTGGGCGGCTGCGCGCTCGGCTGGCGACAACGGGAGGGACGCCAGGTCGCGCACGTGGCGCACGCCGGCGCGGACGTCCGCCTGCCAGTCGGTATCGGGATCGGCGGCGCGTGCATTGTGGAGGTTGGTGTCTGAAGTCATCAGGGTTCTCGGGGGCAGTTTCTGGCGGAGCTATCGGCCGGATGGCCATGCGGGTCAACCTTCCGGGGTGGTCGCCGCCATCAAATCAACCGCCTGCAAATCCGTAGGTATTTAGCCAAAATGGCACTATTCTGCACAGTCTGGGCTTCAGGGAAAACGAATGGACTTCAGCACAGGCCATGGTTACCTGCTCATCGGCGGCCTCATCCTCGTCGGTACTGGGCTGCTCATCCTGTCGCTGATCGTCAATTTGCGCGTCGCCCACAGTGTGCGCGACGACGTGCGCCATCGCGAAAAGCTGCTGGAATACCACCGCAACATCTTCTCGCAGTTGGGCGTGATCCTGATCGGCATCGGCGTGTCCCTGTTCATCTTCTTTTTCCAGCAGAATTACCAAGACCAGCGCAGACGCGAAGCGGATCTTCAGCAGGTTCTGGCCAAGCTGGCGGCGCGCATCGCTCGCGGCGCTCCCCTCGTCGAGTCACTTGGCGAATTCGACGGGCTGCTGGATGATGGCGGGGCCTATATTAGTCCCGAACTTGGTGGAACCAACGCCGCCATCGGCGCGCAGGGAGCGGAGCTTGGCAAGCAGGTCCGCGAAATCCTGCTGGTCGAGCGCGACGTCGACATCCGGGACTTCGACATCCTCAACCTGTCGCGCGATTTCGAGTCGTCGTTCGTCGTCAACGAGCTCGATCCGACGCTATGGTTCGACATCGTGCGCGACGAGAGCGAGATCAAATATGCCATCACCCAACTCACCCTCGACTACAAGGACCTGCAGGATGCGATCGGCGGCGAGCCGATCGAGGTTGCGATCGCCAATCCTGAAACGGAGCGCAAGATCAAGCACGAGGTGCTCGACATCTTCTACGATGCTGACCTCTTGCGCCAGCGCAGCAGGCGATTTCTCGGCCGTGCGTGCTGGCTTCTCAGCCACGGACGCAGCTTTGTCAGTCTTGCACCGGTCGATGCGATCGAGGCCGATGCGAGGTCACATCAGGAATGGATAGACAGGTCGAAGCCCTTGCTGGCGCAGACGAAATCGGGCAACGGCGATTGCTTCAAACTGCTCCGATACGGCCCCGCATCCTGACTCCCGGCGGCACCCTTCGATTTGGAAGTCAGTCCCCCACACGTTGCAGCGTGCCGAGATGATTGTCGTCGAGAAAACCTACGGTCATGGCCGACGCCTTGCCGTCAGCGCCGACCACAAAACTTACACCCGAGGGGCTATCCGGCGTCTCCGCATCGGGGAAGGTCAGGAAAAGGTCACCGTCGAAATGCCTCAATGAATAGGACCGGCCGGCGGCCGGGCCTACCCTGAGCACAAGGCCGTCTCCTGCTTTCGACACGATCGCGTCGCCGATGAAGTCGTTGGCGTACCGGCCGGCATAGACACTGTCCGGCCCGGCTGGCCGTGGCGGAGACGGCGGCGCGGCATAGGCGGCCTTGGCCGCCGCGACCGCCGGACCGAACAGGCCCGCATAGATATCATTCCACGCCTTGACCCAGTCCTTCTCGACGTTACCGTCGAAGACGAGATCGGCGAAGCTGTCGGACAATCCCTCCGGCAGGCCAGTCGGAAAGGCGTTGGCGACGATGACGATGCCCAGCTTCTCCTTTGGGAAGACCGTCACCAGGGTACGCGCCCCGACGCTGAAGGCGCCGGCGTGGCCCCAACTCAGGCCGTGTCGGCCGAATTCGACGTTCCAGCCGAGGCCGTAGAACGATGCGCCGCCGGAGACGGGGTTGTTGCCGCGCGCTATCAGCGGAACATGCGTCTGGCTTAGCGCATCGGCGGCAATCAGTGTCTTGCCTGCATAAACGCCGTTGCCGAGGATGAGGCGCACCCATTGCGAGAGGTCACGTGCCGTAGAGCTGACGCCGCCGGCGGGCGCCTGCGCATCCGGATTGCGCTCTATCCTCGCGGCCCAGGCGCCATCAACCTTGACGTGAAGCGCGGCGCGGTTGGTTTGCTTGACGAAGTCCGAATGACGGGAACTGGTCGAGGCCATGCCAAGCGGACGGTAGAGCTTCTCCTCGGCGACCTCCTCCCAGGGCTTTCCTGTCGGTGCCGCGGCTGCCACGGCACCCTCTGTCAATCCGAAATTGCTGTAGGAATACCCGGCGCGGAAGCTCGACGATGGTGGCACGAACCGCAGGCGATGCAGTATCTCGACGCGGTCGTAGCCAGTACCTTCGAGGTCGTCTCCGGCGGTGCCCGGAAGCCCGCTGCGATGCGAAAACAGGTCGCGGACGGTGAGCTGGCTTGCCGGATAAGGATCGGCCAACCGGAAGGCCGGATCGAGATCGGCGATCTTCGAATCCCAGGACACGATCCTGTCGCTAACCAACGCCGCCACGACGGTGGCGGAAACCGGCTTGGAAAGGGAGGCGATCTGGAACACCGTGTCGGCGTCGACGGTCTCAGGCTTGCCGGCCTCGCGATGCCCAAAACCCTTGAGGAAGATCACCTCGTCATCGCGCACGACGCCGATGGCGAGACCGGGTACGGCACCGTCCGCTACGGCGGCTTCGGCAAGCGCTTCGAGCTTCGACAGGGCAGCAGTGATGCGCTCGGGCGTGAGGGTATCGGCCGGCGCCGCGTGCGGCCAAAGCACCATTGCGGCGATGAAGACCCAAACCCTCCACTGACAGAGATTCCGATTCAGCCGCATGCACAAGCCTCCTCCCAAGCATTCACAAGGCCATGATACAGGCCCGCACGGGTGAGGCCAGCCCTTCTCGGGCCATTCGCGCAACCGGACGGTCGATCTCCTGATCGGCCGCGCCGACGACGTCATCGCCTCTGCCGGGCTACCGCATCGACATCGAAAGCGCGCTGATCGAACATCCGGCGGTCAACGAGGCAGCCGTCGTCGGTGTGCCCGACCCGCAGCGCACCGAAATCGTCAAGGCCTTCGTCGTTCTGGCGCCCGCCTTTTCGAGGCAGCGAGGCGCTGGCCGAGGAACTGGCGCAGCATGTCCGCAAGCGCCTCTCGGCCCACGCCTATCCGCGCGAAGTCGAGTTCGTCAGCGAGTTGCCGAAGACGCCCAGCGGCAAGATTCAGCAGTTCCTGCTGAGGTCCGAAGGACGGGCGAGACCCGTGGCTCGCCCGGGAATAGCTCGGCACTACTCCTTTGCGCGAAAAACCTCCGGCACGACGAACACTTCGTCGGCCCGGCCATAGCCGCCGTCGGCGACCTCCTCCACCAGCACCATCGTGAAGGGGCGCACACCCTCGCCGAAAAAGTCGACGAACATCGCTGTCGTTCGATGGATGAGGTCTTCCTTCTGCGCCCTGGAGAGCGCCGCTTGCGGTAACTTGATGTTGGCGAATGGCATGATCTTTTCCTTTCTGTGGAATTTCAGGTTCGGCGTTGAGCGGTCGGCGACGGCTCAGACGACGCCGCCATTGGCGCGGATGATTTGTCCGTTGACCCAGAAGCTGTCCGGCCCGGCCAGGAACGAGACCAGCCCGGCAATGTCGTCGGGCTGGCCGAGCCGGCCGAGCGGGATCATCTTGCCGATGGCCTCGATCTGCGCCTCGCTCTTGCCGTCCGTGAACAGCGCGGTCTCGATCGGTCCGGGCGCTACTGCGTTAACGGTGATGCGGCGCGCGCCAAGCTCCTTGGCCAGAATGTGGGTCATCGCCTCGACACCCGCCTTTGTGGCGGCGTAGACGCCGTAGCCCGGCTGGTAAAGGCCGACGACGCTGCTGGAAAAATTGACGATGCGGCCGCCGTCGCGAAGCCGGCGCGCACCTTCCCGCATGCCGCGGAACACCCCGCCGAGATTGATCGCGATCTGCGTGTCGAACGAAGCATCGTCGGTCTGCGCCATCGGCGACGTCTTCATGATGCCGGCATTGTTGACGAGGATGTCGATGCCGCCGAACGCCTTCTCGCCGGCGTCGAACAGTGCAGCGATACCGTTCGGATCGGCGATATCGGCCTGAACGGCGATCGCCTTGCCGCCGCCGGCTTCGATGCTGCGGACCAGTTCTTCGGCCTCGGCGCGGCCCCGTGCATAATTGATGACGACAGCAACGCCGTCGCGGGCGAGCCGTCGTGCGATGGCGGCGCCGATGCCTTTGGAGGCGCCGGTCACGATCGCGGTTCTGGTTTGGCCACCCGTACGTGTTTGATTGGATGTCATGGAAGTCTCTCCGTGTGTTGGTGACACGGATATAGGCCGGGCCACTTCCCGGATAATCGGCTGCCTATTGACATCACTATTCGGAAATTGCGAACAAAAGCCATGGATCGACTGGACACGATGCGGCTCTTCGTTCGCGTTCTGGAGCGGCGCAGCTTCACCGCTGCCGCGGCCGATCTCGGCCTGCCGCGTTCAACCGCGACGGAATCGATCCGGCGGCTGGAAGAGCATCTCGGCGCGCGGCTTCTGGAACGAACGACACGGCAGGTGAACGCCACCCAGGACGGCGAAGCCTACTATCGGCGCTGCCTGTCGATCCTGGCCGAGATCGAGGATGCCGAGGCCGCCTTCCGCAATGCCGAGCCTTTCGGCCTGTTGCGCATCGACGCCAGCACGCTGCTCACCCGCACCTTCCTCTTGCCGCGCCTGCCGGAGTTCCTCGCCCGCTATGTCAGGATCGACCTGCAGATCGGCCAGAGCGACCGGCTGGTCGATCTCGTGCGTGAAGGCGTCGACTGTGTGATCCGCGTCGGCGAGCCGCCCGACAGCGGCATGATCATGCGGCGGCTGGCTGTCATCCGCGAGATCACCTGCGCCAGCCCTGCCTATCTCGAACGCCACGGCACGCCCGTCTCCCCCGATGCGCTCGACGGTCACCAGGCGGTGGGCTTTGTTTCGTCGCGCACCGGCGAGACCCTTCCGTTCGAATTCACCGTCGCCGGCAGTATCCGTGAGGTGCGGCTGCCAGGCCGCGTCGCCGCCAACAATTCCGACACCGCCGCCGATCTGGCGCGGCTTGGCCTCGGCCTCATCCAGGCGCCGCGCTATCGCTTCGAAAAGGATCTGGCCGATGGGACGCTCGTCGAGGTGCTGGCCGATTACCCGCCCTCGCCGACGCCGCTGTCGGCGCTCTACCCGCAAAACAGACAGCTCTCGCCGCGCCTTCGCGTCTTCCTCGACTGGGCCTCGCGTATCTTCGCCGAGGCCGATCTCTAGGGCAATTCCAGGAAAAATGTGAAACGGTCTTCCGAGGAAAGCGCGTCGACGGGCTGAGCCGTTCAGGTCCAAAGGCGGATAAAAGCGAATGAGTGCACTTGATCCATAACCGAAGTTTCACGAAAATCATCCCAAAGCCGGTTGCCGCCAGTCAGTGCGCCACATTCGGTCTGTTGGACTGGATATTGCGGCGCCTGGCCTAATCGCCGCAGTTGAGGAACCGGATAGCCATTATGAGGAGACTGTTTATAACGGTCGCTGAAATCGCGATGACCAAGGGGAGACGATGCGCTACATACGTCCGCTTTCAATAGAAGATGCCGTTGGCCAGTTGGCCGGGTCGGCTGGTACGGCCGCCATCCTTGCAGGAGGCAGCGACCTCCTGGTCAGGATGAAGGGCGGCTTTGCCGAACCAGAGCTGATCGTCGACATCAAGGCGATCGATGGCTTGAGCGAGATCCGGGAAACGGCTGAAGGCTTCAGCATCGGCGCGGCGGTTCCCTGCGCCGTCCTGGGGGAGAACGCCGCCCTCAGGAAGGCATGGCCTGGTGTCGTCGAGGCGGCCAAGTTGATCGGCTCGAAGCAGGTGCAGGGACGCTGCACCATCGTGGGCAATCTCTGCAACGCCTCGCCGGCCGCCGACAGCGTGCCGGCGCTGGTTGCCGCCGGCGCCAAGGCAGTGGTCGTCGGGCTGGCGGGCCGGCGCACGATTCCCGTGCAGAGCGTGCCGACCGCGCCGGGCAAGACGTCGCTGGCCAAAGGCGAGATCATCGAGGCGATCCTGCTCGACAAGCGCGAGCCGCGGTCTGGCGATGCCTATCTGCGATTCATTCCGCGCACCGAGATGGACATCGCGGTGGTCAGCGCCGGGGTGAACCTGACGCTCGACGAGCACGGTGTGGTCAAATCGGCACGCGTTGCGCTGGGCGCCGTGGCGGCGACGGTGCTTCTGGTCGAAGAGGCGGCGGAGGTGCTCATCGGCTCCAGGCTGGACGAAGCGACGCTGGAGCGGCTCGCCAAGGTCTGTGCGGGCGCCTGCCGTCCCATCGACGACAAGCGCGGCACCATCGAATTCAGACGAAAAGTTGCGGGTGTGCTGGCCCAGCGGGCCGCCACATCAGCCTATGCACGTGCAGGAGGCAAATGATGGCTGGCATAGCAGTTTCAACCACAATCAACGGCGACGCTGTCGAGTATCTTTGCCAGCCCGACGAGACGCTGCTGGACGTCCTGCGCGATCGGCTGGGGCTGACGGGCGCCAAGGAAGGCTGCGGCACCGGCGACTGCGGCGCCTGCTCGATCATCCTCGACGACCGGCTGGTGTGCTCATGCCTGGTGCTCGGCGCCGAGGCTGAAGGCCGTCGCGTCGAGACCATCGAGGGCATGGCCCATGGCGATACGCTGCACCCGCTGCAGCAGAAGTTCCTCGAGCATGCGGCGCTGCAATGCGGCATCTGCACGCCGGGCTTCCTGATCGCGGCCAAGGACCTCCTGGCCAAGAACCCCGACCCGACCGAGGAGGAAATCCGCTTCGGCCTCGCCGGAAACCTCTGCCGCTGCACCGGCTACGACAAGATCGTGCGCGCCGTCCAGGACGCGGCCATCGTGATGAAGGGAGCCTGAGATGAATTTCGATCCACGTTTTTCCGGACGTAAATTCGCCTCCGTCGGCACACGTCCGATCCGTCCCGACGGCATCGACAAGGTGACGGGCCGCGCGCGCTACGGCGCCGACTTCAACATGGCCGGCCAACTGGTCGGGCGTGTTCTCAGAAGCCCGCATGCTCACGCCAGGATCGTGAAGATCGACACGTCCAAGGCGGAAAAGCTCGCCGGCGTCAAGGCGGTGATCACCGCGGCCGACCTGCCCGACCTCACCGATGGCGATGCCGCCATGTACGACGTCCTCGACAATTGCATGGCGCGCACGAAAGCGCTCTATGACGGCCACGCGGTGGCCGCGGTCGCCGCGATCGATGCCCGCACCGCCAGGCAGGCGCTGAAGCTCATCGAGGTCGAGTACGAACTGCTGCCGCATGTCACCGATGTCGACGAGGCGGCGAAGCACACGGCGCCCTTGATCAATGATGCCATCTTCACCGAGGGCCTCGAGGAAAAGCCGGTAAAACCCTCCAACGTCACCAAGCGCAGCCAGTTTGGCCATGGCGATGTCCATCAGGGTTTCGGGCAGGCCGACTTTATCGTCGAGCGTTCCTTCAAGACCGAGCAGACGCACCAGGGCTATATCGAGCCGCATGCCTGCGTGGCGAATTTCAGCTCCGACGGCACCGCCGACCTCTGGGTGTGCACGCAAGGCCATTTCGTCTACCGCCAGCACTGCGCCCAGTTGCTTGGCATGGAAGCCTCGAAACTGCGCGTCACCTCCTCGGAGATCGGCGGCGGTTTTGGCGGCAAGACCCATGTCTGGGCCGAGCCGGTGGCGCTGGCGCTGTCGCGCAAGGCCGGACGGCCGGTGAAGCTGGTGATGACCCGCGACGAGGTGTTCCGCGCCTCGGGCCCGACCAGCGCCACCTCGATCGACGTGAAGATCGGCGCCCGCAAGGACGGCACGATCACCGCCGCCGAAGCGACGCTGCGCTACAGCTGCGGCCCGTATGCCGGCTCCTGGGCCGAGATCGGCGCCATGACCGCGTTCGCCTGCTACAAGCTCGATAACGTCAAGACGGTCGGCTACGAGGTGCTGGTCAACCGGCCGAAGACCGCGGCCTATCGCGCGCCCTCGGCGCCGATGGCTGCGTTTGCGGTGGAAAGTGCTGTCGACGAGCTGGCCAAGAAGATCGGCATGGACCCGGTCGACTTCCGCATCAGGAACGCCGCGCAGGAAGGCACAAGGTCCTCCTACGGCCCGGTCTACGGACCGATCGGCATCGGCCCGACGCTGGAGGCGGTGAAGAGCCATCCGCACATGAAGGCGCCGCTCGGCCCGAACCAGGGCCGTGGCATGGCTTGCGGTTTCTGGTTCAATTTCGGCGGCCAGACCTGCACCGACCTCAACATCGGCATGGACGGCTCGGTCTCGCTGGCCGTCGGCACGGTCGATGTCGGTGGTTCGCGCGCGTCGCTGTCGCTGGTGGCGGCGGAGGAACTCGGCATCGACTATAGCCAGGTCAAGGCGATCGTCGCCGACACGTCCAGCCTCGGCTACAACGACATGACGGACGGCAGCCGCGGCACCTTCTCGTCTTCCATGGCGACGATCTCGGCCGCCCGCAATGCGATTCTGATCCTGCGCGAGCGCGCCGCGCAGATGTGGGACATTGCCGTCGACGACGTGATCTGGGAAAAGGGCCACGCGATCGCCAAGGGCGAGAAGCACGGCAATCTCGGCAAGCTGTCGCTGAAGGAGATCGCGGTCGAGTCGGGCAAGACCGGCGGACCGATCGCCGGCCACAGCGAGCTCGTCGCCGATGGTGCCGGCGTCTCCTTCGCCACCCATATCTGCGATATCGAGGTCGATCCCGAGACCGGCGCCACCAGGGTCATCCGCTACACGGTCGTACAGGACGCCGGCAAGGCGGTGCACCCGACCTATGTCGAGGGACAGTACCAGGGGGGTGCCGCGCAAGGCATCGGCTGGGCGCTCAACGAGGAGTATATCTACGGCAAGGACGGGCGGCTGCAGAACGCCGGCTTCCTCGACTACCGCATCCCGGTCTGCTCGGACCTGCCGATGATCGACACGCAGATCCTCGAAATCCCCAACCCCAACCACCCTTACGGGGTGCGCGGCGTCGGCGAGACCTCGATCGTGCCGCCGCTGGCGGCGATCGCCAATGCGGTGTCGAACGCCGCGGGCGTGCGCATGACGCATATCCCGATGTCGCCGCCGCGCATCCTGGCGGCGATCGAGGCGGAACGGGAATGGTCGAAGTAACGCTCTGGGGCTCGCTCGCCGCGAACGCCGGAGGCCAGAGCAAGGTCGAGATCGAGGCCAAGGACATAAGGGAGCTGTTCAGGAAGCTGGCTGAACAGTATCCCGGCCTCGAGCCCTGGATCGACAAAGGCATCGCGGTTGCGATCGACGGGACGATCTATAGGGATACGTGGTCGAAGAAGCTGCCGCAGGGGGCTGAGATTTTTTTACTGCCGCGGCTGGCGGGGGGATGAGCGGATAGCAGCTTGGTACCAAATGCCATACTAAACTATTCGTTAAATGCAGAAATTCCGAATACCATGTAATTGTATTCAATCGATTTTCCATCAGCACGGCGAACTACAAGTTGCGCGCTTGGGTTCCATGCTATTTGACTCCAGTCCCAAGTTTCTGCGTCAGCTTGTACAACTATGTACGACCCCAATCGGAGCCGTGAGGATGTTTGACCGCCGCCGAAATCAAGGCCCAATTTGAAAGAATAGACCTGACAATTTTTGCTTCTATTCGCTACCGATTTGACTAAGCTGCCAGCAAGCCCCACGAATGGTTTTAATGCAGGTTGAGCTGTTGTAAGCAGGGACAGGCCGTTTCGAAAAGTATCGCTTCCAAGAGCCTCCATCAACATTTCATCAACTTTACTTCTGACGTTGATCGTGCGCCCTTCAAAGGCAATGCCATTCTTACCGACAGACACCCCAATAAAAATTGGGGCTCCGCTAATTGCCGCGCTGCTGGAATCGTTTGCATGCGTCGTTAACGCGAAGCGCATCTCCTCCGCTTCGCCGCTGATTTGATTTTTTCCGGTAAACTCGCAGAGTATCTCGTGTGCACCGATACCCGGGAAGCTCTGCACAAACATCTTGTCGAGCGTGATCTTAATACGGCTATCTTTAAGTGAATTGTCGGAAGTCAGTGTCAAGGCTTCTTCAATTGTAATAAGGCTTCCTTTCGCTTCTGGCTTCACAAATCCGAGCAAAATACCAGTATGCGCATACTGGTCGATGCCCAGTATCCTAGCAGCCAAGCCTTGCCCGCTTCCCCCGCGACCAGTAAACCTAGTGGAAGATTCTAAATCGCCTATTAGCGTAAGGTATTCTGCTATCTTAGTGCGGCTCTTGTAGCCGAGTGAATTTCTTTGACTAAACTCGTTCATTATGTGGTCCTCGCACGCTGCCGCACTCTCACCGGTACTGCTGGTGTGATCTTGGCCCGCACCCGCGTTGCTACGTCCGCAAATAGATCCTGACGGACAGGCTGGCCCATTTCTAGGGTGACAGCCAAAGCATACGGGACATTGTCGTTCTCAAATACTGAGAGTGCCGCTCTGGCCTGAACGCCTATGGATATAGCGCCGCTGCCGGCCGATTGGATCAATTTGGTACCTTCTAGGACTATGTGCTGAAGAGTACCGCGACGACCTGCATCTGCCGGAGGCTGGAGAACCGCCCCGACACCATCCCAAAATTTTCGTTTGCCATCGGCATCGACTAAATCGAGCCCGAAACCACGGTAGCGCAATGAGCTGGGATCAACAGGCGAACTCCAGGCAAGGGTCATCACTATGCGACGAACTTCCCTATTGGCTATCATGGCCCTGGGGATCGGAATCGAGTACTGATGTCGTGCGTCGTGCTCGATCATATCGTCAGCCAGCAATGTTATGCGACTGCCTTCCGGCGTCATGACACGGGCGTGGTTTGCTCGTCCGTAGCCAAGAACGCGCGATATGGTTTCCCGTCGACGTTGCCACCGAGCGCTCTCTGACGGTGGGTAAGTTCGGTCCAGAAGGCCGCCGGTGGCGCCCCATGAGCAACCATGGGCCAGAAGTGCCTTTAACACGACGGCTCGCGTAGGCTCTAATGACCAATCCTGCCCGTTTGCTTCAAACGCTTCCTCAATTACATCTGCGATCTGCATTGCGGATCTCGTAACGAGAGCCGCCGCATTGCTCGTTCCAGTGGAACGGCCCTGCTTCGTCGTGTCGCCTCCGAACGGATCTGCAGTGGCACATAAATGCCCTATCGTGGGTATTTCGGCCCCCCACACCGAAACCTTGCCGCCGTCCTCGTCAAAAGACGCCATCTGACGTCCGCCGGACTCGACAATATCGGGTTTTATTGCACGATTAACACCTAGGCCAATACTTGAGCATAAGTTTGGTAATCCCACCATGTCGAATGGATCGACATTCCCGACGGGCGCAGGATTCGCGCCATCTTCGTGTAAAGCACCTACCGTGATCGCGTTCACCGCCTCGGCCGGATTTAGGATACTCCTCATACCCTTTGCTCGTTCTATACTGCGCAGTAAAACAATCTGCCTCTCCACCTCGTCCGCATCAGCAAATTCATCAGAGGTCGAATAAGTGTCAATTTCGAACGGAGCGTGAATGTTGCCAGAACTTACAACGAATAAGAGACGATACTCGTGGCTCAAGTAGTCAAGAAGTTTGGCCCAAGGGCTAGGTCGCCGGGCGAACGCGCCTTCGTGATCACATATCGAGTGATTTAGTATTACGACCCGCTCGCCCAACGGGCCGTCGTCATCGAGTCCGTCGACCAGCGCTATTACAGCGCGGTTGACCATAGCTAAAGGCAGCTTGTCAGGTGGAGTACACTCTTCGTGAAGTCCCTGTGGCGCGGCAAGAATAGGAACTACCTTTAAGGCTCGCGTTAATGCCGGTTCGTTTAACGCAATATCACCATGCAGAATAAGGGAGGCCATCGCCGTTCCATGAAACCTCCGCGTTACAGGAACATCTTGACCAGTTACATCCACTTCTTCAACATCAATGCGGTTGGCAAGCAAATAGTGGTTCTGGATCGGGTAGCCATCAATAAGTGCTGCAATGGCCGGTCGGGCATCGAGCGCAACAGGTCGGGGACGCAGCGGACTTTGGTCGGAAGCGACGTCCCGCTCGATTGAGGTATAGAGAGATTGCGGCCTTACCCGCATTACTGCATCTGCATTTGCAATCGGTCCGGTCCGGTTTTGAAGCGCTCGTGCTTGCGCGCCTGGGACCTCTACCAGCGCTGCCTGATATCTGATGGGCTCGATAGTTGCGAAGTCCAGGAGGCGACCTTCAACGCTTTCGAGTAAAGCTTCAACGTAGGTGCGGGCGTTTTGCCTAAGATCTTTATTTTCGCGAAACCACAGATCTAACTCGACACGAACGGGCCGATCTGGAAACCGTGCGATGCTCCGGTCTACGAAATCTTGTATAGATGGATCTATTCGATCTATCGCTGACCATGTGCGTAGATCAGCGAGATAGCCAAACAACGCCCACCACTCCCTCGCGTCGCTTGGCCTCGGCTCTCCCCTTGCATAACGTTTCCATAACGCTAAGAGGCGCTGAAGCCCTTCAAGCGTTGGCATGGTGACATACAGGAGCGCGGAGCCCCTTGCCTCTTCCTCAAGGATTTCAGAATCCTCGTCGTCCTCGCCGCGGCTGCTATCTTGATCTTCGGTGAGCCATTCCAATCCAAGCGACTTTGCAGCGGCGATGAAATTTGCCACTGGGCCAATCACCTCGAAGACGAGGGCGCGCTCTGGCGTTGCACGTTCCGGCGCGCTTGAGATATCGGCCCCGCCGAGTATCTCATTTACGCCCCTCTCGATTGCGCTAAACTTACTTCCGAGATTCCTGTTCTGCTCTTGAGACGAGATCGCTTTCGGGAAGAACGGCTTCCTTCCCGGAAGCCTTTTGCTTCTTCCAGGTTCGCGATTTATCCGTACGATTGTGTTCCGCGCCACGCTTACTGCCCCCCCCAACCACGCGCCTGCGCTGCCAACTATCGATTGCTTCTTTGAAAGCGCCGGCCGTGGTCAAATTCCCTTTAGATAAAACTGCTTTCCTGCGCGCGTCGAGAGTAATTGCTTCAACCTCAGAAAAAGATTCGCCCTGCAAGAGCTTAGTAAATTCGACGGCAGTCAGCCCAATAGGGCCAAAGGATTTTTCTGTCCGCATAAACCACTCACGCAATTCTGTAGCAGACGGGAGCGGCATTTCAATACGCAACTCGAACCGGCGCCACACTGCGCGGTCGAGAAGTTCAGGATGATTGGTGGCGCAAATCACTACACAGTGCGTAGGAAGTGCATCCATGTGCAGCAATAGAGAGCTTACTACTCGCTTTATCTCACCGGTTTCGTTGGCATCAGCGCGTTCCTTACCAACGCTTTCGAACTCATCGAAAAATAGTACGCATGGAGTTCGGCTGACATAGTCTACAATCTGCTGAAGACGAGATGCTGTTTCACCTAGATAGCTGCCAACCAACCCCTCATAGCGCACTACTAGGAAGGGAAGCGCGAGATCATGAGCCAAAGCTGCAGCCAAGCTAGTCTTACCAGTTCCCGGAGGACCAACCAGCAAGATGCTGTGCCTCGGTTCAAGGGAATGTGAGCGTAACAACGCCGCCTGTGTGAATTCATCCATGAACTCGCGAATGTCATGGCGCACTTCTTTGCTTAACACCAAGTCGTCAGTTGACCTGCGCAAGAATGGCTCATGCAGTAGGGATTGAACGCTTTCTGGCAACATTGGCGACCAACGCTTAGATTCGTCGCGGCGCTCCTCTTCCGACAACGTTGAGCCAATCCTCGAGGCGCGCCCATGCCTCTGCTGCGCGTGAGCTTCTGCTAACAATGCTGTCATCGCATCTCTCAGTCCCGCGCGATCATTCTGATCGCTCGCCCTAGCAAGCCTTCGCACAGGTTGATCCTTACTCATTGTTGCCTCCCGACGAATCTCGGACAGGCCAAGCCGGCACTATCAATCTTTCCATGTCGCTGGCGCCTTCGCTACAAATTTCTTCGGACGGTTACGTCGGCGCCCTTTTGCACCCCATATAGACCGCAAATGCGACTGATAAAGGACCCTGCGGCGAACATTGCCGAAGAGTAGGATGCCTAGGCTGGGTTCACGCGCTCGCTGCGGTGCCTCACGAGGCGCTCGCCCGAATCAGAGCCTTGCGAGCCGCTCCTGCCTCATCAATTGCTTAGTGTTCTCGGGCGGCGGCTCAAGGCGCGCGGCGCAGACTCCGCCTGCGGTTGCGCGGGACAAGATCGACTGCGGATCCACTATCGGGATGGACGGGGCGATTTGTCGCGATACCTAGCCAAGGAATTGCCGAAGGGCGCGCGGAGATTTTCTATTGCCCGGATTGGCTGGGGGATAAGGCGAACAGCCGTATCCCTGCCATCGAAGATCAAGACCTGGCCTGTCGGGCCCAAGAAAACCTCGGCCCCTACCTCTCCTCCACAATCCGCAAATAGGCGGCCGTCACGATCAGCCCGAACAAGATCCGCCTTGCCTCCTCGGGCACTAGCGGGATCGTCAGTAGGGGCGTCAGCACCGGGAGATTCCCCGCCGATCTGACAGGCGCCGCAAGGCGCCTCAGCCCGTGAACGCTTCGAATATGTCCCTGGAGGTCAGCATCGCCTGGCCCTTGAACGAGATCGAGAAATCGCCAAGCTGGTACTGGCCCTGGTCGTTCTTGACCAGAATGTCGCCATCGACCTTGTTGAGGCCACTCTCGATGCCTTTGACGATCCTGTCGACGTAGCGCAGGTTGCTCTTGACGGAGAGGATATCGTTCTTGGCCAGCTGCTGCGCGAGACGTTGGAGCTTCGGGTCGTCGCCGATGCTTTGCAGCCGCGCTTCAACGGCCTCGGGGCTGGTGCGCGCCAACGGCGGCTTTCCATCACTCGCTTCGCAGCCCCGGCACCTTTTGCCCGGAAGGCGCCGCCAAGGCTATGGATACTTCGTTGGACGCACCCCAGGGTTCAAATCGCCCTGCAGTTCCTTCGGCAGCGGCAAGCTTGAGCATTGCAGGTGCACATCCCGCGCGAACAGTTTGCGTTGCTTTTGCTCATGCTCCTTGATGGCTGCGACGAGCCCCATCGAGTATGGACCAAGCAAGACGCCGAAACCCCACCCCGGATGCTCCTTCTCGCGAGCCTGGTAATCGGAAGCCGCCCTGCGTGCCTGCTGGCATGCCGGCGAAGCCCATTTCTGGTCCTGCTGCGAAAGCGACGCCTCATAGTCGACCGGGGAGGTCGCGCACCCAGCCACTGCCGCAGTCAATGCGAGGCAGATTGCGTTTCTCATCCGAAGCCTCTCCTAAGCCTTGTGAAGGGCCTGCATAGACCTCTTCATCGCACAAGGCGATAGCTGCGGTCAGGCGCCCTCCCCACCCTCCGCAACCCCTCGCCCTCTCCCCGGCCTTCCCGCGGCCGGATTCGAACCCTGGACCAAAGCACGGGCGAGACTGTTCAGTTGTAACTTTGATCCCACGCTGCGGCCGGCAAAGCGGCGACATTGAGGAGTTCTCACCATGAAGATTTCATCCGGATTTCGTTCCATCGCAGTTGCCGCGATCGCCACCGCGAGCATCGGCTTTGCCAGCGCCGCGCATGCCGACAGCGGCACGATCCGCTTCGCCGTCTACAAGGCGGCGTTTTTCGTCGGCGGCTCCGGCGGCAAGGGCACCTTCACCTTCCATGGCAAGAGCTACCCGATCTCGATCGGCGCCGTGTCCGGAGGCCTGGCTTTCGGCGTGTCCAAGACATATTTTCGCGGCACGGTTCGCCATATCCGCCGCGCTCGCGACGTGACCGGGGTCTACGGAGCAGCCGGCGGCGGCGGCACGATCGGCAAGGGAGCCCAGGTGATCATCATGACCAATGACAAGGGCGCCCAACTCGAACTCACGGGCAAGCAAGTCGGCCTGCAGGTCAACGCCGACCTCAGCGGCATGGCCATCTCATTCGAGTAAGGCCGTCATTCCAGCCAGACCATATTCATAGGGCGGTGCCGGCTTCGAGCCGACGCCGCCCTTATCATTTACCTAGCTCCTGAGCCCCGGCGCTTCCTGCCCGGTGCGCTCGACATATTCCGTATAGCCGCCGCCATAGGTGTGGATGCCTTCGGGCGTCAGTTCCAGCACGCGGTTGGAAAGTGCTGCCAGAAAATGCCGGTCGTGCGAGACGAACAGCATGGTGCCCTCGTACTGCGAAAGCGCCGTTATCAGCATCTCCTTGGTGGCGATGTCGAGATGGTTGGTCGGCTCGTCCAGCACCAGAAGGTTGGGCGGGTCGAACAGCATCAGCGCCATCACCAGCCGCGCCTTCTCGCCGCCTGACAGCACGCGGCATTTCTTCTCGATCTCGTCGCCGGAAAAACCGAAGCAACCGGCGAGTGCCCGCAGCGGCGCCTGACCGGCCTGCGGAAACGCGTCCTCCAGTGTCTGGAACACGGTGCGCTCGCCTTCCAGCACCTCCATGGCGTGCTGGGCGAAATAACCCATTTTGACACTGGGCCCGCGCGCGACCGTGCCGGTGTCGGGCTCGGACGCGCCGGCGACCAGCTTCAACAGCGTCGACTTGCCGGCGCCGTTGACGCCCATGATGCACCAGCGCTCGCGGCGGCGGACCTGGAAGTCGAGCCCCTCATAGATGGAGCGGCTGCCATAGCCTTTGTGGACGTTCTTCAGCGTGACGACATCTTCGCCGCAGCGCGGCGCCGGCAGGAAATCGAACGAAACCGTCTGGCGCCGCTTGGGCGGCTCGACGCGGTCGATCTTGTCCAGCTTCTTCACCCGGCTCTGCACCTGTGCGGCATGCGAGGCGCGCGCCTTGAAGCGCTCGATGAAGGCGATCTCCTTGGCCAGCATCGCCTGCTGGCGCTCGAACTGTGCCTGCTGCTGCTTGTCGGCGATCGCCCGCTGCTGCTGGTAGAATTCGTAGTTTCCGGAATAGGCGGTCAGCGAACCGGCGTCGATCTCGACCACCTTGTTGACGATGCGGTTCATGAACTCGCGATCGTGCGAGGTCATCAGCAGCGCGCCGTCATAGTTTTTCAGGAAGGATTCCAGCCAGATCAGGCTCTCCAGGTCGAGATGGTTCGATGGCTCATCGAGCAACATGGCGTCGGGCCGCATCAGCAGGATGCGGGCCAGCGCCACGCGCATCTTCCAGCCGCCGGAAAGCTTTCCGACATCGCCGTCCATCATCTCCTGCGAAAAGCCGAGACCGTCCAGCACTTCCCGCGCACGGCCATCCAGCGCATAACCGTCGAGTTCCTCGAAGCGGTGCTGCGCCTCGCCATATTTTTCGATGATTTCGTCCATCTGGTCGGCCTGGTCGGGATCGGCCATGGCCGCCTCGAGGGCTGCCATTTCGGCCGCGACTTCGGACACCGGCCCGGCGCCGTTCATCACTTCGGCGACAGCGCTGTGGCCTTCCATGTCGCCGACATCCTGGCTGAAATAGCCGATGGTGACGCCGCGATCGACCTGCACCTGGCCTTCGTCGGGCTGCTCCTGCCCGGTGATCATGCGAAACAGCGTCGTCTTGCCGGCGCCGTTCGGCCCGACGAGGCCGACCTTCTCGCCCTTCTGCAGGGAGGCCGACGCTTCGATGAAGACAAGCTGACGGCCGTTCTGCTTGCTGATGCTTTCAAGTCTGATCATGCGGTGTCCGGGCTATATGCTTGCGTGAAAGGATTTGCCCGGCGCCTTACGCGAAGGATGGCCGCAAAGAAAGAGGCGCAAGCGCCGCAGACAGCGGAACGCCCTTGCCTTCCCCCCTTGTGGGGGAAGGTGGATCGGCGCGTCAGCGCCGAGACGGATGAGGGGTGTTCCAGCGGAATGAGACGTTGGTGTTCCCTGGAACACCCCTCATCCGACCTCGCTTCGCGAGGCCACCTTCTCCCACAGGGGGAGAAGGGACAACCCCACCCAGACACACTCCAGAAACAAGAATCAACATCCGGGAAAAACTCGCGAAAACATCGCCTGTCATAACCACCCTCGCGGCGGTCAAGCGGGCTGCTGCACAACGCGAAGAAATGGTCCAAAACATGCAACGACGTTCGACCGGATGGATGGGTGCCCTGACAGGCATTTCGCTCGCCATGCTGGCGGTCGCACAGTCGGGGGCGGAAGCAGCGGTCACCCGGAGCGAATATTGCAGCCAGCTCGGTCTTCAACTCGACGGAGCCATCCAGACCAAAGCCAAACCCGGTGCCAGTGCGAGCCAGATCGCCGAGGCAACCGCGCTCCAGGACAAGGCGAACCGGTTTTGTGCCGAGCGCAAGCAGGCCCAAGGCATCAGGACCTACGCCAACGCCCTGAAACTCCTTGGCGTGACGCCGGTCGACTTGAACCAATAGTATCTGCCTTTGAACCATCAAGCACGCCAAGGCTGCTTGATTGCCCCTCCTTCCTGACTTCCTCCCGGGAAAAGGCCGCCACTCGCAAAAGCGATGGCGGCTTTTTTCTTGGCTACGCAATGCCGGAGGAAATGCGCGACAGACACCTGTCAAATCCGTATAAAAACAGATGCTTATAACAATTCGGCGATTCAGATACTGAAGCACTTCATGCGACGCTGAGTGCCGATCGCAATCTGCCCAGGAATCGGGTGGAGGGCCGCATGCGAAACGCATGCCCCTCGCCGCAGAAAGAGCCTGAGCGGCTTACTTCCTGCCTTGCGGATGGATCGTCTCGCCGCGCTTCAGCATGGCCACAAACGTCTCGATCTTCTTCTTGCGCCCGGCCTCGGTCTTCATGTTGTGGGTGCGGATGGCGAGCGCGAAGCGGTTTTGCGCGCTGAGTTTTTCAAGCATCGCCTTGGCGGCGGGTTCCGCGTCTATGGCTGCTTGCAGATCATCGGGGATCTTCATCTGCTTGCCGCTGCCATAGGCGCGCGCCCAGCGCCCGTCCGCCTTGGCCGCCTCGACCTGTTTGAGCCCATGCTCGGTCATGCGGCCCTCCTCGACCAGCCGCGCGACATTGTCGATGTTGATCAGGCTCCAGATGCTCTTCCGGCTGCGCGGCGTGTAGCGCTGCAGGAAACTCTTGTCGTCCAGCCCCTTGCGCACCGCGTCGATCCAGCCGAAGCACAGCACCACGTCGATGGCTTCCTTCGGCGTGATCGACTTCAGTCCCGACCCCACCTTGTGAACCTTGATCCACACTTCGGTTTCCGTGGCGTGGTGCTTGCCGAGCCACGCGTAGAAGCTACCCGCATCCGGAAACTCGTGCACCTTGTCGGGATCGACCTTGACCGGCGCCATTAGCCGGCCTGTTTGTTCAGTGCCGCTCGCGCCACCATAGTTCCTGCTCCCACTGTCGTCTTGCCCCCCGCATTGCGCCCATCGTCATTGCCCGGCATGTGGCACAGATCGCTGTCAGTTTTCGTCAGTTGCGTCACCACAAGCTAAGGAAAGCATCGCCGCGCGACTTCGTCGGGAGAAGAGGGGGCGCGCGATATTCCACCGCCATGCTATAGGACCGCAAGGTGTCAGTCTGGGGGAATATGCCACCATGAAATCTCTGCTGCTCGCTTTTCTATCTTTGCTGTTGCCGAGCCTCGCCCTTGCGGAGCCGATCGAAACCCGGAAAATCGTCACGGCTGTGACTGGCGACTTCAATGGCGACGGCGCCGTCGATCTCGCCATGGTGGTGGAGACCGAGCCCGGCCAGCCGATGGACGTCCACTTCTTCCTCAGGGACAAGGAGCACAATTACCTCAAGCCCGTCGAGATCGTGCACGAGCAGATCCACGGGGAATGGAACGGCTACGACCGGCCGGGCTACGAGAACTCCGACACCGAGCCGGAACTGACGATGCTGCCCAACGGTTCGATCAAATTCTACCTGCCAGCGATGCCGGTCGGCAGCGAACGGACCGACATGACGCTGACCATCGCCTGGCGCAACGGTGCCTTCATCGTCGCCGGCTTCGCCTATAGCCATGATGACTATTTGAAGGAGAATGCCGAAAGCGCCTGCGAGTACAATGTGCTGACCGGCAAAGGCACCAGCAGCGAAAAGCAGCCGGACGGCAGCACCAAGCATAAGACCGTCTCGGTCGAAGGCCAGGCCATCGCTTTCAAGGACTGGAACCCGGGCGCTGCCTTCACCGCTTGCGGCAACTGATCACCCTGCATCATCGGCGCTTCCGATAGCGCTATCGGTTTCTTCCGTTTTCACTTGCCGTACCGAACTGCCAATTCCCTGCCCTTGTCCATCCAAGCAAAGGCAGTGCGCAATGAGCATTTCAAATCAGAAAATCCTGATCGTCGGCGGCGGCTCCGGCATGGGTCTGGCGCTGGCCCGACGCTGCAGTGAGGCTGGGGCCGAGGTGATCATCGCCGGTCGCGGCGAGAACCGGCTGCGACAGGCGCGCGAGGCGCTGGGCAATCCCGCCGGGCTGGAGACCGCGATGGCCGAGCGGCTGCCCGTCGGGCGAATTGGCAACCCGATGACATCGCGGACGCCATCGACGCGTCTACTGCAGCTGCGGCTTTTTCAGAAAACTGCCGCGGTCGGCCGATTTGACGCGCAGCCAGGTTTCGCGGCCGTCGCGCAGCACCCGCATCGGAATCTCGGCCCCCGCCGAGCCGCTTTCCCACAGCTTGCGATAGAAATCGGCCAGCCCGTCGACCGCGCCGTCGCGGATGTCGGAGATGATGTCGCCCTGACGCAGGCCGGCCTTGGCCGCCGGGCCGCCCTCTGTCACGCTCATCACCACCACCCTGCCGTCGCTTTCGGCCGACAGGGCGCCGAGCCACGGGCGCGGCGGCTTGGCCACCTGGCCGCGCGTCAGGAGGTCGTCGAGAATGGGCGGCAACAGATCGATCGGCACCACCATGTTGATGTCGGCCACCTCGCCGTTGCGGCTCATCTGTAGGCGCAGCGAGCCGATGCCGAGCAGCGAGCCGTCGGCGCCGAACAGCCCGGCACCGCCCCAGGACGGGTGCGCGGGCGCAATGAAGATCGCCTCGTCGAGCAGATATTCCCAATAGCCGGCGAATTCCTGCTTGGTGACGATCCTGGCCTGCACCGACTGGCCGATGCCGTCGGCCAGCACGACGGCGTCGCCGACCCTGGCCTTGCCGGCATGGCCCAGCGCCACGGCCGGCAGGCCGAGCGGCGCCAGCGCCTGCACCAGGCCAAAGCCCGATTCCTGGTCATAGGCGAGCGCGTGCGCGGGGATGACGCGGCCGTCATGGCTGGTCAGCCAGACCTCTTCCGCTTCGGTGATGAGATAGCCGATGGTCAGCACCAGCCCGTCATTGCGAATGACGACGCCGCTGCCTTCCCTGAGTGTGCCAAGCGCGCTCGCCGTAAAGGCATCTTCGGGAACAGTGGCCCGCACGGCAACGACCGAGCGCGGATTGGGATTGATGGTCATGCTTTTGTCCTGGGTGGGCTTTGGTGACATCTTCTATAGGTATGCCACGCAGGAGAAGGCGCAAGGGTGAGGAAGTGCCCAATTGCCGATGTCGGCTCCCGGACATCGATAATAGTTCAACGCAAGTTGAACTTACACATCCGCAGCCCTAGTTTATGGCGACCTGCCATCCTTCCCCGACACGAGGCCACGAAATGACCGACTACACACCGCCGAAAGTATGGACCTGGAACAAGCCGAGCGGCGGAGCCTTTGCCAGCATCAACCGGCCGATCGCCGGGCCGACGCATGACAAGGAACTGCCCGTCGGCAAGCATCCGTTGCAGCTCTATTCGCTGGCGACGCCGAACGGCGTCAAGGTCACCGTCATGCTGGAAGAGCTTTTGGCGCGCGGCCACAAGGGCGCCGAATACGATGCCTGGCTGATCCGGATCAACGATGGCGACCAGTTCGGCAGCGGCTTCGTCGAGGTCAATCCCAACTCCAAGATTCCGGCCCTGATGGACCGCGGTGGCACCACACCGGTGCGCATCTTCGAATCCGGTTCGATCCTGGTCTATCTCGCCGAAAAGTTCGGCGAATTCCTGCCGACCGAACAGCCGGCCCGCGCCGAGGTGCTGTCCTGGCTGTTCTGGCAGATGGGCTCGGCGCCGTATCTGGGCGGCGGCTTCGGTCACTTTTATGCGTATGCGCCGGAAAAGTTCGAATATGCCATCGACCGCTTCTCGATGGAGGTGAAACGCCAGATGGATGTGCTCGACCGCCGGCTGGCCGAGACCGAATATCTCGGCGGCAAGGACTATTCCATCGCCGATATGGCGGTGTGGCCCTGGTATGGCGGGCTGGCGCTCGGCCGCATGTACAATGATTCCGCCGAGTTCCTGTCCGTGCAGGAATACAGACATGTGCAACGCTGGGCCAAGGCGATCGACGCACGACCGGCGGTCAAGCGCGGCCGCATGGTCAACCGCGCTTTCGGCGAGCCTGCCATGCAATTGCATGAGCGCCACGACGCCAGCGATTTCGAGACCAAGACACAGGATAGACTGGCCGCCGAATAGGCCATAGCGGGTCGCGGCAAAGGAACCCCGCCACCGACGCGACGTCGGGGCGGGTTTTCCCCAAGGTCCAGTGCAGCGGGAACCCCCTTAGTGCAGCACTTCAACGATCTGGCGGGTCTCCGGATCCACGAGGACCGTCTGGTCATTGATCACGGCGACGCGATATTTGACGTCGGGCACCTCACGCAATTCGACAGTGTCCGGCACCGAGGAGCCGAGCTTGAGTTCGACCCCCAGAAGGTTCACCGAGGCAAGCGGTTCCCTCTTGATGTATTCGCGAACGACTGTCTCCTGCTCCGGCTGGACGACGACGACGCTCTCCGCCAGCGCCGCACCAATGCCGCCCATCAGGACGACTGCGGCCGCCGCGCTTGTAAGATAAAGTTTCATGACCGTCTCCTAGTGACAATTGAATTCCGCCCTCCATAAAAACTCCACCGCTGCCATGCGGTTCCATCGAACTTCAGAATTGAAGATGTTACGTTTTCGGCTCGGATATTAATTTGTTGCTGATCAGACATGCGGCAGACAGCGCGGAAACGCTTGAAAACTTGCACAAATGTGTACGGACATTAGAAGACGAAAAATTCCTGCTGTAGCCGGATTGGCGAAGCACCTGTTGTCGCCGCGTCAAATCAGCCTCGCGTCCCTCTATCTGGACGATGGGAGCACGGAAAAAGGCTCGCCCCGCCGGGAGCAGAGCGAGCCATGACAGTTCCGATGGAGGTGGCAACCTCACCGGTACCGCTAGAGAACGCGAAGCATCATCACTTGTTCCGCCTGACAGCCTGAGCTCCATGCGAAGCTGGTCGCGCATGCGTCATGTTCCCACGACAACGCTGCGCCGAAATCTCCGGCAGGGATATGCTCGGACGCTGTCTCAGTGACCAAACACCTTGCCGTTGGTCGTGATCGCGCTGGTGGCGACGTTCCCCGAATTTGCCCTCGCGCATACCAGCGAGTGGACGGCCTGGTCTGGAACGCCATTCCTGATCGATCCCGGCTACCCGGTTTAAAGCTGGACACCGTCGCGATGCAATGGCGGGAAGGCGTCCACCGGATCCTGGCTCGGCGCGATATCGTGCGCGCGCCTGAAGATCAGCCTCACGATGAGCACGAAGTAACCGACCTGCAGGACAAGCAGCGTCGCTATGGTCCAGGCAAATGCCTCCCAGAAAGAGCCGGTGATCATATAGGTCCACACCGCGACAACGAGAGCCGTGGCTGACATTCCTACGAGAAACTGCCCAAAATACATGGTTTCCCCAAACCGTCGAAACCGCGCCGGTTCCAACCAGTCCCTGCCTCATTCCCGCGGACAACATTCCATTATTTTAGCAAGTTCGCAAGTAACCGGCCGGTCGCCGCTGCGCGCTCTCCATTTGCGCGGCAACTTGGCAGCCGTACGGGCCGCGGCTGCGGTGCTGGCTGGGCTGACGCGCCAGCCGTCGACAATCCCCAGAAGCACCCCCGGTCCTTGCACTTCGAATCCGGAACAAACGCCGGCACGCCGAGTTTCGCCTTCAGTTTTTCAAGCATGGAGACCAAGCATGGCACCGCGCAACAAACCAAACGCCGATATCGAAGATGACGCACCGCAGGCGGACGGGCCGACCATCGAGCAGCAGGATTGGGATGCGATCAAGGGCAGCCAGATCCTGCCAGAGTCCGTGCCGGAAAACGGCGACATGCGTTACGGCATCGAAAAAGACGGCGATCTGCCCGACGAGAACGACGATAACGCGTACCAGGACAGCGACGACGCCCTTCCCGACGATGAGGAAGAAGCCGCGATCACGCGCGATCAGAACCGCGAGGGCCGATTCGACGAGACGTGAGCCATTCGTCGCCCGAGACATGACTGCCTGTTGTTGAACTTGCCAAAGCCACATTTTCCATGCCCGGTTCGCGGGAAAATGTGCTTGGCTGGCTAAGTTTTCCCCCTGGGCTTTATATCAGATTTACCTAAAATAGCGGAACATCCAAGGGACATTATCGGAACTCAACAAGGCCCCTTGGACTTTTGCGCACAACAGATAAGACCTTGGTCCTATAGGAAAAAGCAAAAGCCCGAGTTGACCGATTGAAGCTCCGCCAAGGGAACATCGGGCTGCGCTTGTCGTTTGTCGCGAAAGTTCGGCACCCCTGGTGTGCCATATCTGGAGAACGGCGCGATGCCCCACCGATCCACCATCATCAAGACAGGCCATGGCCCAGGCACGGCGATCGCCGTGCTCATGGTTGGGTTGATGGCGGTGGGCATCGTGTTCCTCGTTCTCGGCAGTTCGCTCTACTTCAACGAGCAGCCTGCGGATCAACGTGCCCTGCCTTCGCCGCCCGCTCGATCGACACACGATAGCAAAGCGGCAAACTGAACGAGCCCGAACCAATTGCCGAGCGATCGCGAGATTGCGGCCGCGCGGGTCCTCCAGGCTTCGTCCAGTGGAGCGGACGGCTTCGGGCGATGTATTGTCCACCGGAGGCTTTTTAGCGCCGCTTGCATTAATATTAGACGTATAGAATATAAGGATGGCCGGCGACCGCCAGAAGTCGGCTGGCCCGGCGTGCCTCCCTTTGCACCTGGCTGCCGGGCCATTTCTCGTCAACGGATGGCATGCGTCGGTGCACCGTTATCTTGACGTCTTCGCTTCTGTCTGGCGCGGATTCACCTTCGCGCCGCCTCGCCATGTGGAACTCCAGCCTCGGCAAACGGCATTCTGCTCGGCAACCGCCGGAAAAATGCGGACGCCGAGCCGATCGCGCTGGTCAAGCCGCTAAGACGTGCTGGCTAGCTGCTAAAACCGAAGGATGACCGAGGGCCCGCGTCTGCGATAGCACCGGACGCGACGGCGACCATGCCGCCAATAACTACGGCAGACCCGTCTCCATCGCCGCCCGTGCCGGCGCCGGCGCCAGCCCCGATCCCAGTCCCGATCCCGATCCCGATCCCAGTCCCGATCCCAGCGTCGATGGTCGACCGGCTGCACCTCCGCATGTGCACCGTCGTCGAAGGCCTCTGTTTGTGACGCCTCTATTTCATCGAGAATGCCGTTTCCGGCGCCTGGAACACCGGCCACTGCTTCGATCGGGCGAATTGCCCCTGCAAGGGCCGCTGCCCCGGCAATGCCAAACATTGCTGTCAAGAAGGATCGCCGATCCATAGTAAACCTCCCAACCTTGCATAAGCTGAACGAAGCGCTCGCTTGCCGAATGAGCAGGCCCGCGCGTGGTGAAGATAGAGGATTCGCCAGCCGCCGAAGCGGCTTGCGAATCCTATCCGCGCAGGAAGGGACGTTGCTGCGCCGATCGACGACATGTCAGCCAAGGACTATTCCCATCACCAGAAAGGTGACGGCCGTCGCGAAAATCGGTGCGAGCAACCAGCGCGCTTGGCCAACACTTTTGTCCATCTGTTTCTCCGAATCCGGGAGACAAACAGTCGTGAACAGAGAGCCGTTCCCGTCGGTAAGACCAATGCGCTCGCGGACCGGACTTAAGTCGCACTTCTCATCCGACCGAAGCCCCAGCGGAGGAACATTTTCATTTGGCTCAAGTTCAGTTGCTCGTCAGCGTTGGACGATCTTGTCATGCTGACTCGCAAGGAGAAACAGTATGAAAATGCACCTAACGGGCGCCGCTGCGGCGCTATTGCTGTTGGCCGGAGTCGGCGCCGTTGCCGCTCAGGACGTTGTCATTCAGCCTGAACAGGACACGGTCATCCGCGAGTATGTGAAGAAGCAGCCCCTCGCTTCGGTCAAGGTTCCCGGTGTGGAACTGAATATTGGTAGCGCGTTGCCGGAAACGGTCGAGCTTCATGAGATCCCCGATGTCCAATACCGCTATGTGGTCGTCGACAACCGCACGGTCCTGGTGGATCCGGGCACCCGCAAGATCATCAAGGTCTACGACTGAATTTCGAACGGTCCCAAACCCGCCGCCAGCCACGGCGGCGGGTCGCACATGTCAGGTTCCAATCAGGACGAGTGAAGATGACAAGCAAAGCTGTGAGATCCCCTGCTTTGGGCGTTCGCCTGGCCGATCTCCAAGCCAGAATGCGCAATGCGCGGGTGACGGATGCCGAAATGAAAACCTTTCAAAAGGTCGCGGCCATCATGGAAGATCGTCATGGCCGGATCGATGCCGACGACCTGATTGCGGCGTCGTTCCTCGCCGATCCGGTGCAGGAGCGACGGACGCCTTGAGGGGCATGCCGACAACCAGCAGACTTTTTGATTCCCCGTACCGGGAAAGCGCGCCGAAAGTCTCAGCCGAATCCGCACTTTTGCTCCGGCCTATTCCGCTTTCGCGGAAGTTTCGAGCGACCTGCGATGTGCAATGTTGCTAATGCGGCGGTACGAGCCGCCCTGGTTGACGCGGGCGCCCGAGCCATCCCAACAATGCGCCCCCCCGTCCGCGTCGACCACGGCAGCCGCCCAGCGCTGTCTTCCCTCGCGAACTCCTCAAGCCGGCCTGCCTGATGCGGCCTGCGGCGACGGTCGGGCTTCAGCCGCCGACAAGCGCCTTTGTGGTCACCAGATTGACGCCGGCCTCCGCGAATTCGCCATTGTGCCTGGTGATGACCTGTTCGGCACTCTCGCTGGCATTGTCCAGCGTGCTGTGCGCATCGGACACCACGATCACGCCGAGCCCTCTGGCGATCGCGCCCTTGACCGACGCGGCCACGCAAAAATCGGTCTGTGCGCCCAAGAGCACGACAGCACCCGCACCTTGCCCGGCCACCCAGTCGCCGAAGGCGGGATTGCTGAATGCATCGCGCACCGATTTGGCAAAGGTCGGCTCGTTCGCCGCCTGGCCGAGCGCGGGCCAAACCGGCCAGCCCGGCTCATCCGGTGCCAACGGATCGCCATCGGGTCCGTCATGCCTGATAAAAGCGACCTTGCGCCCGCCGCGCCGCGCCCAATCGATCACCGCCTTGGTGCGCTCGACAATGCCTGGCGCATCATGGATCGGCGGCTCGTGCACACCGTCGAACATGCCGGTCTGGAGATCGATGACGATGAGCGGCGCGTTGTCCGGGAGGCTGGGAGCTGACATGGTTTTTCATAGCACGGCGGACAATGCGATCAAGGTTCCGTTCACTCCGGCGCGCCGGCAAACAGCACGATGCTGTCGCCGCCGGCGGCCGGCCAATCCCTGATGGTGCGGTCGTTGCCGCCGGTCAGCACCGTGCCATCGGCGGTGAAGGCCACCGCGTAGATCGGGCCGGTCCGGCTATCGAACATCGCGATTTGGTTGCCGGTGTCCATGTCCCACAGCCGTGCCGTGCCGTCGAGCGAGCCGGAGACCAGGCGCTGGCCGTCGGCCGACAGCGCCAATGCGTAGACAGTGCCTTCGTGGCCTTCGAAGCGGCGCGCTTCGCGGCCGCTGTCTAGATCCCAGAGCTTGATCGTGTAATCGCCACTGCCGGTGACCAGATGATGCCCGTCGGCGGTGAACGCGGCGCCATATGTGCCTCGCTCATGCCCGTGCCAACTTCGTAATTGCTTGCCGCTTTCAATGTCCCAAAGTTTCAGTGTGCCGTCTATGCTGCCGCTGAGGGCTTGCCTGCCATCGGGCGAGACGGCGACGGCGCTGACCGACCAGCCGTTCCCGCTCATGGCGTGCAGCACAGCGCCCTTCTTGAGATCCCAGACGATGACATTGCCCGTGTCGTGCCCGCTGATGGCATGTTTGCCGCCCGGGCTGATCGCCAGCTTTCTGACGCCGCCATTGCCGCCCGAGGAGAAGACATGCAGCACCGCACCGTCGGAAAGTTTGCGCTGCACGATCTCGCCGTCGTCGCCGGCCGTCAGCGCGCTGACGCCGTCGGGCATGAACAGCGCCGTGCGGGCCATATCCTTGTGCACGCCGAGAGTACGGATCAGCTGCTTGGCGGCGATGTCCCACAGCTTGATCGTGTGATCGGTGCTGGCGCTCATGATCGAGTGCCCGTCGGGCGCCACCGCCAGCCAGACGACCGAGTCGCGGTGGCCCTCGGGCTGCGTCGGTAGCGGCGGCGGAGCCGGCGGCAATGGCGCCACGATGGGCGGCGGAATGACCGCGACCTCCGGCGGCGCCGGAGGCGCGGGCGCGGTCGGCGGCACTAGCGTTGGCGGGGTCGGTTGCACCAGCGCCGGCGGCGTCAGTGGGACCGGTGCCGCAGGCGGATTGGCGGCCTCCGGCGGCGAAGCAGCTTCTGCTGGTGCAGGCGGTGGGGCTGCCGGCTCTGAGGCCGGCGGCGCGCTGGCGACATCCTGCCCCTTGGGTTCGTTGGCCTTCGGCTCGCCAGGGTTGGGTTCGTCGGCCTTCGGTTCGACGGGCTCGCTGGCTATGTCGCCGCCCTCATGCCAAGGGCCGAACCGGTCGGCGGCCAGTGCGGCGACCACGACCAATGGCAGGACGAGAAAGACTCTGCGCAGGCCGGGCCTGCCAGCGTCCTGCATCTCCGCCGCGCGACCAAACAGCGGCGCGCCCGCTGCTTGGCCCGACCGGTCCGGCAAGAGGCCGGCCCAAAACAGCCCTGCACCAAGCAGGCAGGCGAACGCCGCCACCAGGAACCCCGCCAGCCGTAACGAGGCTGGATCCATCGGCGGGCCTGAAAAGCCGCGCCAGAGGAAAGCCTCGCCGATTGCCGGCCAATAGATCCGCGCCAGGCAGCCTACGGCGACAACGACCAGGGCAAGCGCGAGCAATCTGTCGGCACCCTTGTTCATTGAAACCCCCCGGGCGTTGTTGCGGCCCTCACCATGTGACGGTTGCCCCGCATGTCGACGTCGAGACTATCAGCCGCAAGCTCGTGTCGCCAAGAGCCCGTGTGGACGCCCGGCTTGGTTGACACATCTTGCGTATCTGCCATTCTCGCGTAGGGATGAGGAGAGATTACCATGAAGAAGACTTACGCGAAGCCGGCTCTCGTCAAGAAGGGCAAGCTTTCAGCCGTCACGGCAAACGGCTCGACCAGCGCCACGATATAATCTGGCACACTCTTGGCCGAAACGTGCCTGGCGCTGGAGCAATTCCAGAAAAAGCATCGAAGGCCTTCGATGCGGGATGGCGTAAACAAGAATTGGAGGGCGGGCGCCTTGCCGCTCCTCCTTGGATTTATTGCAGTTTTACCGATTTCAGCCGCATGGTTGACAGATGGCCGCAGTCTGGCATCATCGGATCGGGATTTTAGGAGAGTCTGATATGAAAAAGATCTATGTGAAGCCATCGTTCTTGAAAAAAGGCCGGTTGTCGGCGGTCACTGCGGCCAACGGCGCCTCGATTATTATTGTGCCGGGCTGACCGTCAACATAACCTGATTGAAGCGGGGCGAAATTTCGCTCCGCTTTGGCATGCCTAAATCTCAGCGCGTTAAGACCAGATCGTCCACGACCATTTGCCAATAGTGCTTCGTCGACAGGCGAACACGCGTTACAGCTTTGAGCATCGGGGCGTAGTGCAGCGGCGTCAGCGCCGACAGCGTGACCTCGTCGCTTGCAATCAGCTGCTCGCCAAGCCAGCTTTCGATCAGCGCCACCTCCCCTTCCGACGCCAGCCAGGCGGCGCTCAGCATGACCGAGTGAAAGCCGAACGGCCGTTCGCAGCTGAATTCGGCCGGCAGCCCGCTGCTGGTGTAGAGCACATGGTCGCCGGAAACATTGCCATTGACATAGCCCTGGCTATCCTTGGTGAAGTCGCGGGCCATCGCATTCAGGTTGCGCCACGCCAATCCGGCATGGCCAGCCGGAATTTTCCTGAGGCTGCGCGACGTCACATCGTCGAAATCGATCGTTTCGAGGGCGGCATCAGTGTCGATGCCGGCGCGTTGCGGCGACAGCAGGCCTAGATCCGCCGAGTAGGGCGACAGCGTCAGCCGCCGCTCCAAGCCGCCGCCGCTGACGCTGACCGTGTCGGCTTCTTCAGCCAGGTCGAAGCTGAAGACGGCACCCGGGGCCAGTGCCCGCGTCTCCAGGACGTGCCCGTCCCCCGACATGGAGAGGGTCGCTGGTCCATCGCCGGCAACGCGCCCGCTGACGCGGCGCGGCGGTGCCAGACCGACCGGCAGCAGCATCTCCTGCGATACCATCCCGGCCGGCGAACCCGGCAGCGGCATGAAGCGTCGGGACTGAATGTCATTTTCGCTTTTCGCCTGCCAGCCGGGCGGCACCGAAACCACAAAGCGCCAGTTGCCCGGCTTGCGGATCACGGCCTTTCTGCTTTTCACCGACATGGGAAAATTGGCAAAGCCGGCATTGTTGGTGCGCGCGGATGCGGCGAGCTTGCCCGCTTCGTCATACAGCCGCACCATGATCCCGGCCATCGGCCGGTCTCCGGCGCCGTATTTGCCGTCGCGATCGACATCGAAATAGACGAAGGATGAGTAATTGAGCATACCCCCGCGGGCATTCCAATCGGTACGGACGGCATAGTCGGCAGCCGGATTGGTCTGCCGCCGTCCCTTGCGACGGCTGCGCTTCCGCCACAGCAGCCAGGACATGACAGCAGCCGCAAGCACCACAATGGCGGCGGCCAATATCGAGACAGCGCCCAAGTCAGGCATGGAGCCTCGATCCACAAATCTCCTGGGGGGTTGCGTTCACGGGCGATCCGGCTGGGTTGGAGTACTTTGCCGACAGGTTATTGCATGTCGGCCAAAAGCGAACCCGGATTGGGACAGCAACATGCATCGAGACAAAAGACTTTAAGCGCGTTGCAGGGAGCCGTTCAAGCGCGACGCAATGAAAGCAGTCGCCTACTTCAATTCCACCCACACCGGCGCATGGTCGCTGGCGCCGTCCTCGCCGCGCACGTCGCGGTCGATGCCGGCGGAGGTCAGGCGGCGTGCCAGTTTCTTCGACAGCAGGATGTGATCGAGCCGGAGGCCGGCATCGCGCGGCCAGCGGTTGCGGCGATAGTCCCAGAATGTGTAAAGCGTTTCCTTCGGATGCATCTTGCGCAGGGCATCAAGCCAACCCTGGTCGAGCAGGCGCTGGAACGACGCCCGGCTTTCCGGCTGCACCAGCGCGTTGTCGTCATAGGAGCGGGTGGCGTAGATATCGCGCGGCTCGGGCACGATGTTGTAGTCGCCGGCCAGCACCACCGGCAGGCCGGTGTCGAGCAACTGTTCGGCATGCACCTCCAGCCGCGCGTGCCAGGCGAGCTTGTAGGCGAATTTCGGGCCGGGCTGAGGATTGCCGTTCGGCGCATAGAGACAAGCGACGATGATGCCGTTCACCGCCGCCTCGATATAGCGGCTCTGCCTGTCGGCATCGTCGCCGGGCAAGGCATCGCGGGTCAGCACCGGTTCCGAACCCCGCGCCAGGATGGCAACACCGTTCCACGTCGGCTCGCCCTTCCACACCGCGCCATAGCCGGCCGCCGCCAATGCCGAGCGCGGAAACTGCATGTCGCGCGCCTTCAGCTCCTGCAGGCACACGACATCGGGCTTTGCCACAGCCAGCCATCCCAGCAGGTTTTCAAGCCGGCTGTTGATGTTGTTGATGTTGAAGGAGGCGATCTTCATCGCTTCAGGAAGCGATCCGACCCGACCACGCCTTGACCGTCTCGGCCAGCGTCTTCAGATGGTCGGCCGCCGAAAATCCCGAGATGCTCTTGCGTGGCTTGAGATCATGGTCGCCATCCTCCAGCCAGATCACCTCGATGCGATCGGAAAGGTCATAAGTCGCAACCTCGTCCCTGGTGCCGAACTCGTCGCGGGTACCCTGGAAGATCAGCGTCGGCGTCTTCAGATCGGCAAGGTGTTTGGTGCGCAATTGCTCGGGCTTGGCCGGCGGATGGAAGGGATAGCCGAGGCAGACCAGCCCTGAAATCTCCCCCTTGGCAAACATCTCGTCGGCGACCATGGAGGCGACGCGCCCACCCATCGACTTGCCGCCGATGATCAGCGGTCCCGTCACGCCCTTTGCCCTGAGGTCGGCTGTCGCCTTGATATATTCCGGATTCACCGTCTCGGCCCGCGGCGGCGGTTTGCGGTGGCCGTAGCGGCGGGCAGCCATGTAGTGGAATTCAAAGCGCGCGACCTGTAAGCCGGCCGCGGCCAGCGCCTTGGCGGTGGCGGTCATCGAAGGCGAATCCATCGACGCGCCCGCACCATGGGCAAGCAGGATGGTGGTGGGCGCGGTGTCGGGACCGTCGAAGAGGAAGTGGGTCATGCTGTGATGTCCGGCGCGACGGCGACGCTGCTGATCTCCCCCCTCGTGGGGGAGATGCCCGGCAGGGCAGAGGGGGGCGTGAAGGAATGCCAGCCTTCGGTCATGCTTGCGTGCGAGAACACGCGCCAAAATTGGCCGATCTGTTGGCGGGACAGCGCCCCCCTCTGTCTTGCCGGACATCTCCCCCGCAAGGGGGGAGATTGGCTGTCATCGCGGCCTTTGCCAATCATGCTCACCCCGCCGTCCGCGCCAGCTGCAGATCCACGAACTGCACGCCCTTGGCTGCAACCCGCGCCCATTCCGAATCCGCGTCGAGTTCGAGATAGCGCACCCACAGCCGCCGCGCCTCCGGCAGATTGCCGGCGTCGAATTCCAGTCGGGCGAGGTTGAACACCGGATCGGCATAGGTCTTGTCGAGCGTGATCGCTTTCTGCAGGTGCCTTCGCGCCGAGGCTTCGCGACCTTGCTCGCTCATCAGTCCGGCCAGGTTGAACCACGCCTCGACGAAGGCCGGGTCGAGTTTTATCGCATTGATATAGTCATGAGCGGCGTCCACCGCGTGGCCGCCGGCGCGCAGGCAGTTGGCGCGGTTGAAGGCGGCAATCGCATCGCTCGGATCGATGGCGAGACAGCGCTGGTAGAGCGCGGCGGCCCCATCATGGTCGCCCTGCTCCTCCGCCGCTTCCGCCTCGGCGAACAGCTCCTCCAGCGTGTCGTCACCCTCTGCCCCGGCTGTTCCGAGATCGAACAGCAACTGCCCATCGAGTTCGCTCTGGCCGCCTTCGAGATAGATCGCGTCGGCGCGCCCATGCTGCGAGCCGACATTGAGCGACTTGGCGGTCAGCGACGCCACCGGGCCGGAGCGGTGGACGGAGCGCGCGATCGCCGCCCATGTCGCGCCGCCGGCGATGAGCCCGGCATATTTGCGCGCCAGGATCAGGTCGCGGAAGGAATAAGGTTCTGTGTCATGCTCGAACGCATCGAACAGCGACAAAAAATCGAGGTCGGAGCCTGATAGCCGCGACTGATCGATCAGCGATTGCCGCGACAGCGAAGACGCCTCCGGTGTCTTCATCAGTCCGAGAAGGCGCAGGAATCCGTTCTCGCTGATCAGCGTTCGACCGGCCGCGCGCTCGGCGGCGACACTGCGCTCGATCCCGGCATCGCCGTTTTTGACGAGGCCTGCCCTGGCGAGAAGTGTCCGGCCGAAGACGACATGCGTGGTGCGCCTGGTGATACCGCGCCGCAGCTGGCCGTGCCGGCGTTCCACTTCCCGCGCAGCCAGCCTGAGCGGAAAAGCCGCCAGTGCGCCTATCGTGCCGAAAACAGCGCCGGCCGGTGCCGTCATTTCTTGCTCTTGCCGACCGCCTTCAGCAGATTGGCCTTCAACGGATTTTCAGCAGCACCACCCGCTGCCGCCTTCTTCGCGGCGGGCTTGGCAACCTCGTCGGCCTTGCTCTTCGATTTGGCCGGCGGCTTCGATTGCGACAGGCTCGCCTTCAGCGCATCCATCAGGTTGATGACATTGCCGCGCTCGGGTGCCGCCGCGATGATCGGCTTGTGGCCTTTCAGCTTCTCGCGGATCATCGTCATGAGTGCCGCCTCGTAGCGGTCCTCATAATTCTTCGGATCGAAGGTGGTTTCCTTCTGCTTGATCAGCGCTTCGGCGAGCTGCAGCATTTCGGGGTCGGGCTTGCCAGCCGGGATGTTGCCGAAATATTCAGCCGTCCCGCGCACTTCGTTCGGGTTCCTCAAGGTGCACACGAACATGCCGTTCTCGCGCGCGCCGATCGTCACCACGCGCTCGCGGCTGGACAGCACCAGGCGGGCGATCGCCAGCTTGCCGGATTTGCGCATCGCTTCGCGCAGCACGGCAAAGGTCTCTTCCGCCATCGCACCGTCGGGCGCCATGTAGTAGGGCGCATCCTGATAGATGACGTCGACCTCGTCCTCGTCGACGAAGGCCTCGATGTTCATCGTGTGATTGGATTCGATGCGCACCGCATCGAGGTCGGCATCATCGATGATGATGTACTGCTTGTCCTCGTATTCGTAGCCCTTGACCAGATCAGCACGCTCGACGAGCCCCAATTCGGGGTCGACCGGTTTCATGTTGATGCGGTTATGGGTCTTCTTGTGCAACTGGTTGAAGCTGATGCGCTCGCTGGCGCTGGTGGCGGGATATAGCCGCACCGGACAGCTCACGAGGCTGAGTTTGAGGTAACCTTTCCAACTTGCCCTGGGCGCCATGAAACACTCCTACGCGGCCATGCACTGACATTTGCTGCAGCGCTTTTCGTCCGAAGGACGATTGGCGCTGAGGAAATCCTACACCGACCCCACACGATACAGGCAAATCCCTGACGAAATCTTCCGGTACGTCTTTGAGGTCGTGGCGGAGAGAATAATTCAAATTGTCGGAAGCGTCGATGGACTTGGAATTGAGACGCTGGCGGGACTGCGCCCTCATCTCGCGACTACTTCCCCGTCCCCTCGAACACTGGCAGATCCCGCGCGAACTCGTCGATCTCGGCCCACGGATCACCCGACGTCGCCAGCAGCCCCGGCAGGGAGGAATAGTTCAGATCCTGCGGCGCATCGATGGATTCGAGGTCGCTCCAGCTCACCGGGGTAGAGGCCGGCAGATTGGTGCGGGCGCGCAGCGAGTAAGGTGCCGCGGAGGTGTGGCCGCGCGCATTGCGGTGGTAGTCGATGAAGATGCGCTTCTTGCGGTTGTCCTTGCCCATGGTGGTGGTGAATGTGTCCGGCGCCGTTGTCGCCAGATGCGTGGCGATGGCGCTGGTCGCCTGGTGCAGTTTCTTCCAGTTCTGCTTGCCCGTCACCGGCACGGTGATGTGGATGCCGTTGCCGCCGGAGGTCTTGGCGAACGGCACCAGCCCCAGGCGCTCCAATTCGTCCTTGATGTGCACCGCGGCCTCGACCACCTCGCGCCAGGTGATCCCTTCTCCCGGATCGAGGTCGAGGACGATCTGGTCGGGTCTGTCGAGGCTGGTGCGGTGAGTGCCCCAGGTATGGAACTCGACGACGCCGAACTGCGCCAGCGCCAGATACCCTTTCGCGCCTTCGACCGAGAGATAGGATTTGGTCTCGCCCTCGGAATTTGTCGCCTCGAATGTCACCACCGAGGGCGGCATGCCGGTGAAGGCGTGGCGCTGGAAGAAGCAATCCTTCGGCAGGCCGGTCGGGCAGCGCACCAGCGACACCGGCCGGCCGAGAATGTGCGGCAGCATGAAATCGCCGACCAGCGCATAATAGACGGCGATGTCGAGCTTGGTCGGGCCGGTCTTGCCGAACAGCCGGCGCGTCGGATTGGTCACCCAGATGGTGGCAAGGTCGGCCTCGGCGATCAGCCGCTTGCGTTTGGACGAGACCGGCGTCGACAGGCCGACATCTCTCAAACCGCGGAAGACGCCGTGGCGCAGTGCGTTGTCCGATGTGCGGTTGGCGTAATGGATGCGCGCCGACAGCAGCGGGCGCACCCAGTTCATCTCGCGCATTATTTCGCGCGGGACGCCCTCGGGCGCGGTGGCGCCTTCCCGCAGCGGCTCCAGCCTGGCGAGCAACTCACCGGCGGTGGCGGCATCGAAACCAGTGCCGACCTTGCCGCGATAATGCAATTCACCATCCTCAAACTCTGCCATGCCGAGCGCCGCCAGCCCTTCGGCCGCATCGGAGATGGTGAAGCCTGCGATGACGAAGTCGTCCGACAGCAACGCCTTGGTCTTGGTCCAGCTTTTGCTTCGGCCGCTCTGATAGATGGCCGTGGCGCGCTTGGAGACGACACCCTCCAGCCCCAGTTCCGCCGCCTGGTCGTAGAGCCCCTGCCCCGAGCCCTCGACATGGTCGGAGAACTGGATGGCGGAATTGGCGCCGAGGCCCGACAGCATCTGCGCCAGCAGCGCCTTGCGCCGGACCAGCGGCGCCTTGGTCAGGTCCCAGCCGTCGAGATGGAGAAGATCGAAGGCGTAGAAATGGAGCATGCTGCCGGCGCCCTGCGCCAGCGCATCCTGCAGCAGCGCGAAACGGCTGATGCCCTTGGCATCGAGCACCACGATCTCGCCGTCGACGATGGCGTCGCGGCACGGCAGTTTGGCGAACGCATGCGGCAGGTCGCCATAGCGCTTCGTCCAGTCGATGCCGCCACGGGTGATCAGCTTGACCGCGCCCTCAGTAAGATGCGCCATGGTGCGGTAGCCGTCGAATTTGATTTCGTGCAGCCAGACCTGTTGGGTGTCCTCGCCATCCGGTGGTTTTGGCACCTGCGTCGCCAGTTGCGGCTCGATACGGGCAAGCATGGGGGCCTTGAACGCACCCGGCAGCGTGCCGGGCTTCAGCGATCCCTGTCTGGGCGCGGGTTTGGCGGCTGGCTTCGCCGGCGCCGCCAGCTCCTCGATGCGCAATCCGGATTTGACGCTTTCCGGCCGGCCCGTGAGGATGTCAAGCGCGGTGTCGGCGGCGAGGTCGCGCTCCTTGAACAGCAGCCAGTTCTTCTTGTTTTCGTCTTCGCCGGGTTTCGGCTTCAGCCGGGTCAGCATCCAGCCGCCATTGAGCTTGTCGCCGGCCAGCCGGAACTTGAAGGCGCCGGTGCGCAAACTCTTTTCGACATCGTCCATCGGCGCCCAGCTGCCGGTATCCCAGACGATCATCGGCCCGCCGCCATACTCGCCTTCGGGAATGACACCCTCGAAGTCGATATATTCGAGCGGATGATCCTCGGTCTCGACCGCCAGTCTTTTGTCGGCCGGATTGAGCGAAGGGCCGCGCGGCACCGCCCAGCTTTTCAAGACATCGCCGACCTGTAGGCGCAGATCATAATGGTCTGCGGTGGCGTGGTGCTTGTGCACGACGAAGCGGTTGCCTTCATCCGTGATGAGACCGCCTGCCGGTTCCGGCGTTTTGGAAAATTCTCGCCTCGCGCGGTAGGATTGGAGCTTTGGCGGGGTGGTCATGGCAAAGGTCGAAGCACGGAGGCCAGGAACAAGCCAGGCGCGCTCAATCGTCAGCAGCCGGCGTCAACTCGAGCTCCGCCGGCGACAGTCCTTGCTGCAGCTGGCTCAGCCGGAATTCGTCGACCCAATAGGCCTCGCCGTCGACCAGAACCCGGGCCTGGTAGGTGCCTGCCGAAAAACGCTGCGCGGTGATGTAGACCTTGTGACGATCGAGCGCCTTGCGCACCGCGGCGCGCTTGGAATTCTGACCTGTGACGGGACTGAACATGACACTGCCCTCGGTCGCCCCAGACACACAACGCGGCCGCTGCCGGCAGCCTGACGACTGGGGTCAAGGATGGCGGAGACGCGCCGTCCTGTCAATTTCGCGGACAGCGCAGGATGCGGCCCGGTCAAATTTGCCAATCTTTTGAAGATGTTTGAGCCTCGGCCTGAATCAAGACGTGAAGCGCGCCGCCAAACAATCGCCCGTCGCTGCCGCCCTGCTACGCGGCCGGCATGCCCGAATGAGCAGATTTTTGAACTTCCGTGCCGATGAGATCGAGTGTCACCGCCGCAACATCGGCAACCTGGAGCCGCTGGACGCAATAGACCCCACCGGCGTTGTTTTCTTTACACACACCTGGAGCGATGCATGGGCAAGGCATGGGCGGCTGGAGCGTCCGGTTGGGAACACCGAACGGGCCCCATTGCTCTGGCGACGTCAGACCGTACAGCCCCACCGCTGGAGTTCCGACAGAGGCCGCGATGTGCATCGGGCCGCTCTCATTGCCAAGAAAGATCGACGCTTCGGCCAACAATGCCGTCAGGACCTCAAGCGAGGCTTTTCCGACGACACTTGCGACCGGCGATGCTGCCACTTCAAGGATCCTTTGCGCGGCAAGCCCTTCATCCGGCCCGCCAACAAGGAGGGATCGCAGCCCGGTTTTGGCGTATACTTCGTCGATGACCGCAGCAAAATGTTGCGGCGGCCAACAACGTCCTTCGAACCTCGCGCCGGCATGCACTGCCACGTACGACTTCTTCGCCAAAGCGTTTTCCGCAAGAAGCCTGGCACACTCTTCCTGGGCAGTACTGGTCGGCTGCAGCCGAGGTGTTGGATCCTCACAATCCAGCCCAAGGGCGCGGAGAGGAGACAGGTTCCTGTAGAGATAATGCGGTCCGCCATCTCCGAAGGTCGCGGCGAGAACGTTTGCAAGCTGGATTTCCCAGAACTTCATCGGATGCTCGGAAGGATCGAAGCCGACGCGAAGTGGAGCGCCGATCAAACGATGCATGATCCGCGAGGTTTTTGAATCGGTAAGGTCGATGCTAAGATCAAATCTTCGACGCCGCAGATCAGAGATGACGCCACGATAGTCGCTCAAACGCTTGCGCAGAGTCCTTCCTCTGCCACGGGATTCAAAGCCAACGGCAACATCGGCGATCCCTTGCGCGACGATGAACTCCTTGAGACCCGGCGCACAAAGCATGGTCACCGATGCTTGTGGATAAGAAAGACGTAGATTGCGAACCAAAGCAGATGTCAGAACGACATCTCCAATGTACTTCGTTTGGATAATGAGGATGGAACGTATCCCATCTCCTAAACTTGCATTCATCGAGATGATCTGCCGAAAACGCCAACTTAAAAAAATCCGCCCGTGACACTCATTTCTGAACGTCAAGCCGCGCTTTCAGATATAGAGTTAACCGACCCTGTCAACAAGCTTGCCTGCCCGGCCTTGGTGCTCTGCATCGCAGGACCGGCAAACGCTCGTCCTCAGTCCTTCAATCGCCGCAAGCGGCGCGTCAGGCCCTGGACGGCCTTGAGCAGCCGGGGACGCGACCGCGTCATGCCTTCGACCCGGCTGCGCAGCAAAATGGCTGCGTTCGCAGCCCTGCCCCGCACCGTCACCGGTTCGCAGATCTCGGCCAGTACCGAGCTCGAGGCACCGATATGTTGCTTGTAGCCCTGGCCGCCGACCGACAGGTCGAAATAGTCGAAGCCCCGCTCGCATCCCCACATCATCAGCTTGCCCATCGTCGTCAGGCCGGGTGAGACATTGGCGACCGCATTCTGGTCGATGCCGAGCAGGAGGGCGTGAAGTGTGCCTTTTCTGACCAGCACATAGATGGAGGCGAGCCAGGCTTCACCGACGCGTAGTCCGAAGAGCCGCACCGATCCATTGGACAGACCTTGCAGCGCCGCGGCGCGGTAAAAATCGACGACCGGCGCCTGCGTCAGGAGGTCGAAACGCCCGAGCTCACGAAAACGCTTGAGCCGCAGTTCCAACAGCGCATCCAGGAGCTCCTCGGTCAGATCAGGCGTGTCGGCCTCGATCAGAGCGAGGCCACCAAGCTGTTCGAAGCCGCGACAATGCTTGCGGAAGGCCTTGGCGAAGGACGGCTTGCAGATCCGCTTGATGAGCGTCTCCGGATCGCCATGCAGGACGAGGCCGGAGCTGACCTGGATGGAGTCCCGCGCCACCGAAAGCAATGCCAGCGGATTGGCCACGCCGTGGACCTGCTGCGGAATTCCCGCGATATGGATGCGATCCGCCGGTGGCAGCACGGCACGGACCGCCGCCCACATGGCGTCGGCACTCTGCCTGGTCCACTCTATCCCATCCGCCAGCAGCGGCACTGAGTAGTCGCACACGCGACAGCTCAGCCATTCGATCACGTGGTGGCCGAAGGCCCGGCGCCGCATCAGCGGCAACAGCATGGCCGGCGCGCCGGTCACTGCGTCACTCACCTCGACGAGGATCAGATCCGCGTCTTTGGGCATCAGCCGTGCGGCGATTCCTTCGACCCAGGCATAATGCTGGTGGGCAGTGCAGACGCCGTGAGCTTCAAGGAGCAGCCATAGCAGCCTTACGGTGTCGAAGCTGGTGTGCAGCCGAGCCGTGAAGTGCGGGGTTGCATCAACGTTGGCGACAGTCGGGGAAACCGGCCCACCGGGCAAATCCTTTATCGGAGTCGTTCCCGCCGCGTAGCTTGCCACATGCTTCTCCCGTCATTCTGATCCCCCGCGCAGGCGCCGCAAACCCCGCATCAGTCCCTGGAGCCTCTTCAGCAGCCGAGGTTTGGAGCGCACGAACACCTCGGCCCGGTTGCGGATCTCGATGGCTGCGCTCACGGCGCTGCCTCGCACCGTAATCCCGTGGCAAAGCTCGCGCAGACCCGAACCCAAGGCACCCATATGTTCCTTATAACTCTGGTTGCCTACCGACAGGTCGAAATAATTGAAATCGCGCCCGCGCGCCCAGTTCATCAACTTGCCCATGATCAGAAGTCCCGGCGAGACATTGGGCACCGCGCCCTGATCGATTGAGATCAGCAGAGCATGAACGGTGACTTGATGGATCAGCAGGTATTGGACCGCGATAAGAGCTTCACCCACACGCAACCCGAAGAGCCGCACCGACCCATCCGACAGGCCCTCGAGAGCAGCGTTTCGATAGAAATCGACAACCGCCGCCTGCGTCAGCAGGTCGAAGCGGCCCAGTTCGCGAAAGCGGCTGAGCCGCATCCGGACCAGGCCGGCGAAGATGACCTCCACCAGGGCCGGCGTGTTGGCTTCGACCAGTTCCACGCCGCCAAGCCGTTCGAGGCGACGCCAGTCCTTGTTGAAAGCCTTGACGAAGGATGGCCGGCATAGGCGCTTGAGGACGGTTTCCGGATCGCCGTCGATGGCGAGGCCGAAGCTGGTATGCAGGGAATCGCGCGTGGCCGCCAGCAGGGCCAGCGGATTGGCGACACCGCTGATCGATTGCGGAATTCCCCTGATCTGGATACGGTCCGCCGGCGGCAGCACGGAGCGCACCGCGGCCCACGCGGCCTGCGCCGACTGCGTCGTCCACGGGCTCGCATCGGCCAGCAACGGTGCCGAATAGTCGCAAACGCCACAGCTCAGCCACTCGATCACCCGATGGCGGAAAGCCGGTCGCCGTATCAACGGCACCAGCATTCGCGGCACGCCCGTCACGGCGTCGTTTACCTCCACGATGAGCAGTTCGGCACCTTCAGGCATCAGCCGCGCTACGATCCCCTCGGCCCAGGCATAATTCTGGTGGGCGGTGCACACACCGTCCGCCTGGAGGCGCAGCCAGAGCGGCCTGGCCGCTTCCAGGCTGGTGTGGAGCCGCGCCGTGTATGCATCGTTGGCGACGACGATGGCCGGATGGGAGGACTGGCCATCGGGCGAGCCGGTCACCGCAGCAATTTGCACCGCCTGGACTGCCATGTTTTTTCCTATCGCTTTGCCGTGGCGAACGACAGCGTGCGCCGCCACGCGCCCAACCGGCTGTCGCGCGCCTCGTCGGGATGCTCGATATTCCACATGCGGTGATGCGCGAAATACCATGACGCCACGAGCACGAACATCTCCGAGACGGCGGAACCCAACAACGCCCACGGCGGAGACGCGATTGCCAGCAGGGCCGCGATCAGTGCCAGCCCGACGACCGCGCCGCCCGTCGTGGTGAACGCGACGATCCGAAAATCGCCGAGTATCTCAAGCACGATACGGGGCATGATATAGAGCATGATCGGGACAAAATTCGCGATCACGAAAAGTCCGATGAACCAGGTCGAAGCGTCCTGGAGAGCCTGGGATTTTATCATCGGCAGGACGAACATGATGGCGCATCCATATGCAAGGCCGCCAAACCCCATGACGAGCGCCCAGATCTTGGCCTGCGTCCAGACACGGCCTGTTTCATTGTTCCGCATCAGCCTGGCGAGATCCGGCTGCGTCATGTTGACGAAAGCAAGGCTGATGATGCGCAGCGGGGCAAACAGCACCAGAACCGCCGCCAGCGGTGCGTAGGCGGCAGGACCGGCAATGCCGGCGACCAGCAGCGCCAGACATTGACCCTGGATGTTGGTGGTGGTCGCGCTGAATGCCGACCAGCGCAGCTGGGGCCACAGTCTGACATAGCGTCGCCGCGTCGGCATGCGGAAGCTGATGCGAAGCGAGCGCCGCGCCAGCCGGACCAGGACGAAAATGCCGAATACATTTGCCGCGGCTAGTGCATAGAACACGGTCTGCAGCGGGTCTTGGACCAACCAGATCGACAGCCCGGTCAGGACACAGCCGGCGACTGTAAACGCGCCATCGCTGACGGAGACGACAACCTGCTGGCGCCGTGCGAAGAAAGCCGTGCGCATATGGCTGCGCAACGACCAGGCACCGACGAAGCAGCCGGCGGCAATTCCGCTTGGATCGCCAAGGACATGCATCAGGACTGCCGTGCCGACGGCCATCAGCAACGCCACGATCAGCGCCGCCGTTCCGAACGCCACGTCATAGGTATCGACGCCGGCGCTGTTGGTGCTCTTGCTCATCCAGATGCTGGCGGGAACGGCGGTGAGCGACCTGATATAGGACAGGCCGACACCGCCCATCACCATGCCGATGGCGAAGAGGCCGTAGCCCTGCGCCGACAGCATGTGCAACAGCATGATGTTGAGGGCAAAATGAAAGCCGCTCTGCATCGCCTCGCCGCCGATCATCAGCACGAGGCGTCGAACCAGATGGCTCGGAAACGCTAGCTTCACGGCCGCGTCTCCGCTTCGCGGGCAGCAGGCACCCTGCCCGGCCGCGCGATGGTCGTCTTCAGCTTGTCGGCGGCGATCGCGGTGATCGCCGCGGCCGCGACCGGCTCGCTGAAGATTGCCTCGTAGCGCGCGCGCCCGGCAGCGACAAACCCGCGCCAGGCCTCAGGGGCGAGGATGATCTCCTGCAATTTCGCGCCAAGAGCTGCTGCGTCGCCGGGCGGAACATGCCAGCCGGTCTCCCCGTCGCTGACCACTTCCACCAGCCCGCCGATCGCCGACACAAGCGGCGGCCGGCCATAGGCCATCGCCTCGATGGCGACGCGGCCCAGCGACTCGGGACGCCGGGACGGCACGGTGACGATGTCGGCCCAGCGGTAGTGCTCCGAAGGGTCAGGCACGAAGGGCAAGACATTGACGCGCCCGGTGAGACCCATCGTCTCGACCAGTTCGGCCAAAGCACGCTCGCGCTCGGTGCTTTCGAAGGCGCCGCCGACCAGCCGCACCTCGATCCTCGCCTGGAGTTCCGCCGGCATCGCGGCGATCGCCTCCAGCAGGATTTCCTGCCCCTTGATCCGGTTGATACGGCCAAGCAGCAGCACCCGCAATGGGCGCTTGCCGTCATAGGTGGTCGGTTCGACGGCCGCCGGCCCGGCAACGCCGTTGTAGACGACATGCGTGCGCGCGGTTATGGGATCGCCGAAAGCGGCGCGCGTCGCGCGCGAGTTGAAGATCAGATCGGCATGGCTCCAGCGCATCAGGCCGACGAGTATCCTGCGCATGGCGCCTTCGGGGATTTCGTGGATGTGCAGGACGGCCTTTTGGGGAAGAAGGCGTGCGGCCAGCGCGTAGTCGGCCACGATCGAGGTGTTGACATAAACGAGGTCGCATTCCTTGAGGCGCCGCCACGCCCTGAACACGGCAACCGGCAATCGCGCCATCTCGACGGTCGCAAGGCGCGCAATGGCCTGGCGCCTCAGCACCCACAGCGGTTCGAAGACGATCCGGCTGGCATGCGCTTCCAGGATCCGCACGATCGGCCCGCTACGCGGTAAAACCACTTCGATGTCGGCAGACGGAAACGCGGCGCGCAACGCGGCAACGCTCTCCGCGAAGCTGCGGTCAGAACCATAGAGTTCATAACCCTGATGAACGCAGGCAATCCGCATCTTTATATCCCGCCGGGTGCTACAACCATCGCGCTGGGCGATTGTGGCAGAAGTCCGTCCGCAAGAATCATGCCTGGTTCGATACGCCCGACTGCCGGCCGTACGCCCCAGGCATTGCTTCGTTTCGATACAGCTACGCACAGAAGGGTTGACCGAGAATGAAACAACCATCGGCTTCAACACCGTTTTTTTACAACCCCGCGCGATGATCCCTCGCAGGATACCTAAATCGGGAGGTGGCACGGAAGTTGCCACCTGCTCATTATAAATTAAGCAATATCTAATATATGAGACATGTGAAAGTGCCGCCGGCCATGAAACCAGAAACGCCCGCCATTCTGATCCTGGGGACCCGCGGCATACCCGCGGCCCATGGCGGCTTTGAAACCTTTGCCGAAAAACTGGCGCTGTTTCTTGTCGGGCGCGGTTGGAAGGTCGGCGTCTACTGCCAGGATGAAGTCGAGCGGATCGACCAGAGGGTGCGCAGCGAAACCTGGCGCGGCATCGAGCTCATTCACATCCAGGTCGCCTCCAAGGGACCGCGCGCGACGCTGGAATTCGACTGGCAATGCGCCCGCGACGCCGCCCGGCGACCGGGCGTTTGCCTGGTGCTCGGCTACAATGGCGCGGTCTTCCTGACCTGGCTCAGGCTGAAGCGACGCAAGATCTTCACCAACATGGACGGCATCGAGTGGCGCCGCCCCAAATGGGGAATGGCGGCGCGAACCTGGTTCTGGCTCAACGAATGGATCGGCGCATGGGCCTCGCATCGGCTGGTCGCCGATCATCCCGCCATCGCAGATCACCTGGCGACGCGCCGGCCGCGCAGCGCCATCGCCACCATTGCCTATGGCGCCGATCCGGTGACATCAGCGCCCGAGGCGCCGGTCCGGGCGCTCGGCCTCGAGCCCGGGCGCTATCTGGTCTCGATCGCGCGCATCGAACCCGACAACAACATCCTGCCGATCGTCGAAGCTTTTTGCTCCGCCAAGCGCGACATGAAGCTGGTGGTGCTGGGAACGCTGTCCGACGACATCCCCTATCATGCCGCCATCCGCAAGGCGGCGAATGGCTCGGTGGTCCTGCCGGGCGCCATTTACGACCAGGCGACGGTCAAGGCGCTCAGATACCACGCCCGCGCCTATCTGCATGGCCACACGGTCGGCGGCACCAACCCCTCGCTGGTCGAGGCGCTGGCGGCCGGCAACATGGTGATCGCCCACGACAATCCCTACAACAGATGGACCGCCGGCGCTGCGGCGATCTACTTCACCGACAAGGACAGTTGCGCCAAGCGGATGCAGCAGGCGCTGGACGATGACGCCTTGGTCAAGGCCTGCGGCGTTGCCGCCAGGGCGCGCGCCCGCGAAGCCTTTCGCTGGGACGATGTCCTGCTTGCCTATGAAAATGAGGCCTATCATTTGCTCGGCATGACCGCCGCCAAGACCACCGCGATGGATCATGCATCGCCAGGAACCGTATGACAGGCTGGTCGCGCCGGCGGGTGCTGCGGACGGCGCTGTCCACCGCGGCGGCTCTCGGCTGGCTCCCGGTCGCACCAATCGCTCGCGCAGCCGCCGGGCCGCGATTTCGGCGCGGCGTCAACGCCTGGCCCTGGTTCTCGCTGACACGCGAATTTCCCGCTCCGCGCACCGACTATGACTGGCCGCCCTTCCAGTCGCAACGGCCGGTGCCGACCCCGGACGACCTGCGTCGGCTGCGCAGGACCGGGCTCGATTTCATCCGACTGCCTGTTGATCCCGGCCCTTTCCTGGCCGCCGACGCCATCACGCGCGGCCGGTTGCTGGACATGCTGGATGCCGCCGTCACGGCCACCCTCCACGCCGGTCTCGGCATCATCGTCAACATCCAGGCCAATGCCGCCACCCATTACTGGAACCCCGACCGCATGGTCTCCAGCACCGCCGCACCCGCGTTCGATCTCTACCGCGGGCTGGTCGGCGAGCTTGCCGGCAGGCTGGCGCGGTTCCAGCCCGGCAGGGTGGCGCTCGAGCCGGTCAACGAGCCGGCGCAGGCCTGCGCGTCGAACGTCTGGTCGCAGATCCAGCTTTCGCTTCTGACGGCGGCAAGAGCATCGGCCGCGACCCTGCCGCTGGTCGTCACCGGCGGCTGCGGCTCGATGGTGAGCGGACTGACCGCGCTCGATCCGGCACCGCTGTCCCCGTTCGAGCCGATCCTGTTCACCTTCCACTTCTATGAGCCCTATCTGTTCAGCCATCAGGGGGCACCCTGGATGCGCGAGCCCGTCTACCGGTCGCTCAACAATGTGCCGTGGCCGGCATCCGCCGGCTCGCTGGAACAGACGCTGGCATCGGTCAGGGCGCGCATGGCGCAGGACGCCGAAATCCCTGAAGACGCCAAGCAGGCAGCCTATGCCGAGACCGAGCGTGTGCTGAAAGTCTATTTCGATGCCCGGCCCGACCGCTGGTTTGTCGACAAATATCTTCGCCAGGTTCGCGACTGGGCCGACGGCCACGGCCTTGCGCCGGAACGCATCATCATGGGCGAGTTCGGCGCGCTGCGCACCGACGCCCGCTATGTCGCCGCACCCAATCCGGATCGCGCGCGCTACATCGCCGATGTCAGGCGGAGCGCCGAGGAACTCGGCTTCGCCTGGGCACTGTGGGATCTCTTCGATGGCATGGGCATGATGGACGACACCACCCGGGCACTGGACCCCGATATCATCGCGGCGCTTGGCCTGACCATGCCGGCGGACTGACCGGCCTGAACGCTGCCCGCGTCGGCCGGTAAAGCACCAGCGCCAGCACTACGAACTTGGTCAGCAGCGTCGTCTTCGACGCGACGCTTTCCGAGGTGTTGATCAGAATGACCCAGCCCAGCATCGGCAGCCAGATGCCGGGATGGCAGCGGCGCGCCACCTCGAACAGGAACAGCACGAAGCCGAACGTCAGCAAAAGGGTGAAGAAGGCGCCCTGATAGAGGACGGTGCGGATAATCGGGTTCTCGATGCCCTGTTCGAGACCGTTGATGCGGCGCAGGCTGTCGATCAGGTCGACATCCGGCCCCACGATCAGATCGCGTAATTCCAGGTGCTTGAAGAGCTCGAACATCTCGACGCGGGCATTGGCGCTGCCGCTGTCCGACACGAAGCGCTCCAGCAGCGCGTCGAAAAAGCCATAATATGCCGCCACGATGATGACGACCGGCAGCAGCGCGGCAAGCATGAAGCCGAGTGCCGCACCCAGGAGATTGACTCGTCCCCGGCGCAATTTGCTGATGCCCTTGGAAAGCAGGTAGCAACCGCCCAGCACAATCGTCATCACCATCGCCGAACGGCCGCCGAACGCGACAAGTGCCGCGCATTGCAGGCCGATCAACCCTATCCGCACAGGCGTCGACAGGGATCTGGCACCGGAGAGCAGCGCAAGCACGTAGATCGACGTCACCATGGCATTGGCGAGCGGATGCCCCTGCAGAGCGCTCGAGCGCAGATCGGTGGAAAACGCCACGCCGTCGAGGCGGTAGGGGAAGATAAGCGTCTTGGTGGCGAACTCGAAAAGGGCAAGCAGCGCATTCGCCGTCATGACAACGTGAACGACGGTCTGCAGCCCGGCGAATGTCCGTTCGTCGTCCTCGCTGAGCATCAGCACCAGAAGTGCCGCGGCCACGAACGTATCGATCATGCCAGCCATGCCGGGCCGCTGCCTGGCGATGACGACGAACAAAAGCACGATCGATATGGCGGCCATCAGCGCGCTGGCCGGCCGCCTGTCGGCGAGATGGACGATATAGCCGACCGGATTGCCTGACGCACAGGAGCGCCAGGCAAACAAGAGGACGATGAGATAGGTGGACGGGTGGATCTTGGTCGCCGGGTTGCCGAACAGGCCATCATAATTGTAGCCGACCAGCCACAGCATGCCGCCCGAGATGCCGAACAGCACCGCTACCGCCGCGATCAGTCCGAAGCGCGTCAGCGCATCGAGCGACGTGCCGGCGCGGGGTGCGGCAGCACCATGGTTCGAAGCGCTTGCGCTCCAACTGGCAGCCATATCAGGCGGCCTCGTCGACCAGCAAGGCGGCCGTCGGCAACCGCCCCATGACGGAAACCGCCTGCGCGGTCGTCGTGACGTCGCGCATCGGGGTGGCGTTCAGCGTGGCGACGAGTACGATCTCGTCGGCCATGGCAACCAGCGGCGAGGCATTGAGATTGTCGGCCAGCGCGCCGCCGTCGATGACGACGAGTTCGAAGCTCCGGCTGGCCCGGGCCAGCATCTGCTGCGCAAAATAGATGCCATGCGCTTCCTGGAAAACCGCCTTTGAGCGGCCCCTGCCCAGCACGGCAACGTTGCTGCCGGCGGCGTAATGGCTGACGGCCTCAAAGGCGTACTCGCCGCGCAGCACATCGAGGATCCCCGGCTGCGGATCCTTCTGGTCGCCGCCGCCGGCATTGGCATCGATGAACAGCACCCGGCTGCCCCTGGACGCCGCGGCATTGGCCAGCAGCCGCGCCACCCGGCTGCGCTGCGCGCCCTCGCCCGGCGACGATGTCACCAGGATGGAAGACACCAGCGGCCAGTCCGCCGGACGCTGGCCCGAACTGAACATGCGCCTCAGCGCAAGGCCGACAACGGCGTCGGTCTTCTGGCTGGAGGCGGCGGCCGAACTTGCGCCGAAAGGCCACCAGCGCCACCCAGTGCCTGAATTTGCCGGCACCACGCCCAGCACCGGCGCGTCGATGGCCGACTGCATCTGCGCGCTGGAAAGCACCGTCGGCGAGGAATATTCGGCGATCAGCGCCAGACCGGTGCCGAGCCCGAGGCCGCCGAATATCGCGCCCAGCAACAGCAGCGGCAAAGGCGGCCAGCTTTTCTTCAAGGCGGGCATGGCATTGGAGATGATGCGCGCATTGGTGCTGTCGACATTGATCTGCTCGCGCGTCTCCTGGGCGCGCTGGAGATAGTTCGAGTAGACGGAACGCAGCGCCTCGAGATCGCGCTGCAATTCGCGCAGCCGCACCGAGGCCTGGTCGGTGTCGAGCGACTTGCTCTTCATGCCGGCGACCTTGGCTTCCAGCGCCTGCTGGTTGGCCAGCGCCCGTTCGTAGTCCGTCTCGGTGGCGGTGGCGATGCGGCCGAGCTCGCGCGCGATCAGCTGGCGCGTGTCGCGCAGCTGCTGCTGGGCTGCGATCAGCGAAGGATGACGCGGCCCCAGCTCCGTGCCGAGCTGCGAGACCTGGTCGACCAGCGTCGCCTCTTGCGCCCGCAGGCTCGAGATCACCGCCGAGCGCATCGCCTCCGAGGTTGCGTCCGCCGTGCCGCTCTGCCGACGCATCTGGTCGACCTGCGCCTTCAGCGCCGCGGTGCGGCTCTGCGCCGCCGCAAGCTGCGTGTTGATCTCGGTCAGTTCCTGGTCGCTGACCAGGTTGCCTGCCGCCATCACCATGTTGTTGGCGGACTTGTAGGCCTCGACGGCATTCTCGGCCTGCTGGACGCGTTTGCGCTGCTCGTCCAGCCGGGCGGTGATCGACTCGGAGGCGTCCCTGGCCATTTTCGCGCGCGCGCTCGCCTGATCGACCAGGTAGGCCTGCGCGATGGCGTTGGCCAGGAGGGCGGCCTTGTCGGCGCTCTTGGCGGTGACGATGACGTCGAGGACCAGGACCTTGTCGGCCCGCTTGACCGCCAGGCGCCGGCGCAGCGCGTCGAGTGTCTGCACCGACCTGTCGCCTTCGGCCGATGCCGAACCGAGCAGGCGCGACAGCAAGCCCTGCCCGTTGAATTCCGGATCCTGCGTCAGGTTTGTCGCCGCGATCGCCCGCATCAGCACGCCTGTCGACTGGACCACGCTGACCTGGCTCTCGACCTGCGTGATGCCGCCATCGGGCGAGATACGGCTGGGATTGACGTCGTTGGTGACCACCTGCAGGTCCTGCGGATCGATGAGGATTTCCGCCGCCGAGCTGTAGAGCGCGGGCGTGAAAAGACCGTAGAGAAGGGCGACCACCGTCAGCAGTGCGACAGTGCCGAAGATCCAGAACCGGCGGCGCACCAGGATGCGCTTCAGGTCGCCCAGTTCGACAGTCGAAGCTGCGTATGATCCCGCGCGTGCCGCATCCGGAGAGTGTTGCTGAGGAACCATGGGCAGGGATGATTGCATGGCTGCCTCCGACAATACTCCATATGCCGGCAAGGTCAGTTGCGGCGCTAACCTAGCTATTCCTCCAACTGTTAAAACATTGTTAATTATGTTGAGAGGTGACGTGAATTTTGGCACGCGGTTTGCTTAAAAATATACATATCGAGGTGTTGGTTACGCGGCGAGCGGAGACGGATGCAGATGGGGTTACAATTTGACCGGACCGGCCTGGCCGGCAAGGCCGGGCACCGCGTTTTCGGGCCTCCACCATGCAGATAAGTCTACGCCTGGACGGAGACTGTGTCCGCGCCTTTCATCTCACGCTGCTGGAGCGCCTTGCCGCGCTCGGCGACGAACTGTCCGTCGATGTCAGGCCGGCGGGCAGCGGCATTCCGCGCAGCGCCGCAGCCCTGTTTCAACTCGAAACGGCGATCCACGGACTGCCCCATGATGGACTGGCCCATGATGGACTGGCCAAGCGTGTGCCGCTTTCGGCGCTCGCGCCCTATCGGCAGTCCCCCGCTTCGCCCGACCTGGTCATCGACCTCTGCGGCGATGTCAGGCTGGAAAGCACACGCGTCTGGCACGTCACCTATGACGGCGCCAGCGGCGAAGCGGCCTTGCTGGCCTCGATCCTCGCCGGCCGCACGCCACTTGCCCGCATCGAGGAGAACGGCGTTGCGATCGCGGCCGGGCGTCTGGGCACAGAATATGGCGGCATCGCGCTGGCGTCCTTCCAGGATATGCTGGCGCGCACAGCAAGCCTGATCGTCGCTGCCATGTCAGGCGCGGCAAAGTCGGTGCCCGATCTGCCAGAGCCGGCGCAGGCAGGCAGCCCGCCGCCAATGCCCTCGGCCGGCAAGCTTGGGGTCAGAGCCGGCAAGGCGCTGGCGCGGCGGATCGTCCAGAAGATCTATCACCTTTGCTACAACGCGCCGCATTGGAAGGTCGGCTGGCGGCAAACCGGGGGCTCCGATCTGTTCGACCTGCGTGCCCATCCGGCGTCGGGTTGGCAAGAGCTGCCGGACGATGGCAGCCGCTTCTACGCCGATCCGTTTCCCATCCTCTACCAGGGCCAGCTGACCCTGTTCGTCGAGGACTATATTCACCGGCTCGGCAAAGCCATCATCTCCGCCGTGCCCTTCGGCCCGGCAGGCCCGCTCGGACGACCTGAACCGGTGCTGGATCTGCCCTACCATCTCTCCTACCCCTTCGTCTTCGAGCGCGACGGCGAAGTCTGGATGGTGCCGGAAAGCTGCGCCAACGGCACCGTCGATCTCTACCGGGCCACCGCCTTCCCCGGTGGATGGGTCAAGGAGGCGACGCTTCTGTCCGGTGTCGTGGCCAGCGACGCCACGCTTGTCGAGCATGGCGGCGCCTGGTGGCTGTTCGCCACCGTCCGCGACGGTGGCGGCGCCTTCTCCGACGCGCTGCACCTATGGTCGGCGCCGAATTTTCGCGGCCCCTGGACGCCGCATCCCAAAAATCCCGTGCTGATCGACATTGCCTCGGCGCGGCCGGCCGGCCGCATCGTCAGGCGCGGCAACGACCTGCTGCGCCCGGTGCAGGACTGCCGCAGGAGCTATGGCGCGGCGCTTGGCATCGCACGCATTTCTCACCTTGATTTGATCGGCATGGAGCAGGTCGTTGAAACCATCTTAAATCCAGGTGCGCTATGGAGCGGGCGTAAACTTCACACGCTCAACGAGGCTGGCGGCTTTGAGTTCATCGATGGCTCGGCGATCGCACCGCGCTGGAAGCAGCGGACCCGCGATTAACCTAAACATTGGTTACTACCAGGCACGCGCTCCGGTTGCTTGCGGTTGATTTAGCTCCGGAAGATATTTTCTACCGGAGATTGTGAAACGTGCAGTTGCCACCAGAAAGGGCAGCAAAATGAGTATCTCAGAGGCTGGCCCGGCCCAAGTCGATGTGGCGATCGTCGGCGCCGGAATGGCCGGCACCACCTTGGCAATGCTGTTGGGACAAGCCGGGCGCAAGGTGGCGCTGATTGACCCGCACCGCGTCCACCACGAGGAATTCCGGGCCGAGAAGATCGGCATGGATCAGATGCTTCTGTTCGAAAAGCTCGGCCTCGATGCGACACTCAAGAGCCTCGTCACCTCGACGACCGACACGCATATCTTCCGCCTCGGCCAGTTCTTCGCGCATGAGAAGAAGGCTGAATTCACATTCTCCTATGGCGCGTTGATCAATGGCCTGCGCGACGCCTTGCCTGCGCAAGTACCGCTGACGGTCGGCAAGGTGACCGAGGTCTCGACTGGACCGGACCGGCAGCGGCTTGTGCTGGCCGACGGCGCCGTCATCGATGCCCGCCTGCTGGTGGTGGCAACCGGCCACGGCGAGGCGGTGCGGCGCGCCGTCGGCGTCGAGCGTATCGAGCAATCGAAGGCGCATTCACTGTCGATGGGATTCGACCTCGCCATCTCCCCGCGTGATTTCGGTCATCAGTCCGTCACCTGCTACAGCAGGCGGGCTGCCGACCGTATCGCCTACATCAGCATCTTTCCCCTCGGCGACAAGATGCGGGCGAACATGTTCGGCTATCGGCAAGTGGCCGAGCCGTGGACGCGGGCGTTTCGCCAGGAACCGCAAAAGATGCTCTGCGAACTGATGCCCGAAATAGCGGCGCGATGCGGCAACTTCGAAGTCGCAAGTCCTGTCGAGGTCAGGCAGATCAGCCTGAGCACCACGCAAGGCCATCGCCGCGACGGGGTCATCTTCATCGGCGATGCTTTCTGTACCACGTGTCCGACACCGGGCGTCGGCATCGGCCGGGTGATGACCGATGTCGATCAGCTCCATTCGGTTCACATTCCACGATGGCTCGAAACACCAGGCATGGCGGCTGACAAGATCAACGCCTTCTATGACGACCCGGTCAAGGTGGCTGCCGATGAGGATGGCATGCGGGTGAGTTACTATGCCAAGTCGATCACCGCCGACACCGGACTGGAATGGCGCGCAAGGCGCCTGCGCAACAACACCGCGCGCCGGCTGATGATCATCGGCCGCAAGGTCCGGCATTTGGGACAGCGGCGGGTGCCCGGCATGGCGTAAGCCCGCGCTCTCTCGGCAGAAAGGCGCGGGCCGATTGGAGGCCTCGATCTTCGGCAGGCGATGGAGGGCACCACTTGCCGCACGCATCAACTTTTAGAGACGGCTAGTGTTCCGTCTGGCCCCGCTTGGTCCTGCCCAAGGGCTGTGCTGAACGCGCTTGCAACAGCGCCCCGTCTCGCCTCCCCGCGCGATGTTGTAAATCGTTTCATCCAGGGTATTTTGGCCATCGGGAACAGAGGGGATAGTCATGTCCAACAGCGCCTTGCCGCTGGTTATCAGTGCGCCGGAACCACGCACGCTCGACCTGATCTTCACAGCCCGGCAGCTGGCGCGGCTCAAGGCTCACTATCGCATTGTCGAGACGACCGCTGACGGCGTCGCGAAACTGCCGGCCGACGTGCTGGCCGAGGCGCGCTATATCATCGGCCAGCCGCCCATATCGCCCGAAACGCTCGAGCGGATGAAGGCGCTGCGCTGCGTCTTCAATGTCGAGACCAACCTCATCAACAACATGCCCTACGAGACCTTGTTCGCGCGCGGCATCCATGTCGTCACCACCGGCCTGGTGTTCGCCGAGCCGGTCGCAGAGCTTGGCCTTGCCATGGCGCTCAACCTCGCCCGCGACATCGTCGATGCCGACCTCGCCTTCCGCCAGGGACAGGAACTGTGGGGCGGCGACGGCAACCAGACGGCGCGGCTCCTGTCCGGCGCGGATGTCGGGATCATCGGTTTCGGCGATCTCGGCCGGGCGCTCAACCGGCTGCTGTCGGGCTTCCGCACCCGCACCAAAGTCTTCGATCCCTGGCTGCCGCCATCGATCCTCATCGACAATGGCGTCGAGCCGGCCTCTCTCGACGAGGTGCTGTCGACCAGCGACTTCATCTTCGTCGTTGCCTCGGTGACCAGCGAGAACCAGGGTTTTCTCGGTGCCGAGGCCTTTGCCGGCATGCGCAAGGGCGCCGCCTTCATCCTGCTCAGCCGCGCCGGCGTGGTGGACTTCCCGGCGCTGATGGCGGCGGTGAAGAGCGGCCACATCGTCGCCGCCAGCGACGTTTTCCCCGAAGAACCGCTGGCGCGGGACCATCCGGTGCGCACCCTGCCCGGCTTTCTGCGCTCGGCTCACCGCGCCGGCGCGCTCGACATCGCCTTCAAGCGCATGGGCGATATGGTGCTTGAGGACATGGACCTGATCGACCGCGGCCTGCCGCCGCTGCGCTCAAAGCGCGCCGAGCGCGAGACGGTTTCGCGCATGCGTTCCAAGCCGGCCGACAGGAATTGAGGCGTGGGTTTTCGTCCCGGTTGGCCGGCCCTCGACAAGGTCGGCTTGACAAGGGCGCGGCCGGCGATGACGCTGCCGCAATCGAACTTTGCGGAGGGAGGCCACGCATGAAGAATATCTATGAAAAGCCGATGCTGCTCAAACGGCAGAAACTCTCCGCCGTGACGGCGCAGCAAGCCAATTCAGGCGTAATAGGCCCGACAGGCCCGGCAGGCTGACACCTCGCGGCATCCAATGAAGGTTAGCATCGGACGCACCCGGGGCGGGCGGTACGGCAGCCGCTCCAGGCGCAGCTTCAGTGTCCACGGCTGCTCTTCGCCCTGCGGGCGACCGCTTCCATAAAAGAGCGGGCGGCAGCGTCACAAGCCGTTCTGGACGGTCCGTTCGCGGACAGCACGACCTCCGCGGCCTTCCGCGACATGCCGTATTTCCGGGCGAAGACCGCAGCGTCGTAAGGTTCGTTTTCGGCTACCGGTGCCGCGGACGTGATCCTGGCTTTGGTCATTGGCGCGTCCGCCGGAAACTCTCAAGCAACTCGCCTTCATTGCGGCAGCCATTCTGAAACAGCGAAAACACCGTGGCCGCCAGAAGCTGCACGTCCGACTCCCCCGACATGCGATCGAGTTTGCGCTCCAGGCAGACCCGATCGAAGACGCGCTGGCACAGTTGCAGATCGGAAGGATGGAAACCAGGATTGCGCTTATGAAGGCTCGACATAAGAAGCCCCTTTCGGAGCAGCGACCACTTCCTTGACGCTGTGGGTCAAAAAATGAAATCGGGCTGAGCAAGAGTCAACATCGGCCTTCATCACAGTAAATATCGTACAATTCTCCCGCCGCTCTGCCCCACTTTTCGAACGGTTCTCGGGCCCGGCGCGACATGGCGCCTTTGTCATTAGCCGGCGGATTTCATCGACCCTCACCGTGATTCAGCGCTCTCATGAAATATGTCGGTTTTGTACCAAGTGGCGCTTGGTACGTTTCCGACACTAACATTCAGGCCGATCTTTTCATATGCGAACGGCGTTGGGGGGCGCCGTGCTTCGAATTTCATATCGCATTGATATCTTTCTTCGTTCAGAGCCCCTATACATAGGCGATCGTCCGTACGTTTTTACGGGCACGGACGGCTGGGAGATTGGATGGCTCTTGCCCTGCATTGGGCCACGCCATGTCTGATCTCACCAAAAACCATCAATACCAAAATCAGCTGCTGCGGCGCATGCCTGCGGATGATCTGGCGTTGCTCGAGCCGCACATGCAGCGCTGCGACTTGCCGCTGCGTATGATGCTGGTGACCCCGAATATTCCGATCGAGGCCGTCTACTTCATCGAACAGGGCATCGGTTCGGTGGTCGCCAGCACCGCGAGCGGCCAAGAGGCCGAAGTGGGCTTCATCGGCTTCGAAGGCATGACCGGATACGCCCTGGTGATGGGCGACGACCGTGCGCCGCATGTCTGTTATGTCCAACTCGAAGGCGAAGCGATCCGCATCGAAGCCGGCGCTTTCAAGGCAGCATTGGCGGCAAGTGCAACCTTGCGCATGTTCCTGCTGCGCTTCGTCAACGCGCTACAGACCCAGGCCGGCTGCACCGCGCTCGTCAACGCGCGGCTGAAGCTCGAGGAGCGGCTGGCGCGCTGGCTGCTCATGTGCGATGACCGCGTGCCCGGCGAACATCTCGCCATCACCCACGAATTCCTGGCCATCATGCTTGGTGTCAGGCGGCCAGGCGTCACCGTCGCCCTCCAACTGCTTGAAGGCCGCGCGTTGATCCGCTCGCGTCGGGGCGAGATCGTCATTCGCGACCGCGCCGGGCTGCTGGAACTCGCCAATGGCAGTTACGGCGAAGCCGAGGCCGAATATGCAAGGCTGATCGGCGAGATCGGCGCGGCCTGATCAGGAGCGGTTGCCGCCGGCATCCGGCTTGCCCGATGTCGCTTTGCCGGGCGGTGCCGCACCGCCTTCAAATGCGCCCCGGCCAATCGGCCCATCCCCGTCGATCGGTCCATCCTTGGCTATCGGCAACCCGGCATGCTCCAGACTTGCAAGCTTGCACTTCGTCTGTTCGGCCGCCGCTCCCACAAGGCAGTCGATGGTGAACATGGCACCGGCGTGATCGCTGGCCGCGACCGCCTGGCGGATCTTCGTCAATTGGGCTTGCGTGTAGTCCAGAAGCTCGACCAGGCCGGTATGATCCAAACCGCCCTCCATTGCAGGATGTCGAGAGGCCGATCTCAGGTCGCTCTTGCCATCGAAATACGCCCATTTACACGGCTTGCATAGCCGGACTGTCAGAATCGTACAGTCTACGCGCCACCGGGTCGTTGCCTATTGGCCAAAGGTCCATCTTCGCGCCGCCGCCACGGCATGCAACTGTATATAAGCAATCGCTTGAATACTGGTCCGTACGTCTGTCGGGGAGATGTCGTGCCAATTCGCGAGAATCTCGCCGCCAATCTCAGGCGGCTGGTCCAACGCCACGCTTCCGTCAGCGCGGTGTGCCGTGAGCTTGGCATCAATCGCACCCAGTTCGAGCGCTATCTGCAAGGCAAGGCGGTTCCCAACAAAGCCACCGCAAGGCTGATCTGCGACTATTTCAAGATCGATGAGAATGAGCTGTATCGTGAGCCGGCCGCCGCGGCAGCCAAGAGCGACGGCAACGCAACGCTGCGCCAGGCCCTGTACGAAAACATGGTGCGGCCGCCGTCGCCCGCCATCGCCGGAGGCACATATTTCACCTATTTTTCGATGCCCGGCCGACCCGACTTTTTGATGCGCTCGGTCACCTTCGTGCGGCGCGAGGCCGATCTCGTCACCTTCAGGCGGGTGACGCGCTGGGCTTCGGGCGATGGCCGGGGTGGCTCGAGAATACCCGGCAACCATTACGGCGTGGCGATCTCGCGCCTGAACTGGATTTATTTCACCGGCATCAACCGGCGCCAGACCACCGAGCCCTCAATCATGACCGTGCAGTGGGCTCCCATCTCCGAACCGGTTCTGGTAGGCAGGGCGATCGCCCTCACCGGATCAGGGCCGGCCTTTGTATCCGTCATCATGCGGCAGGACGTCGCCAGGATCAGCATGAGGCGAGCGCTGCAGATGGCCCATATCGTCAGTCTCGACGACCCCAGTGTCGATCGGCTGGTGGTCAGTCTCGCACGAGAGACCCGATAAACTCGCTTCTTACGGGAAAAATCGGGGAAAGTTTCAAGTTTTTCGACTATATTTTTCTTCGTTTCGGGATTTTTGCGCAAAAAACCCCGGAACTTTCACCCAAACCTGTCGTTTTCCAGCTGATCGTTGCTTCGACGATCCCAAAGCAACAGGAGGAGTACCGCCATGAACATCAAGATGATCTGTTTCGGCGCGATGACGCTCTCGATGGTTGCCGGTACGGCGCTTGCCGCGAGCGACACCGGCACGTCGGCTCTCGACGATCCGGCCAAGATGCAGCCCTTCTACACCGACTCCAGCAGGAAGACGATGGTCAGCGACGACGATTTCGTGAAGGCCTGGAAGGCCCTTACGCCGGACGACCAGACCGCGATGATGAAGGCCTGCGAGGATGAGGCGAAAGACGCTACTGCGGCCAACAGCCATCCGGAATTCTGCAGCAGCGTGAAAGCGAACGGCGGCAGCAAGTAGCAATCCAGCGGCCCGATGAGAAACAGCCCCTTCGCGGGGCTGTTTTGCGTCTGCCGCGGAGCGCACGGACAAGCCCGCCACGCAACGATCAAGCCCGGCCGGCGCGCCGGCCCATTTCCCTTCCTGCTATGTTGCACCGCGATAAAATTGCTCTATGTTGCACTGCGATAAATTTGTTGCATTGCGATATCAGCCTGCCCGGCCGACGTTGCGCAGGGGCTGGGCCTTGCACGAAGGAGCCGTCGTGGCAGCATCGTTCCGGCCGGACATACAAGGATTGCGCGCGCTCGCCGTCGGCGGTGTCGTCGCCTACCATTTCGGCCTCACCGCGCTCCCCGGCGGCTTTGCCGGCGTCGACATCTTCTTCGTCATCTCGGGCTGGCTGATAACAACCCATCTCATGCAGGAGATCGGCGAGACCGGCCGGCTCGACCTTTGGCGCTTCTATGCCAGGCGCGCGCGGCGGCTTCTGCCAGCAGCTTTATTCGTCATCCTGGTTACGCTGGCCGCCGGCTACTTCATCCTGGCGCCGCAGGAGCAGGCGCTCTATTCGCGCGGCGCCATGTTCGCCTCCGCCTATGCCATCAATCTCTGGCTGCTGCGCTGGTCGTTCGACTATTTCGCCGCCGACGCCACCAGCAATCCCTTCATCCACTTCTGGTCTTTGTCGGTGGAGGAGCAGTTCTATCTGGCCTGGCCGGCGCTGCTTCTGCTGGCCGCCTGGCTGCGGCCGGGCCGGCGAACGGCCGCAGCCGTGATCGGCGTTGCCGGTCTTGCCTCCTTCGCCGCCTGCCAGTGGCTGACCAGCGCGGCGCCGGCCTGGGCCTTCTATTTTTCGCCGCTGCGCGCCTGGGAGTTCGCCGCCGGCGGCCTGGCGACGCTGGTCCCCATTGCGTTGCTGCAGCATCGCATCTGGCTGCGGGCGGCACTTGGCTGGTTCGGCCTGGCGCTGATCGCGACCGCCTATCTCCTGTTGAGCGAGGACCTGCCCTTCCCCGGCTGGTACGCGTTGCTGCCGGTGGCGGGCACCGTGCTGGTGCTGCTGAGCGGCGTCGGCGGGCCGCAGAGCAATAGGCGGACCGGCTGGCAAGCCATTGGCCCGGCTACCGCTTTGTCCCTGCCGCCCTTGCAATGGATCGGCACGCTCTCCTATTCGCTCTATCTCTGGCATTGGCCGGTCATCGTCTATGCCGGGATGCTGGCGCCGGAGCTTTCCGTGCCGCAGCGCCTTGGCTGTGGCGTGCTGGCGCTCGCGCTGTCGGTGCTCACCTATCATTTGATCGAAGACCCGGCGCGGCGCGGCGCCTGGATGGCGGTGGGCGCCCGCGCCTTTCCCAAGGCCATTCCAGGCGCAAAACCGCTTCGCGCTTTTCCCGGCCTTGTGCTGGTTCCCGCGCTGATGCTGACCGGCACCGGCGTGGCGGTCGCCTATGCCAACGCGCATCTGGCCACGCGCAACATCGGCCCCGAGCAGCGCGGCATCGAGCAGGCGGTCGAAAGACCTTCCATCGCGCGGGCTGTCGACAAGAACTGCCTGGCCGACTTCCAAACGGTGACGCCGAAACCCTGCATGTTCGGCCCGGCCGACGCCACCCGCACCATCGTGCTGTTCGGCGATTCGCACGCCGACCAGTGGTCGACGCCGCTGATCGAAGCAGCCAGGCGCAACGACACAAAGATCATCACCTATCTCAAATCATCGTGCCGCGCCTCGCGGCTCTCCACCTTCAACACGGTGCTGAAGCGCGACTACACCGAATGCGACGCCTGGCGCGAGCAGGCCATATCAGAGATCATCCGCCACAAGCCGCGCCTGGTGGTGATCTCCGAATTTTCCATCGGCAATCTGATCCGCGACCTGCCCGCGGCCGAACGCACCGCTGAAGTAGCGCGCTGGCAGGCCGGCCTGCGCTCGACCTTGCAGGCCTTCAGCCGGGCCGGTGTCGAGACGGCTGTTATCCGCGACACGCCGATCAACGCCAGCTTCGCCGGCTCCTGCGTGGCGCGCACCCTGTGGTGGCGCGAGGCACCCTCGCCCCACTGCGACACGCCAAGAGCCGAAGCCGCCAACGACAGCACCGCCGCCGCCGAGCGCGCCGTGGTGACCAGCGTGCCCGACACCCGCTACATCGACCTCACCAACCAATTCTGCGGCCCGACCACCTGCCACGTCGTCATATCAGGCAAGCTGGCGTTTCGTGACAGGCACCATCTGGCGACGGGCTTTGCAGAGACGCTGGCGGGGCCGCTGGAGCGGGCGCTGTTTTAGGCGCCTGGGTATCTGCGCCCGGTCCGCATTGTTCATCACATATTGCGAATCTGTGGAACGGGCTTGATCACCGATCCGGCAGGCATCGCCGGTCGGATCCATTTCACCCCTCACCGCCTCATCATCATCCCGTAATGCACTGCCAACAAATCCAGCCCCACCTTCAGCAGCTTTGTCACCACGTTCCGGCCCTCGCCGGTCTGCTCGGACAGGCGCTTGAGGGAACCGTCCGCGCAGCAGACTTGTCGCACCACGGCGGCCACCTCCCAATGGCCTAGCGCTCTTGTGGCGGCGGCATAGGCCCTGCCGGCGTCGAGCACACTGTCGGCGATGCCGCCGCCATCGCGGCCGCCGTCGACGCGCTCGGTCCAGCGCATCGGCTTGACATCAGCCTGCTGGCTGCAGCGGAAATCCTCGCGGTAGCGCAGACCTGCCTCGCGCTGCTGGCGCGACAGCGAGGTGATGCCGACGAGCGCATCGATGGCGCGCACCCGCACGATGCCGCCGGTGGCGGCGTAGCCGTCATTCGACACCTCGTAGACACGAGCAGCCTCCAGCGTGCCCGCCGCCAGCCGCTTGCGGCCGAAGGCGTCATCCCTGAGCGCGAAATCATGGCCGATCTCGCGGCGTATGCGCACCTGCTCGGCCTCGCCCTTCGGCAATTTCGGCGCCTGCGGTTTGACGGGTCTGGTCCTTTTGCTCATGGGAGGCTCCTGGTTGGCTCGGGATGATGGAGAACGGCAAAGCGGCGATCCTTCGCGCTGTTGGGCATCTCCCCACATGGTCGGCAGGGCGGAGAGAGCCGCCGTTCGGTTGGCCTTCGTTGAACCGGAGGTCGTCGCCTCCTCGCCGCTGCGCCAGCATCCTTGCCGCCCGGCATCCAGGCTGATGGAACCGGCGCGAGCTTTCGACGTTATGTCGCGTCCATGCCAAGGTGAGGTTCGCCGATGACAGCCTTCATGCCGGTTACCGTGCGCTTTTGCGATAACAAAACCATGCTGGTCAGTTCGGTGGCCGGCGCAGCCGAGGCACTGCGCCACCAATGGCCCGACAAGACAGCACCTGGTTATCTCGAGGCGACGCGGCTGGTTACGCTCGCCGTCGAAGGTACCTGCTGCCAGCGCATTGCGTTCGACGCCTTCACCAGGGCGGCCAAGCAACAGAACATACTGGTGGCCAGGCCCAAAAGCCGCGCCCATGACTGGCTGGACGCGGTGGCTAGCCCATGAGGATCGCGCGCCGGCCGAAAAATTGATGCAACCGGCCGCCAGCGGGGCGCGTTTATCGATGCGGTAGTTGGAGCCGCGCGCAAAGCGAAGGTGAACGCCGTGGGTACGATGAAAACCGGAGTGCCGCTCAAAGTGCGGGTGGAAGATGAGATCGAAGAGATCGACAGCGTCAGCGAAGCCGCCGATTTTCTGCAGCGTTGGCCGCTTGAGCGACGCGGCCATGTCTACCGCAGTGCGCTGAACGCCTGCAGCGCGGCGATCGCCGCGCAGATTTCCGAAGCCGACGCCATGAAAGTGTTTACCGGCTTTGCCCGGGTGACCGGCATATTGATCGCCGAAGGCAACCCGGCCATGGCGATGGACGCACGGAGCGTGCAGAGCCGCACGCCCAAGCAGGGCCGGCAGATGCCGAAATAGGGTTTTGACGATTTTGCTTCGGGCTTGATTCATCTCAGATCCTCCACCTCTGTGCGAGGCAGCCCCCCTCACCCAGCCTCCGCTTCGCTCGGCTGGCCATTCCGGGGCGAGCCACGTGTCTCGCCCGTCCTTCGGACCCCGAGGGGAGACTTGCACCGTCGGTGCCCTCCTCTTCTCCCCAGCGGGGAGAAGGTGGCCCGAAGGGCCGGATGAGGGGGCTGGCGCAGCAATGGGAGAGCGGGCTCATCCCGCTACAAATACGCGGCGCTGAAACCGCGCCTGATGGTAGGTGCAATAGCTTTTCAGCGCCCTGGTGCGCATGCCGCAGCACAGCATGTCGGCGCCCGGCCGACTGCTTGGCGGATCGTTTTCAGAATCCTCCTCCACCGTCAGATCCAGCGGCGCGCGGCAGCGTGAAAACAGGCAATCGATGAAACGCATCGCCACGCCATGCGGCTGCCGGCCGATGGCCGTACGCGGCGGCGCCGGCGTCTCCACGCGATAGGCTACGCCGTCGGCGATCAGCACGCCCACCTCGCGCACGAACGAATGGCGCCTGGGCCGGGCCACTTCACGCGCGGGGATGTCCTTGGCGGCAAGCACGCCATGCATCTTGCCGACGACAGGCGTCGCAGTCCCCGGGGCGCCAGTCGCCCGCTTGCTTTCAGCGCGCTTGCCCACCGCCTGTCCGGCTCGCGGCGGCGGCCCCTTGCCATTGGCAAAACCGATCGCGCCCAGCATGGCGTTACGGTGCACGATGCCGATGATGGCGTCGCGCGACACCGGGCTACCGCGCAACGTGCTGAACGCGACTGCAATCCTGGAGGCTGAAAGCCCGTCCTTCAGCCAGCGGCCGATCTCGTGCAATTCCGCGTCGCTATAGTTTGCCATATCCAGCTCCATCCAAAGTTCGGCCGCGCGCCGTCGGGCAGCGTCAAGGTTCGACCCGGTGGCCGGGTCGCAGTCAGGTTGTTTTTCAAGAGCCGGCTGTCAGCCGACCAGCCTCAGCCGGATTGGATAGACTTCCCGCCGGCAAGGTGCAGAAGCCGCGCCTCGGCCGTGTTTCTATCCAGGGCGGAAACCGCCCTGCCCGTTGGCCTGTCGAACAGGATGACGGTGCCGTCCTCGGTGCGGATGCAGGAGCGGCCAGCCGAAACAACAGCGCCGGCGCCATGCCGGTCGGATTGGGGGCCGGAGCCGCTGGGAGCGGCGGCTCCGGCCGTTCCGGTCGCCGGAGACGGGCGGACCGGACCCGGGGCTGGTGCAGTCAAGTACCGAGCCTCGGGCTTCATCCTGGCCGGGGAGGAGGACAGCCGGGATGAAAGGGGGGCGACAGCCGCCGGGCACACCGCGCACGGGGCCGGCGCCATTGCGCCATCAAAGGTGGACAGGTTTTGCATAATCGTATATAAGCATAACTCACAAATTTATGCAAGCCATTCTTTCATAGACGAGAGCCACTTTCATCACTCACATGGTCGCCATGGCAAGAACGGAACTGTCGATCAAGGTCGGGGCGGCGATCCGCAAGGCGCGCAAGCAGCGCGGCCTAGTCATGCGCCACATCGCCGAGCACAACGACACTGATGTCGCCGCCGTCGGCAATTGGGAAACCGGCCGCAATCTGCCCAAGACCGAGAACCTCCTGAAGACCGCCGCCTTCCTGCGCGTCGACCCGGTGGCGCTAGGTCAAGGGCAGGTCGTGTTTCTCGACGATGCCGGACCGGTCGCCGATGCGGAGATCGTCACCGATACCGGTCCGCTACCCGCGGGGTCGATGGATATCGAGGTGCTGGGCGCGGCCGTCGGCGGCGACGATGGCGATTTCACCTTCAACGGCGAGCCGGCGGGTTACGTCCAGCGCCCGCCGGGGGTGCGCAACCTGCCGAAGGTGTTCGCCCTGCACGTGCTCTCGGATTCCATGGTGCCGCGTTACGAGCCCGGCGACCTGATCTATTGCGGCGGCCGCGACGCGGTGCCCGGCGACCATGTGGTGATCGAGACCTTGCCCGAAGAAAACGAGCGCAACGGCAAGGCCTTCATCAAGAAGCTGGTCAAGCGCACGGCGGGTGAGCTGGTGGTCGAGCAGTACAATCCGCCGAAGACGCTGACCTTCAACCGCTACGCCATCAAACATGTCTGGCGCGTGATTCCGCTGAAGGAATTGCTGGGGTATTGAGGAGCGCTTCTTCCCTTCTCCCCTTGCGGGGTGAAAGGCGGTCCGCAAAGCGGACGAAAAGCCAATTGCTTGGCTTTTCGAGCCTTGAACGCCCTGAGCTCGCGAAGGGCCGGGTAGCGCAGGATCCACCTGCCGGGTCCCCGCTGCTTCGCAGCGTCCCGGCGTTCGCTGGCCTTTGATCGTGCCACTGGCACGATCAATTCACTCACGCGAACCGGCCGTTCACCCTTCGACAAGACTCAAGCCCGCCTCGCTCCCTCCAGCGGCACCTCGCGATCGCTCAGCATCTGCGCTTCGCTGCGCACGCGCTGGCGCTCGTCGATGAAGGCCGCCTGGATCGTAACGGTCGCCCCTGGCAGTCCGTCGGCACGGCAGGCCGCGCAGACGATGCGGCCCGACAGAGCGGCAAGCGGCGTGTTCCCCGTCACGCCGAACCGCTTCAGCTGATCGGGTCGCCACCAACGGTTGCGGCCGCAATCCGCGCACTCGACCGAGATCGAGGCGACATGCGCGATTGTTGGTTCCCTGCCCGGCAATGCCATCGCCCCTGCCTCATCGTTGTTCCTGATTTGTTCGCATATTCCTGTGTTTTGCGCCGGGAGTCGAGTCGCAGTTTTCAAACTTTCCCAGAAGTTTTTCTTCTAAGGTAATTTGAGTTATGCTTTCATACTGGATACGCAATGTGAGTCGGAGCACGAACCCGCCCACTGCATCAGCCCTGGGAGCGATAATGGACGCCCTTGCCGCCGATTTTGCCCGTTCCTGCGGTTACGCCGGCGACAGCCTGGCCCTACTTGAAGCCTTCGAAGCCATCCGCCGAAACGGCATCGCCCACGCCCGTCAGGATCACGTCAGGCGCAAGGCGGTGATCGACGAGTTGAAACCGTCGGAGGCGCTGTTCCTGGCCGCGATTGGCCCGGCGCTCTCGGCGGAGGAGGCCATAGAGGACGCAGCCCGCTTCATAGCCTGCTGGCGCAACATACCGCGCTGGCGCCAGGAGCGGCGCTTGCCCGACCTGGTCAGGGCCAAGCAACAACGGCTGGTGGCACGGTATTTTCGTCGCCATGGCCATCTTCTATGGGCGCGCGAAGCAGCGTGAGGCTGGACCAGCCATTTGCGGGTTCCATCAGCAATTTTTCTTTCTAGACTGCGCAGGGGTGGCTGATCGTCGACGTGCATAGTTTGGAATGTTCAAGACTGCCCGCTCAAAATTTCAAACCTGGATAACGGCCGGCGCGGGACCATCGCCGCCCTGCTTGTGGCCGGCCTGATGGGGGCCTTCGGCGCCCTGCCCGCCCACGCCCCGCCGCAATTGCCGTCCGATGCCGTCATCGATGCCGGGCGCTGGCGGGTCCAGCCGATGCGCGCCTATGTCAGCCGCGCCCGGCGAAGTGATTGGCCAGCGCCACCTTCGCCGCCAGCTGCATGAGGAGATCGCCGACCAGCACGCCGGCCAGCACGAGTGCCATGAGTTGCGGCCAGAACCGCCGCAGCAGCGAAAAACCTAAGGTGATCGGTCTGATGATATCGGCAAACATGAGGTTCTCTCACGATGCCACCCGCCAAAACCTTTCTAGGACGGCTGTTTTGCAAGAAAGGGGGCTCCCCTTCTCCCCTTGTGGGAGAAGGTGGATCGGCGCGATAGCGCCGAGACGGATGAGGGGTGCGTGACGGAATGCGCCATTGGCGTTCCCTGGAACATCCCTCATCCGACCTCGCTTCGCGAGGCCACCTTCTCCCACAGGGGGAGAAGGGAGAACCGTCCCCCTCACCTTCTCACCCGCGACTTCAGCCACCGGTCGAACGCCACCGCCAGGATCAGGATGAGCCCGATGACGATGCTTTGCGTGTAGGACGACACGTTGTTGAATTGCAGCCCGTTCTGCAGCACGCCGATGAGCGCCGCGCCGACCACCGTGCCGCCTACCGAGCCGATGCCGCCGAACAGCGAGGTGCCGCCGATGACGACGGCCGAAATGACCGTCAGCTCATAGCCGATGCCGGCTACCGCTTCCGAGGAGTTGAGCCTGGCCGACAGCACGAAGGCGGCAAGCCCGGCGAAGAAGCCGACGATGACATAGACTGAGACCAGGATGCGGTCGACGCGCAGGCCTGACAGCCTTGCCGCCTCGGCATTGCCGCCGACGGCATAGACAGCGCGCCCGTAGCGCGTGTAGCGCAGCACGATGTGGCACAGGATGGCGGCCGCGGCGAAGATCAGCGCCGGCACCGGCACGGGGCCGATCAGCCCGGTTCCGAACCAGCGCATCGAGGCGTCGAAGCCCGAGATCGGGCCGCCGTTTGAGATGGTCAGCGTCAGCCCGCGAAACACCGTCAGCCCGCCCAGCGTAACGACGAAGGGCGGCACTTTCAGCCGGGTGATGACAAGCCCTTGCACCCCGCCGGCAGCAGCGCCCACAACGACGGCGGCCAAGAGTGCTGCGAACCAGCCGAATCCTTGCGTGCCGCTCGTCGACAGCGACAGCGTGTTGGCGGAGCCACCCTTGGCGACCACGGCGGCGACCATACCGCAGAAGGCGAGCAGCGAACCGACCGACAGGTCGATGCCGGCGGTGAGGATGACGAAGGTCATGCCGAGCGCGATCAGCCCGGTGATCGAGATCTGCCTTGTGATGTTGAACAGGTTGATCGGGTCCATGAAGCTCGGCTTCAGCACGGTGAAGACGATGATCAGCGCCACCAGGAACAGCAGCGGCCCGAAGCTCATCAAAAGCCGCGCGAAGTTGATGCCGCCGCGCTGATCCTGTTCCCCCGCCACGCTCATAGTGTCTCCTTGCGGTCGAGTGCCATCAGTTCCATCAGTCTTTCCTCGTTTGCCTCGACGCCCGGCATCTGGCCGGTGATGCGGCCCCGGCGCATGGTGACGATGCGGTCCGACACTGCAAGCACCTCGGGCAGCTCGGACGAAATCATCATCACCGCAATGCCGCGCGCCGCAAGCTGCACCAGGATCTGGTGCACCTCGGTCTTGGCGCCGACATCGACGCCGCGCGTCGGCTCGTCGACGATCAGCACTTTCGGATCGCGCGCCAGCCAGCGCGCCAGGATCACCTTCTGCTGGTTGCCGCCCGACAGGCCTTCGATAGCCTGCTCGGCCGAAGCCATGCGGATCGACAGCATTTTGCGAAACCCGGACAGCGCATCGCGCTCGCGCCGCTCGGCCATGAAGCCGAAACCGTTGCTGAAGCTGCCCAGCGAAGCGATGGAGAAATTCGGCAGGATGCCCAGCGCGGCAAAGATCGCCTGGTGCTTGCGGTCCTCCGGCAGCAGGCCGATGCCGAGCGCAATGGCGTCTGCGGGCGATGCCGGGGCGATCGGCTTGCCATCGAGCGTGATGGTGCCGGCCGCGATACGGTCGGCGCCGAAGATGGCGCGCGCCAGCTCGGTGCGGCCCGACCCGACAAGCCCGGCAACGCCAAGGATTTCACCGGCCTTGAGGTCGATGTCGACGCCGTCGAGCACGATGGCGTGCGGCGCTTCGGGATCGCGCACGGTGCGCAGGCCGCGCACCGACAGCACGACATCGCCGGCCACCGCGCGTTGCGCCGGCCGGGCATAGAGCTCGGACGCCGCGCGGCCAACCATCTTCTCGATGATTTTGGGCAGGGCGATCGGTCCACCCTCACGGTCGAGATGCCCGGCCAGCCGCCCATCGCGCAGCACCGTCATGCGGTCGCAGATGGCGGAGGCTTCCTCCAGCCGGTGGGTGACGAACATGATGGCGACCTTGTCCTTGCGCAGCCGGTCCATGATCGACAGCAACCGCTGCACCTCGGTCTCGGTCAGCGCCGAGGTCGGCTCGTCCATGATGATCAACCGGCTTTTCAGCGACAGGGAGCGGGCGATCTCGACCAGTTGCTGTTCGGCCACCGACAGCGCCGACACCGGCGTCATCGGGTCTATGGAGAGACCGACGCGGGCGATGATCGTGCGGGAGTCCTGCTCCATCCGCCTCCAACTGACCAGCCCGAGCGGACCGGTCGGCGCGCGGCCGATAAAGATGTTTTCCGCCACCGTCAGCGTCGGGATCAGGCTGAGCTCCTGGTAGATGGTGACGATGCCGAGCCGCTTGGCATCCTGCGGGCTGGATGGATGATAATCGGCACCGTCGAAAGTGATGCGGCCGCCCGACGGCGGCATGACGCCCGAGAGGATTTTCAAGAGCGTCGACTTGCCGGCCCCGTTTTCGCCGAGCAGGCCGAGGATCTCGCCGGGGCGGATATCGAGCGAGACGTCGCTGAGCGCGGTGACGCCCGAGAAATGCTTGGTGATGCCTTCGACGGCAAGCAGGATGGGTTCGGACGATGCGGCTTCAGCGGCTGGCGGCAAGGGTGGCTCCTTCCATGCAGTTGATGTCGCCTGTCAGCGCTTGAACGCCCCCCTCTGTCCTGCCGGACAGAGGGGAGCGCTGTCCCGCCGGCTTTGCCAATCGGCCGATCCCCGCCAAACCCCTACTTCGTCTCGCCAATCCGCTCCGCCTTGTCGAGATTGTCCTTGCCGATGACGATCGGCGTCAGCAGCACCAGCTTCTCCTTCGGCTCGGTCTTGTCCTTGGCAAAGGCCACCGCGATGCGCACCGCGGTGCGCGACTGCTCGCCGGGAAACTGCTCGACGGTGCCGGCAAGCTTGCCGTCGCGCACGGCGACCAACGCTTCCGGCAGCGCGTCGAAGCCGTAGATCTTGACGTCGGTGAAGTTGCGCGCGGCACAAGCCTCCATGGCGCCCAGCGCCATGTCGTCATTGGCGCAGACGATGGCGTCCGGCTTGCCGTTGGCGGCAAGGCCGGCCTCGGTCACCGACAGCGCCTCGGCGCGGGCGAAGTTGGCGGTCTGCTCGAAGACGATCTGATACTTGTCCTTCAAGGGATCGAGCACATTGTGCACGCCCTTGTTGCGGTCGATCGCCGGGCCGGCACCGGGCTGGCCCTGCAGATGGAACAGCTTGGCGCCATTGGGGAACGCAGCCACCACGGCGTTGGCTTCCGCCTCGCCGCCCTTGACGTTATCGGCGCCGACATGGGCGAGGATGCCCTCGACGCCGTCGACACGGCGGTCGATCGTCACCACGGGAACGCCGGCCTTGACCGCTTCCTCGATGGCCGGCGCCAGCGCATTGACGTCGAGCGGGGAGATGACGATGGCGTTGACCTTCTGCACCAGGGCGGCCTCGATGTCGGCGGTCTGCTTTGTGGCCGAGTTCTGGCCGTCGCTTTCGGTCAAACTGACGCCTTGCGTGGCGGCTTCCGCCTTGATCTCGTTCAGCATGTGCACGAAGAACGGAAAGCCGAGACTGGGCACCGAGCCAAGGATGGTGAGCTTGTCCTGCGCAAACACCGAGGGCGCGGCGACCATCATGGCGCCGAAAGCCGCGGACGACAGCAGGAATTCACGTCTGTTCATGGGATCCTCCTCCACAAAAACGCACGACCCCGAAAACCGGGATCGGTTTCAGGAAGGATCATGCATCGGTTCAAAGTGTTGGAGCATCCTCCCTGCGCCCGAAAACGCATGCCGCTCCAGCTGGCCGCCGCTGTAAAAAGAGCCTCCCACCGACGCCTGCGCAGGGATGCTAACCCAGGGCCAACCATTTGTGCAACCTCGATATAACAGCGCTGTTCGGCAAATTATCGGAATTGTCGGATTTTTGGATCGTGGGCATGCTTCCCAGCACAATAGACACGGCGCTTCGCCTCCTGCGGCCTATTTGGCGTTGACTGACTTCATATTCCTTATTGAAAGGCCACCATCAAATGTGTATAAATACACATGAAAAGCGCCGACATTATCCGCCTGTTGGAAGCTGATGGGTGGGTTGAAGTTGCCCGAAGGGGCAGTCATGCGCAATTCAAACACCGCGACAGGCTAGGGCGGGTCACCGTCCCTCATCCCAAGCGCGATATTCCAATAGGCACCCTGCGCAGCATCGAAAAACAATCTGGACTGAAACTGAGGTGACGGCCATGAAGCAGTATATCGGACTTATCCATAAGGATGCCGACAGCGACTTCGGTGTGTCTTTCCCTGATTTCCCAGGCGTGATTACCGCCGGCAAGGATCTGGATGACGCCCGGTCCATGGCTGAAGAGGCCCTCGCCCTCCACATCGAAGGGTTGGTCGAGGATGGCGGGGCTGTTCCTGAACCCTCCAGTTTGGAGGCTGTGATGGCAGACGCCGATAATCGCGACGGTGTTGCAATCCTGGTCTCGGCCCAGACCCAGACCAGGAAAACAGTGCGTATCAACGTGACGCTTTCCGACGACATTCTCCAAAGGATCGATGCCTTTGCCGAAGCTCATGGCTATACCCGATCCGGGTTTCTCGCAAAGGCCGCTGAAAAAGTGATGGCGCTTGAAGCGGCGTGACCCGTATGAAGCCGCAAATCATCTGCCATATGCTCGCATCACTCGACGGCAGCCTTCATCCAAGCCGCTACACGACAAGTCCGGACGGGACCCGGGGGGAGTGGTCGAGCCTCTACGAGCATATCCACAGTGATCTCGCGGCTGACGCCTGGATCGTCGGCCGCGTCACCATGGCCGAGATGAGCAAAGCCGCCGCGCACCCACCAGCCAATGTCGGCAAGGTCGACCGGCCCTATCATTTCGCGCAAAGGGATGCGGGCAGTTATGCCGTGGCGCTCGATGCCTCGGGCAAGCTCCATTTTTCCAAACCCGACATCGGCGGCGACCACGTCGTGGTGCTGCTTGGGCGTGACGTTACCGACAGCCATTTGGCCGAGCTTGCCGCCGACGGCGTGTCCTATATCGTGTCGGAAGCGGCGGACATCGATCTCGCGGCGATGCTTGAGGTGCTCGGAAGCGAACTCGGCATCCGCCGGTTGCTGTTGGAGGGCGGTGCCGGCATCAACGGCTCCTTCCTCGCAGGCGGACTCGTCGATGAGCTGAGCCTTCTCGTCGCGCCCGCGATCGATGGACGCGCAGCAAACCAGGCCTTCGTCGAATTCGGCGAGAGCGGCCTGGCGGGCAAGACACAGTTGTCCCTGATGAGCTGCGAGGCCTTGGCGCATGGGCTCGTCCATCTGCGCTACGCCGTGACCCCTGCTTGACGTTGCTCGCTGAACGGAAATGACCGCCAACCCGGCTATCCCGGATTGGCGGCCCGCTTCTGCGCCGACGCTTCAGCCGGTCAAACGGCGTATTGCATGGCGTCGAGATCGGCGATCAGCGTCGGGCCGGTCGGATGCCAGCCCAATCGTGCCTGTGTCAGCGCGCTGGAGGCAGGCAGATCCATGGGGGCGAACATCGCCATCCAGCCGAAATGCTCCGCCGCTCTTTCCGGCGCGATGGAGACGACCGGCAATTTCAGGCCCCGGCCAAGCGCCTCGGCGATGGCCCGCACCTCGACGCCTTCCTCGCCGACCGCGTGATAGCGTGCTCCCGGTTGCCGCTTTTCCACGGCCAGCCGGTAAAGCCGCGCCGCGTCGAGAAGATGGCCCGCGGAGAAGCGATTGCGGCCTTCGCCGACATAGGCCGAGACGCCTTTTTCACGCGCGATCTCGATGAGCGGCGTGATGAGGCCCTGCTTGACCGGGTTGTGGACCTGCGGCAGCCGCACCACCGACAGATTGATGCCGTTTTCCAGAAGCGCATTGCCGGCCAGCTCGGAGGCTATGCGCGGATTGGGGTGGCTGGCATTGAAGACGTCCTCGCTTGCCAGTTCGCCATGCCCAGGGCTGCCCATGCCGACGCCGGAGGTGATCACCAGCGGCCGGTCGGAGCCGGCCAGGGCGGCGCCGAGTGCGGCGATGACGCGCTTGTCCTTTTCGCAATTTTCGGCAAACCGCGAAAAATCGTGGTCGAACGCCGTGTGGATCACAGCCTCCGCCTTGGCCGCGCCGTCGCGCAGCCCCTCGGGATTTTCGAGGGTCCCCCGGTGCACCTCGGCACCAGCAGCAGCCAGCGCCTCGGCGCCGGCGTCGGAGCGGGTCACGCCGACCACCTGGTGGCCCGCCTGGATGAGTTCGGGAACCAGCGCCGAACCGATGAAACCGGTCGCGCCGGTGAGAAAGATACGCATGCAAAATCTCCTGCACAGTTGCCTGCGTAATATTGCTGGTCTATTATTCTATTAAAGTAGTGATCTTATCATGGTATAATGGCTAACAGGATGCCCTCCAATTCCGCCGGCTCGCTGGCAGCGTTCCTCAAAGACCGGCGCACGCGGCTCGATCCGGCTTCCTTCGGCTTTTCGGGCCGCCGACGCACGCCGGGGTTGCGCCGGGAAGAGGTTGCTCAGCGCGCCAACATAAGCCCGACCTGGTACACGTGGCTGGAACAGGGCCGCGGCGGCGCACCCTCGGCCGATGTCCTCAATCGCATCGCCAAGGGGCTGCTGCTGACCGAGGCGGAGCGCGAACATCTTTTCATGCTGGGGCTCGGGCGCCCGCCCGAGGTCCGCTACACCGGTGCCGAGGGTGTCAGCCCACGGCTGCAGCGCCTCATCGACACGCTCGATGCCAGCCCCGCCATAGTCAGGACCGCTACGTGGGACGTCGTTGCCTGGAACCGCGCCGCGCGGGTCGTGCTGACCGACTACAGCGCCCTGCCCGAGGGCGAGCGCAACATCCTGCGTTTTATGTTCCTGCGCCCCGCCATCCGCGCCAAGCAGCACGACTGGCGAAACCTGGCCCGTTTCGTGGTCGGCTCGTTCCGTGCCGATGCGGCACGCGCCGGCGCTGTCTCCGAGGTGCGCGAACTCGTCGACGAACTCTGCAGCGCTAGCCCTGAATTCGACGCGCTGTGGCGCGAAAACGACGTGCTCAGCCACGGCGACGGGACAAAGCGCCTGAAGCATCCAAAACTCGGCGATATCGAGCTGGAATATTCGGGCTTCGCGGTCGACGGCCGGCCGGATTTGAGCCTGACCGTCTACAACCCGGTCGACAGCGCCGTCGCCGACCGTATTCGCGCGCTGGCTCTCGCCCAACACCCCAAAGAGTAAGGGCCTGATAACCCGTCCGCGGGGAATGACTCCCGCCCTCAAGCGCGCTCGCAGACCGCTTTCAGAATCTGCAAGGTCGGCCCCCAGTAGAGATTGGCATGCGGACGGATCGCCGGTTCGGCAAAATCGCTGAGCGTCAGCGTCAGCAGCGTTCCCTGATCCGCCGGCGCCAGATCGAAGCTGACCACCGTGTGGTTTTCGGGCACGTCCGCCAGCCGCGGGGCCGACAGCGTGCTCCAGTAACCGTAGGCGAACGCCCTCTCCTGCGCGAAAGCTCGGATAGTTCCGTGGTTTTCGAACGGCATTCCGTGCAGCACTCCGTGTATCAAGATCGCGCCGCCGACAAGTCTCTCGAGGCTGACGGTCAGCGCCTCGTCGGACATCCATTGCGGGATCATCGCGGGCGTCGTCAGCACCTGCCAAATCTTGGCAGGCGTTGCAGCGATGACGACGGTCTTGATGATCGGTGCGGCAGACTCACTCATGCGCTGCAATTTATCGCGGATGCGGCGACGACAATATCGTCGTTCGGGCGGTGCGGCGCATGCGAAGGCAGCAGCGCGGCTTGCGAAGCGATCGTGGCCCGTGGCATCTGTCGGCTCCACCAGCGCAGACGGGCAGCATGACACCACGGCAGACACGGCAGAGCGGCAGGCAGGCGGCGCCAGGCGTCAGTCTCAACCGCGCCCTCTCAAAACTTGGCCTGTGCTCGCGCACGCAGGCGGATGTGCTGATCGCGGAGGGCCGCGTGCGCGTCGGCGGCAAGGTCGTGCGCAATGCAGCCCTGCGGGTCGACCTCGACCGCGACCGCATCGTCGTCGACGACAGGCCGGTGGTTGCCGAGCGCAAGGTCTATCTCATGCTCAACAAGCCGCGCGGGCTGGTCACCACCCGCGACGACCCGCAGCAGCGCGACACCGTCTATGCCTGCCTCGAAGGGCTCGACCTGCCCTTCGTCTCGCCGGTTGGCCGCCTCGACAAGGCCAGCGAAGGCCTGCTGCTGATGACCAACGACACCCGATTTGCCAACCGGCTGATGGACCCGGCTTCGCATTTGCCGAAAACCTATCACGTGCAGGTCGGCACGGTGCCGGACGCGGCGATGTTGAAGACGTTGCGCGCGGGCGTGAGCGTCGACGGCGAGATCCTGACCACGAATTCGATCGAACTTTTGCGCAGCGGCGGCCGCACCGCCTGGCTGGAGATCGTGCTCGACGAAGGCCGCAACCGCCACATCCGTCGCCTGCTCGCCGCGCACGGCGTCGAGGTCCTGCGCCTCATCCGCATCGCCATCGGCCGCCTGCCGCTCGGCGACCTCGCCAAGGGCACGGCACGGCGTTTGACACCGGAGGAACTGGCGCTGCTGACGGGGTGAGCAGCGCGTGCGCTGGTGCAGGCTCACAGCAATCCGTCCTGACGGAAAGCTGTCAGGAGGCCTGGCCTATAGGTCGGATGGGAGCCGGCCACGGCTTCAACGATCAGGAGCCAAAGCAATGAATTTCGTCTCTGTCCGCATCATCACTTCGGACGTTCAGCGCCTCGTGCGCTTCTACGGCGAGATCACGGGCATGCCCGTGACGGTCTACACGGAAGACTTCGCAGAACTGGCGACACCGGCCTGCACGCTGGCGATCGGCAGCACGCGCACCTTGATGCTGTTTGGCGGCGACATCGCCCGCCCCGCCGACAACCACACCGTCATCCTCGAGTTCCGCGTCGGCGACGTCGATGCTGAATTCGCCAGGCTCTCGGACCTCGTCAGGAATGTTACTGTGCAGAAGCCAACCACAATGCCCTGGGGCAATCGCTCGCTGCTGTTTCGCGACCCCGATGGCAATCTGGTGAATTTCTTCACGCCGGTGACCGCCGAAGCGATCAAGAAATTCGACAGGTAGGGCGGAAGCGGCGCCGCTGGCCAAAGCCGCCCTACTTCTGGTTCCATTTCCGGATGACCGGCTCGCTCAAATCATGCTCGTAGCCGAGCACGCTGATGCTGGCTGTTTCGAGCACAAGCAGCGCGCCGCCTTCGGGCGGCAGGCCAATCCAGCGCGCCGCCAGCACGCGCAAGAAATGCGCGCTGGAAAACACCAATATGCCGGCATTGGCCTCGCGCAGCCCGGCGATAATCCTGTCGGCCCGCGCGCCGACATCGGCCGCCATCTCGCCCTTTGGACAACCATCGCGAAACACATTCCAGCCGGGGCGCTCGGCCAGGATCTGTTTTGTCGTCAGCCCCTCATAGGCGCCGTAGTCCCATTCCTGCAGATCGTCCTTCTTGACGCTCTGCGCGTCGAAGCCGGCCAGTACGCTGGTGTTGTAGGCGCGCTGCGACGGGCTCGACCATACGGCCGAAAAAGACAGCCCCTTGAGCCTATCGGCGACACCCCGCGCGGCGGCCTCGCCAACCGGGGTCAACGGCATGTCGGTGCGACCGGTATGCTGCCCCGAAAGGCTCCATGCCGTCTCACCATGCCGGACCAGATGGATTTGGGGATACGCGTTGCTCATGGAATGCCTTTCAGTGTCGCCAGCACCTTACGCAACGATGCGGCAAAGGGGAATCCGCTTGGTACAAAACTGCGTGGTCGCCTGGCCTTGATCGGCGGCGGGCCGGCCCTGTGATCGGCCCGAGGCCGCAACTATATCAAGGCCAGGCCTCCACAAGGCTCCCGCCACCACAAGGGCACGGGCCCTTGCACAACAAGTCGAGATCGTCATGTACAAACATCTGCTCATCGCCACGGACGGATCGGAACTGGCCGACAAGGGCGTTACTCACGGCCTAACGTTGGCCAAGGGCCTCGGCGCTGCTGTCACCTTCGTCACCGTCTCGGAACCATTCCCGATCTTCGCCTTGGGCGGTGCCATGGCCGGCTATGCCGCCGGCAACGAACTGGCTGCCTACAAGGAAGAGGCGGGACGACACGCTAAGGAAGTGCTCGACAAGTGCAAGGCGTCGGCGAACGCCGTCGGCGTCTCCGCGGAGGTCGTGCATGTCGAGGACAAGCGGCCCGCCGAAGCCATCCTGGAACTGTCGCAGGCCCTGGGCTGCGACCTGATCGTCATGGCTTCGCACGGCCGCCGCGGACTGGGCAAGCTGCTTCTCGGCAGCCAGACGGCGGAAGTGCTGTCCTACACGGAAATCCCGGTTCTGGTGGTGCGATAGGGCGTTTTTCCGGGCTGGAACTGACTTTCGGAATCATGCTCAAATAACAGCCGGAGACCATCCCGGCGCGGCTGTCGTGCGCCAACATTGTTCGACCGCGCCGGAGAAAATTGACGAATGGCGGACGAGGGTCGCACCAGGATAATTCCCAGCGGAATGCCGCAGTCGGCCGCCATGCTGGCCGACGTCAAACGGGCGATGGCGACCACCGCAAGCCTCAACCGCTTGACCTTCAACGACGCGGCTGAAGTCCGGACCCTGTTCAGCGAACTCATTGGCAGGAAGGTCGACGACAGCTTCCTGCTGATCCCGCCCTTCTACACGACCGGCGGATCCGATATCCGCGTCGGGCGCAATGTCTTCATCAATCAGAACTGCACCTTTTATGATCTTGGCGGGCTCGACATCGCCGACGATGTCATGATCGGGCCGAATGTCAGCCTCATCACCTCGGGCCATCCCCTCGAACCGTCGCGGCGTCGCGCCTTCACGACCGCAAAGCCGATCGTGATCGAACGCAATGTCTGGATCGCGGCCGGCGCGACGGTCATCGGCGGCGTGACGGTGGGCGAAAACTCGGTTGTCGCGGCGGGTTCCGTGGTCACTAGGAACGTTCCCCCGAACACGCTTGTCGGGGGAAACCCGGCCAACGTCATCAGGTCGATTGCCGAATGAGGGCGCGACTTTTCATCGGGCGGCCGGACCGACAGATCGTAGTGACATCGTCGCTATGCTATGCTGTTAACGCAGGGAAGGAGCCCATTCATGCGCAAGGACTTCATGCTTGAAGCGTTGCAGCGTGCCACTGAAGACACGTTGCTCAACCGCGACATCTTTACTGTCGAGCCGGATGTCTACGCCGCTTTTCTGGAACGTCTCGACGCGCCGCAGCATCCGAACCACCGGTTGCGCCGCACCATGACGACAAAGCCTCCGTGGGACGCTGCATGACGCCGATGATCACGCTCCGCGCCAATCCCCACCGGCCGCTTAGGATGCCGAAGACCAGAGCGCGGCCTCCAAGACCAGATACCCGCCCAGCATCAGCAGCCCGGCGAAGAACACCGTGCGAAACGTCTCGACGCTCATCGCCTGGCGCAGCGCCTGGCCGGCGAACATGCCGGCGAGCGCCGGCGCAAGCGCCAGGACCGATCCCGCCAGTTGCATTGTCGGCGATGCGAACGCGCCTGCCTTGAACAACCCAAGGGCAAGAGCCGCCGTCGACACGGTGAAGGACAGGCCGAGCGCCTTGGATGAGGTCTTCCCGGCCCAGCCGCAGCGATTGCAGATAGGGCACGGCCGGGATGACGAAGACCCCGGTGGCGCCGGTGACCAGCCCGGTCGCCACACCGACCAGCGGTGATACCAACGCCTCGTGGCGCGCCGGCGTGGTGAAGCCAAGCTTGAGCAGGCCGAGAATGGCGTAAAGCACCAGCGCCGCACCGAGCCCGGCCGAGGCAACGCCAGAGTGTGTGCCGGTGAGCAGGCCGGCCCCGGCGACGGTGCCAAGCACGACGCCGGCCATCATCGTCCACAACCGCTTGCACAGCCCGCCGAAGGATGGGCCGGTGAACAACTGCCAAAGATTGGTGACCAGCGACGGGATCAAGAGCAGGGCAGCCGCCTGCGCCGGCGGCATCGTTACCGCCAGCAGCCCCATCGCCACGGTCGGCAGCCCCATGCCGACGACACCCTTGACGAAGCCCGCGGCAAGGAAGACCGCGCCGATCCAGGCGATGACGCCGACGCTCAGCACGGTCGTTCCTTCGGGGTGCCGCTTCGATCAGTCATGCAACAGCATGTCCGCCGCATCATCGTCGGGTGCGGGTTTTGCTTCATGGTGGACAGGGGCAGCCATCGCCACGCAACCGCGCTGGCCGGGCTCCGCTAGCGCCATGGCAAGCGAGGCCACCGCGATCGCAAGCACGATCGCCGCGCTTTCAAGTATGCCGGGTCCATGCCGGCCTGTCGCCTTTTCGCTCATCGCGCATCTCCATCGCAAAAGATTTGACTGACATGCCGGCCGCCCACAATGTGGAAGTTACGCCGTCAGCCTTCGCCTGCGCCGAAGGCTGAAACCCTGCAGGAGAAGAAAGATGCGCTTCGATCTTACCGATCTCCGGCTGTTCCTGCTGGTCGCCGAGCGCGGCAGCATCACCCATGGTGCCGAACTTGCGGGGCTGGCGCTCGCCTCCGCCAGCGCCCGCATCAAGGGCATGGAGGAAAGCCTCGGCGCGCCGCTTTTAGAGCGGCGGCGGCGCGGCGTGGTGCCGACGGCCGCCGGGCAGGCGCTGCTGCACCATGCGCGGGCGGTGCAGAACCAGATCGAGGCGATGGCCGGCGACCTCGGCGCCTATGCCACGGGCTTGCGCGCCCGCGTGCGGCTGATGGCCAACACGGCCGCCACCAGCGCGCTGCTGCGCGACATGCTGCCGGCCTTCCTCGTCGCGCATCCCGGCATCGACATCGACCTCGACGAGCGCCCCAGCCACGAGATCGCAGAGGCGGTGGCAAGCGGTGCCGCCGATCTCGGCATCGCCGCGACCTGGGCCGGCCTTTCGCATCTGGAGCAGAAGCCGTTCTTCATCGACAGGCTCATGGTGATCGCCGCGCGAGACTGGCCCGACCTCGAAGGCAATACGGCCAACCTCGGCGACCTGCTCGGCGAAGCCTTTGTCGGCCTGAGCGCCGGCCATCCCTTGCAGGAGCACATCACCCGTCAGGCCGCCCGCCTTGGCGGCCATCTGCACTTCCGCATCCGCGTGCCCGGCCTCGACAATGTCTGCCGGCTGGTCGCCCAGGGCGCCGGCATCGCCATCGTGCCCGAAAGTGCCGCGCGCCGCTCCGCCCGCACGCTGCGCAGCCTACGGTTGACCGACGACTGGGCAACACGCCAGCTCAACCTCTGTGCCCGCCGCTTCGATGAGTTGACGCCACAGGCAAAACTGTTGGCGGCAGCGCTGGTCTGAGCCCTGACAGCGACTACCTATCCCCAGCAGCGCTGAATCATTGCCTTGCTTTTCAAATATACGTGACGTAGCTTGTTTACACATTGGCAAAAAAATAGCCAAAGTTTTTTCCTTTTGTGAAAGACGGGGACTTTGCGGGAACATCTCGATCTGACCGATCGGCGGCTGGTCAAACAGCTGTCGCAGGATGCACAGCCGGGCATCAACCGCATCGCCGAGATGTTGGCGATTTCGGTGCCGACGGTGCGCACGCGGCTGCGCAACCTGCTCGACCGCAACCTGCTCAAGATCGTCGGCCTGCTGAACCTGACCGAGCGCCCCGAGCTGATCTCGGCCATTGTCGGCATCAATGCCCAGGGGCGCGGCCGGGCCCGCGAACTGGCACAGCGCATTTCCGAACTGCCCTTCGTCAACTCGGCTTCGGTGGTCACCGGGCGCTTCGACATCATCGTCGACGTGACGGTGGCCGGTGACGTCGCCGATCTCTACCGCGTCACCAGCGAACTGATCCCCGGCGCCGGCGAGCCCGGCGAAGTCGTGCGCAGCGAAACCTTCGTTGTCATGGCGTCCTGCAACAAATGGGTCAGCCTGCCGGAAGGCTGCTGGTCGGACGACCGCAAGGAGCCGGCATGAAGATCGCGGTACTAGGCGGCCTCGGCCTGCAAGGCCGGGCGGCAATCGCCGACCTCGTCGCCAGCGTCGGCGTCGAGGAAATCGTCTGCGTCGATACCGCAGCGGATGGCCCGGCCCGGCTTGCCGGCCTGACCGATCTTGCCCGCGTGCGCTTCGTGGTGCCTGAAGGCGCGATCGGCCCGGCGCTGGCCACTGTGCTTGATGATGTCGACGCCGTCATCGACCTGTTGCCGCAGCCGCTGATGCGCCAGGCGGTGCAGGCCGCGATCGCCACGCGCACGCCGCTGGTCACCACCAATTACGCCAAGTCGATCGCCGACCTGGCGCCAGCCGCCGAACAGGCCGGCGTCTCGATCATGACCGAATGCGGGCTCGACCCCGGCATCGACCTCGTGCTGTACGCGCGCGCCGCCAGGCAGTTCGATTCGATTTCCTCGATCGATTCCTATTGCGGCGGCATCCCCGAGCCGAAGGCGATGGCCAAGCCGCTGTGCTACAAGGTGAGCTGGAATTTCGACATGGTCCTGGTCAGCCAGAACCGCGACAGCGTGATGATCGAGGACGGGAAACGCGTCGCAGTGCCGGCCGGCCAGCAGCACGACAATCCGTTCATCCATGAAATCGAGGTTGCGGGTCTGGGCAAGCTCGAAGCCTTCCCCAATGGCGATGCGCTGCATTATGTCGAGATGCTGGACGCCGCAAAAGCGCTGCGCCGCTCCGGCCGCTACACGCTGCGCTGGCCGGGATGGTCGGCCTTCTGGGCGCCGTTGAAGGAGCTCGGTTTCCTCTCTGAGGACAAGGTGCCCGGCACCTCCAACAGCCCGCGCGAATTCCTCGGCCGGCTGCTCGGCCCGCAATTGCAATACGGCCCGGGCGAAAAGGATCTTTGCGTGATGCGCAATGTCTTTTCCGGCCTCGAAGGCGGCCGCGCCAAGACCGTGACGTCGGACCTGATCATCGAGCGCGATCTCGTTTCCGGCCTCTTCGGCATGAGCCTCGGCGTCGGCTATCCCGCCAGCATCGTGGCGCAGATGCTCGCGCGGCGTGAGATCACCAGACCCGGCCTTTTGAACCCGCTGCTGGACGTGCCCGACATCAGGTTCTTCGACGAACTGGCCAAACGTGGCATCACGGTTTCCGAGACGGTGGCACGGGACTGAGGCAGGAAGATTTTCGAACGGTGGCTGCCGTCGGCAACGGCGCTGCCGCTCAAAAAGCACCCCAAAGGGTGAAAAACAACGTGGAACAATAAGACAAGGAGGAATACCGAAATGAAGATTGCCAGACTGTTCATCGCCGGGCTTGCACTCGCCGGGCTCACTGCCGCTGCCAGTGCCGGTACGCTCGACGACATCACCAAGCGCGGCGAGTTGCGCGTCGCCGTACAGACTCAAGGGCCTCCCTTCTCGCTGGTCGGCGCCAACGGCGAACGCACCGGCAGTTCGGTGGAACTCGCCGAAATGATGGCCAAGGAAATGGGCGTCAAGATCACCTTCCTCGATTTCGACTGGGACGGCCTGATCCCGGCACTGCTGTCGGGCAAGGCCGACCTTCTGGTCGCCGACATGACACCGACGCTCGCGCGCGGCATGAAGGTCGCCTTTACCACGCCTTACATGTATACGGGCAGCACCGTCTTCACCAAGGCCGACAGCAAGTTCAAGACCACTGAGGACTGCAAGGCCAAGGGCACCAAGATCGCCGTGCTGCTCGGCGCCACCGGCGAGAAGGAAGCCAAGAAAGCCTTCCCCGACGCCGACATCAAGAGCTACAAGGGCGGCGGTCCGCTGCTGCTCGACGCCGTCAACAACGGCCAGGCCGATTGCGGCGTCAACGACGTCTCGGCGGTCAAGGGCCAGTCGACCGCCTATCCGGCCGGCAGCTTCACCATCATGCCGGACCTGTTGTCGAAGGAGCCGCTTGCCTTCGCCACCCGCTATGACGAGCCGGACCTGCTGGTCTGGATGAACCTGTTCCTCAACCAGGTCACCATCGACGGACGCCTGCAGAAGAACCTCGACTACTGGGTCAATTCCGACGCCTGGAAGAAAGACCACTGAGGAATTGAAATAGCGAGTAGCGAGTAGCGAGTAGCGAATAGGGAGTAGCGAATAGGGAATGGCCGTTCCGGCCATGCTTTTTGCTGCTCGCAATTCTCTACTCGCTATTCGCTACTCGCTACTCGCCCTTCCTGCACTCTGGGGATTGCACCCAACGATGCTCGAAAATTTCAGTTTCCGCACCATCGTCGAATATCTGCCGCTGTTCGGACAGGGCCTGATCACGACCGTCTGGCTGTCGGCGCTGTCCTTTGTCGGCGCACTGATCGTCGGCATCGTGCTGTGCGCCATGAACCTGCAGCGCGGCTGGCTGTTTCGCGTGCCGGCCAAGGCCTATATCGACGCCGTACGCGCCACACCCTTGCTGGCGCAGCTCTATTTCCTCTATTTCGGCCTGCCCCGGCTCGGCTTCGTCCTGCCTGAGCTGGTCGTCGGCATTCTCGCGCTGTCGCTCAACAGCGGCGCCTATATCGCTGAAATCATTCGCGCCGGCATCCTGTCGATCCCGCGCGGCCAGGTCGAAGCCAGCGTCGCCTCGGGCATGACCTATGTCCAGCGCATGCGCCTGGTCGTCCTGCCGCAGGCCTTCAAGGTGACGATCCCGCCGCTGCTTGGCCAGGCGATCGTGCTGGTCAAGGATTCCGCCCTTCTGTCGCTGATTTCGGTTTCCGAACTGACCCGCGCCGGTCAGTTGCTCGCCTCCGACCGCTTCATGCCGGCCGAAGGTTTCCTCACCATCGCCGCCTTCTATCTGCTGCTCTATTACGGCCTGAAAGGACTGGCTGGCGTCTCCAGCCGCTGGCTCGGTACGGCGGGGGCGCGGACATGATCTGGCAACAACTGCAAAGCCTCGCCGGCTCCTATCCGCTGGCCCTGCGCGGCCTCGGCATGACCGTGATGCTGTCACTGATCAGCCTGGTGCTCGGCACCCTGCTTGGCTTCGGCCTCGGCATTCTGCGGACCGGCGGCAACCAGCTGATCTCGGGCTTGATCGGGGCCTGGGTCGACCTGATCCGCGGCACGCCGTTCCTGGTGCAGATCTTCCTGATCTTCTTCATCTTGCCTGAGTTCGGCATCGAACTCGATGCCTTCACCGCCGGCATCATCGCGCTGACCAACCTCGCCGCCTGCTTCATCTGCGAGATCGTCGTCGCCGGCATCCGCTCGGTGCCGACAGGTCAGGTCGAGGCGGCGCTGGCGTCCGGCCTGTCGCGCTTGCAGCGCATGCGCCAGGTGGTCCTCCCACAGGCGATGCGCATCGTGCTGCCGCCGCTGGTCGGGCAGTATGTGCTGCTGATCAAGGATTCTTCCGTCGTCTCGGCGATCGGGCTCACCGACCTCACCCGGGTTGGCTGGCTGGTGGTGCAGCGTGTGCCCAACGGCCTGCTGGTCTTCTTCCTCGTCGGCGTCGGCTATTTCATCGTCTGCTATCCGCTGATCATGCTGGCCCGCCGGCTGGAGCAGCGCATGGGCGCGGCGCATGGCGAGGTGCAGTTGTGACTTCCAACCCCAAAGGTCCAGAAAACATGACCAAAACGGGCCTTGCCAAAACCGGCATGATCGACTTTCGCGACGTCAACAAATGGTTCGGCACGCTCAATGTGCTCAAGGATATCACGCTCAGCGTCGAGCCGCGCGAAGTGGTCGTCGTCTGCGGCCCGAGCGGCTCGGGCAAGAGCACGCTGATCCGCTGCGTCAACGGCCTGGAGGCGATCAAGGACGGCGACCTCGTTGTCGACGGCCAACGCCTGGGCGACCCCGCCACCAACATGACGCAGCTGCGCACCGAGATCGGCTTCGTCTTCCAGTCGTTCAACCTCTACCCGCATAAGACGGCACTCGAAAACGTCACGCTCGCCCCAATCCATGTCCGCAAGATCCCGCGCGCCGAGGCTGAAAAAGCAGGCCGCGAATTGCTGGCCAAGGTTGGACTCGCCGATAAGGTCAATGCCTATCCCGCACAGCTCTCCGGCGGCCAGCAGCAGCGCGTGGCGATCGCGCGTTGCCTTGGCATGCGACCCAAGATCATGCTGTTCGACGAGCCGACCTCGGCACTCGACCCGGAGATGATTTCCGAAGTGCTCGACGTGATGGTGGCGGTCGCCGAGGAAGGCATGACCATGATGGTGGTGACGCACGAGATGGGCTTTGCCCGCAAGGTAGCCCAGCGCGTGGTGTTCATGGACGCCGGCGCCATCGTCGAAAGCGGCACGCCGGACGAGTTCTTCTCGCACCCCAAGACCGACCGCAGCCGCGCTTTTCTGAGCAAGATTCTCAGACATTGAGGCGCGGTCAGGCCGCCTCTTCCGGATTGCCGCCAATGGCGAACGCAACCCGGCCGCGGCGCCTCAGCAACACGATGGCGAGGAAGGCGATGACGCCGCTCGCGGCGACGACCACCAGCACCCACAGGGAATTGGCGACGGACGCCCGCGCCATCATGAAGGCAAGCGCAAACGGCGCGAAGGCAGAGGTGAACTGACGGGCAGCACTTGCCCATCCGAGCCGCGCACCATAGCCTTCGCGGCCGAAGAGTTCGAGTGGCAAGGTGCCGCCGACGATGCTGGTGAGGCCGGAGCCGAGGCCGAACAGCAACACGAACAGGAAGGCGCCGGGCAGCCATGGCGTGGTCAGCAGCAGTGCGCACAGCCCGGCTGTGATCAGCGATGCGGCGATGACGGCGAGGTGCGTCTGCTGCAGGCGGCCGCCAAACAGCATGTTGATCAGCCGGCTGGCGACCTGCGCCGGTCCGAACAGGGTCGAGACGAAGAGGCCTGCTGTTCCGAGCCCCAGCGCCGCCGTCAGCGGCACCATGTGGATGAGGATCGCCGACAGCACGAAGCCCTCGGTGGCGAACCCCGCCAGCATGAGCAGGAACACGGCCCGGCCACGCCGCGGATCGAGCGGCGCGCCCGCTTCAGGGATCGGCTCGCGCTCTTGGCTTCTGGCCGTTGCGTGGCGGCGGGACAGGCGCATCAGCCAGGCGTGGATCGGCAGGCAGAGCCCGAGATTGAGAGCGGCGAACAAGAGATAGACCTCGCGCCATGTCAGATGCGCATGCAGCGCCGAGGTCAGTGGCCAGAACAGGGTCGAGGCAAACCCGGCGATCAGCGTCAGATGGGTGATGCTGCGTTGCGGCCGGGGAACCCCGATCTGCACGATCGCGACGAAGGCAGCGCTGTAGAGGACAAAGCTGGAGGCCAGTTCCATTGCCAGCAATGCCAGAACGAAGCTCACGCGGTCGGGCGCGACGGCGCACAGCGCCAGCGCCACGGCTGCCGCCACCGAGCCGACGGTCATGATGCGGCCGGCGCCGAAGCGGTCGGCCCACCGCCCGGCAGTCGGCGCGAACAGGCTGCCGGCAAACAGCGAGGCCGACAGCGCGCCGAACACCCAGCCTTCCGTGAGCCCGAACTCCCCAGCCATTGCCGGCGCCAGGATCGAGAAGCTGTAATAGAGCGTGCCGTAGCCGATGATCTGGGTCAGCCCAAGCGCCCAGATTGCCTTGCGCAGGACGGATCGTTCAGGCATCGACGCCGGCCGCCATATTCTCTCGCGTCTCGGTGGCCGGCGCGGTGGCGCAGCCGCAGCCCGATGCGCCGGCTGCCTTGGCGTCCGCATCCCTGACGCAGCAGGCATCGACAGCGGCGGGCGCGGGCCCGCCACAGC
>NZ_RZTE01000001.1:489602-510398 GCF_003997415.1 Mesorhizobium sp. M7A.F.Ca.MR.245.00.0.0 | reverse complement strand
ATACCGTCACGACACCGACGGCGCTGCACACGCCGGTCTCCGGCAGCACCAGCCGGACCTCGCGGGCCGCGGCATGGTCTCCGGCAATATCGGCCACCACCGAGCGGACTTGCTCGTAGCCGGTCGCCATCAGGAAGGTCGGGGCACGGCCGTAGGATTTCGAGCCGACGATGGTGAAGCCCGGTTCGGGGTGCGCGAGCTCTGCAATGCCATGCGCCGGAACCGTGCCGCATGAGTGGAAGTTTGGATCGATCAGCGGCGCCAGCGCCGGCGGCGCTTCGACGGCGGGATCGAGCGCGATGCGGATTTCGCTCAGGAACGACAGGTCTGGCCTGAAGCCGGTGGTGACGACGATGCGGTCGATGGCCAGGTTGAACGGCTTGCCACCCAGGTTGGCGTCGACGACAAGTCCCTCGCCTTGTCTCTCGATGCCGTTGACGGCGAAGGGCGCCAGCATGTTCAGCCTGCCATCCGCCATCGCCTGCCTGGCCGCCAGCCCAAGCGCGCCGCGTTCAGGCAACTGGTCGTTCAGCCCGCCGCCGAGCAGCCTGTCGACGCTGGCGTGGCGCAGCGCCCAGAAGATCTCGGTGTCCGGTGCCGCATCCTGCAACTCCATCAGCGCCAAAGCGACGTTGATGGCCGAGTGCCCGCCGCCGATGACCAGGATGCGCTTGCCCGCATAGTCTTCTCTCGCCTTGCCGACCACGTCGGGAATACCATAGGCGATGCGTGCCGACGCCTCGCCTTCGCCGGCAACCGGCAGCCCGTCGACGCCGATCGGATTTGGCCGCCACCATGTTCCGGACGCGTCGATGACCGCGCGCGCGAGAACGCGGTGTTCGCCGCCGGCATCGCGATAGCGGATAACGAAGGGCGCGTCCTTGCGGCCATCATTGGCGACCTTGTCGTGTCCCTGACGGGTGATCGCGGTGACCTCGGCGCCGAGCTTCAAATTGGCGGCGATCGCGGGAAGCCGGCCAAGCGGCGCCAGATAATCGCGCACGATCTCGCCGCCGGTCGGCAGGCCCTGGCTGTCCGGCGCCGTCCAGCCGGAACGGTCGAGCAACGCCCGCGCCGCCGCATCGATGTTGTACTTCCATGGCGAAAACACCCGCACATGTCCCCAATCGAGCAGCGCCGCACCCACGCTTTCGCCGCGTTCCAGGACGAGCGGAGTGATGCCGCGTTCGACCAGATGCGCCGCGGCTGCAAGCCCGACTGGGCCGGCGCCGATCACCGCGACGGGAAGGTTTGCCATCATGTCCATAGGTTCGATCCTTCCGGTATGTTCGAATTATAAGCGCAAAAAAATCAAGCCAGCGCTTTGCCGGCGGCGGGCGCGCAGGCGGCGTCGGCGCAGCACTCGTCGGCGAGGTAGCCGATCAGCGCATTCATGCCGGGATAGTTGGCGCGGCAGATCAGCGTCGTCGCTTGCCGCTCCTGCGTCACCAGACCGGTGTCGACCAGCCGCTTGAGGTGATGCGACAGCGTCGAGGACGGAATGTCGAGCTTGCCCTGGACGCTGCCGACGGCAAGCCCGTCGTCACCGGCGCGCACCAGGATGCGATAGAGCTGAAGCCGCGTCGGATTGCCGAGTGCTTCAAGCTGGACGGCTGCTTTTTCGAGTTTCATGGAAATAAACTATACGGCACTTTTCGCATCGTCAACTTAATTTCGAAAAATATGGAAATAGCATCAGCCGGCGCGTTTGCCCGAGGCGCCTGTGACCACCTCGCCATCCTCCTTGGTGAACGCGCCGATCTCCGGGTTGGGCAGGATGTCCAGCACCTTTTCCGACGGCCGTGCAAGGACGACGCCGAGCGGGCTGACCACGATCGGCCGGTTGATCAGGATCGGATGTGCCAGCATGAAATCGAGGATCTGCTCGCCGGACCATTTCGGGTCGGCAAGGCCGAGTTCGGCATAGGGGGTGCCGTTCTCGCGCAGCAGGTCTCGCGGTGTGATGCCCATCGCGGCGATCAGTTCGACCAGCCTTTGTCGCGACGGCGGCGTCTTCAGATATTCGATCACCTCCGGCTCCTCGCCCGACTGCCGGATGATGGCCAGCGTGTTGCGCGACGTGCCGCAATCGGGATTGTGGTAGATGGTGATGGTCATTTCGAGGCCTTCCCAGTCGACATGGTATTCCGGACGGCGCCGCCCTTCTCGTACCAGCCCTTGCTGCGGTTCACGATCCACACCACCGACAGCATGACCGGAACCTCGATGAGCACCCCGACCACGGTGGCAAGGGCCGCGCCCGAATTCAGCCCGAACAGCGCGATCGCGGCGGCCACCGCCAGCTCGAAGAAGTTCGACGCGCCGATCAGCGCCGATGGTCCAGCCACGCAGTGCCGCTCGCCGCTGAGGCGGTTGAGCAGATAGGCAAGACCGGAGTTGAAATAGACCTGGATCAGGATCGGCACTGCCAGCAGCACGATCACCAGCGGCTGCGCAATGATCTGCTCGCCCTGGAACCCGAACAGCAGCACCAGCGTCGCCAGCAAGGCAATCAGCGACAAGGGCTGCAGCGTGGCAAGCAGGGCATCGAGCCCGGCCTGTCCCCTCGCTGCCAGCAGCCGGCCACGAACCAGCTGCGCGACGATCACCGGCGCGACGATGTAGAGTGCGACCGACAGCATCAGCGTGCCCCATGGGACGGTGATCGCCGACAGGCCGAGCAGCAGGCCGACGATGGGCGCGAAAGCGACGATCATGATCGCGTCGTTGAGCGCTACTTGCGAAAGTGTGAAATTCGGCTCGCCGCGCGTCAGGTTCGACCAGACGAAAACCATCGCCGTGCAGGGCGCCGCAGCCAGGATGATCAGTCCGGCAATGTAGGAATCGATCTGCACGGCGGGCAGCCACGGCCGGAACAGCCAGCCGATAAAGAGCCAGCCCAGCAGCGCCATCGAAAACGGCTTCACCGCCCAATTGATGAACAGCGTCACGCCGATGCCGCGCCAATAGATGCCGACTCTGGCCAGCGAGGCGAAATCGACGCGCAAGAGCATCGGCACGATCATCAGCCAGATCAGCACGGCGACGGGAATGTTGACCCTGGCGATCTCCGCCGACGCGATGGCGCCGAACGCACCCGGCAGCAGGTGACCAAGCGCGATGCCCGCGATGATGCACAATGCCACCCACACCGTCAGATACTTCTCGACGAAGCCGATGCCGGGCCGCGTCGCCTCGCCCGCGTTCAGAGCGTGATCGGTCATGATGGTTTTCCAGTCATCGCTGCCTCAGCAGTCACAGGTCACGGCATTGATGACGGGCTGGCAGAGCTCCGGCGCGCCATTGCAGCAATCTTCCATCAGATAGGCCAGCAGGTCGCGCAAGCCGGTCATGTCGGCGACATAGCGCACGGTCCTTCCGTTGCGTTCGGGACGGATCAGCCCGGCATGGGCAAGCACCTTCAGATGCGCCGACATGGTGTTCTGGACCGTGTCCAGCCTCGTTGCGATCTCGCCCGCCGGAATGCCTTCCGGACCGGCACGCACGAGCAGCCGGAAGACATCCAGCCGCGTCTCCTGGCCAAGTGCGGCCAGCGCGTTCAAAGTGCTTTTCTTATCCATATATCCGAATCCTTGGATTTATGGATATCGGCTTCCCAGCGATCTGTAAAGCGTGTCCGCCGCCATCATGTGACGGCAAGCACCTTTCCCGTATCGTGCTGGCGCACGAAGTCCACGCGGGCGCCGTCCCAGTGGTAGCTGTAGTGGCGACCCTGCACTGGAATGGTAATGACATCGGGCCAGAAGATGCCGATACAGTCGCCGCCCGGCATGCGCACGCTGTTCCACACCAGTCCGTCGCTGCCTGCTGCCCGCAGCGCCCGCCCTTCCGCCTGCGAGGCGGAATAGTCATCCGGGTCGAGCACGCCGGGCACCGCGTTGACGTCATCGAGGTCGCGGTCGACGCTGCCGATCAGCACGCGGAAATCCGCCGTCCAGCCCGGCCCCTCGTTGGTGGCGCGCATGAATTTCTGATGATGGTGGATGGTCTCGGCCAGAGCGACGTCCTCACTGTCGCCGGCATAGTAGATGCCGTAGCTGCCATCCGAGAAGCGGCCTGGCCTCAGCGTCGAGCAGTGCACGAAGGGCGCCATCACGAAGCTGGCGCCGGGGCCGGAAACCCGCCTTGCGGCCGACACCTTGCCGAGATCGCCGATCTCGAACCTTATGCGCGGGTTGGTCTTCGCCTCGACGGCGGCAAGCGCCTCCCAGTCGCGCGGGTCGGCAATGTCCTCGAAGAGGTCGATGGGCGGATGGATGGAGCGGATGATGCGGAAGGTCTGGTGCCAGTCGACGCGGCGCCTGACCGCAAGTCCACTCACCATGCGCCACGCTCCGCATCGAGCCATTCGCGCATCGCCGAGAGATCGGAGATTTCGCCGCGCAGCATCAGGTCGAGGGCCGACTGGCCGCCGAAGGTGGCATTGGGCTTGCGGATCCAGGCGTAGCCGCGTGCCGGCTCCGTGAACAGATAGCGCAGGCCCTTATGGATGCCCATCAGATGCGCCATGCGGGTGCGCAGGTCACGGTCGATCCTGCCGACGCCGCCTTCTTTCCAGCGTGCCCAGGTCCGGGCCGATATGCCGCCGAGCAGGATACAGGCCTCGACGTCGCTAAGATTCCAGGCCTTGAACAGATTGACCGTGGTGCGCGCCAGCGCGCCGGCCTCGTCATCCGATATGACGCTGCCAACCGTGGCCGGTGTCGTGACAATGGACTGAAGCTGCATTTTGTTGCCTCGCTATTGGCAGATATATAGCATGCATTTGCCAATTGGCAAGGAGATCAGCAAGGCAGGGCCAATCGCTTTCAGGCCAATGACAGCTTCCGTCTTGTGAAGGCCACCAATCGCCAAAGTCGGCGCCGCCGCTCATCCGCCTGCCGGCACCTTCTCCCCGTATAGTGACGGGGAGAAGGGAGATGGCCGCATCGCTGGCGCCTATTCTGCAACATTGGAGATTGGCGAAACCGTCCATGACGGCGTCTTTCTCCCCGTCACTATACGGGGAGAAATGCCCGGCAGGGCAATGAGGGGCGGCGCTGACCTCGGCGATACCGGACGGACAGCGCGCCACATATCGTGGCGCGCTCTGACCAATTTTACTCCGCCGCCTCATACCCCGCGATGCCCTTGATCTCCAAAAAATCCTCGAGCCCGTATTCGGCATATTCGCGGCCATTGCCGGACTGCTTGTAGCCGCCGAACGGCAGGCCGGCGTCCCACTGGGGATAGTTGATGTAGACATTGCCGGTGCGCATGCGCGCCGCCACTTCGCGCGCCTTCTTCATGTCCTTGGCCTGGATATAGGAAGCGAGGCCATAGACGGTGTCGTTGGCGGTCTCGACCACCTCGTCGACGCTGTCATAGGGCATGATCGCCAGCACCGGCCCAAAGATCTCCTCGCGCGCGATGCGCATGTCGTGGGTGACGTCGGCGAACACCGTCGGCCTGACGTAATAGCCGCGGTTGAGTTCGGCCGGACGGCCGGGGCCGCCGGCGACCAGCGTCGCACCTTCATCGATGCCGGCCTGGATCAGGTCCTGGATCTTGTCGAACTGGATCTGGCTGACGACCGGGCCAAGCTTGGTGCCGGCAGCGTCGGCGGGGCCGACGGTGAACTTTTCCGCCGCGGCCTTGGCATAGCCGGCCGCCTCGTCATGGCGGTCGCGCGGCACGAACATGCGCGTCGGCGCGTTGCAGGACTGGCCGCTGTTGCTGAAGCAGCCGGCGACGCCCTTGCTGACGGCGCTTGCGAGGTCGACATCCCCGAACAGGATGTTGGCCGACTTGCCGCCAAGCTCCTGATGCACGCGCTTGACCGTGTCGGCGGCGGCCTTGGCCACCAGGATGCCGGCACGGGTTGAACCGGTGAACGACATCATGTCGATGTCAGGATGGCTGGACAGCGCCTGGCCGACGCCCGGTCCGTCGCCATTGACGAGGTTGAAGACGCCCTTCGGCACGCCGGCCTCGTCGAGGATTTCGGCGAAGATGATGGCGTCGAGCGGCGCGATCTCGGAGGGCTTCAGCACCATGGTGCAGCCGGCAGCAAGCGCCGGGCCGACCTTGCAGGTGATCTGGTTGAGCGGCCAGTTCCACGGCGTGATCAGCCCGACGACGCCGATCGGCTCCTTGACCACCAGATGGTTGCCCTTGACGTGGCGGAATTCGAAACTCTTCAGCACGTCGGCCATCTTCTGCAGATGCGCAAGACCGATGCCGACCTGGCTGTCCAACGCCATCTGGCGCGGCGCGCCCATCTCGCGTGACACAGCGACGGCAAGATCGCCACTGCGCTTCTTGTAGACCGCGATGATGCGGTTCAACAGGTCGAGCCGCTCGCCAACCTCGGTGAAACCAAAGCTGTTGAAGGCGCGCTTGGCGGCAGCCACCGCTTTGTCGACATCGGCCTTGGAGCCGAGCGAAATCTGCGCAAAGGCGTCCTCATTCGAGGGATCGATGACATCGAAAGCGTTGGGCACAACAGGATCGACCCACGCGCCATCGATATAGAACTGCAGATTGTGTGACATGGTTTCTCCTTGGGATGCACCGCATGGCCGTGCCGGCCGTCATATGTGGCTGGAGATAACGATGCACAAACGCCGCTGTCAAACGCAACCCCCGAAGTGGTTGAGCCAGTGCGGCAGTGATTGAGCCAGAGCGGTTGGGTCAGCACCCGGCTTGGTGAGGATAGACTACAGCAGGATATGCCCGGCCTCGACCAGAAATCGCCTCGCCGCGGCCTGATCCGTCGCTTTCACCAACAGATGGTCGCCATCGAAAGTGGACACCACGAAGATGCCCAGCCCGTTTTCCGACAACGGCCTGATGACCGACAGCACGATACCGGTTTCGTCGAAGGCAAACGGCCCCTGAAGCTTGAAGGCTACCCAGTCACCGTCCTGCCTGACACTATCCGGCACACGATCCTGCAGGCAAACGATCGAAAGCTCGTCGTCAGTCCTTGTGATACTGACGAAGCCTGGCCCGTCCGCCCAACCGGGGATGGTCTCGCCCGCCGCCAGCCGGGCAACCGCGTAAAACCCTGAGAGTTGTTTGTGCCTGACGCAGATGGCCATTGTCGATCTCCTTCCTCAGATCGCCGGTGATCCCGCGAGCTTCTTGCTCATGTGGACCGTCATGCCGTTCATGAACGGCTCTTCCCTACCGATGACATAGCCCTGCCTCTTGTAGAGCGACACATTCGCGTCGAAGGCGCCGTTGGTCAGCAGGCGAAGCTCGGCGCGTCCCGCTCCGGTCGCCTTGCGCTCGGCCAGTTCCAGTAACAGCCGGCCGATCCCCCTGCCCTGCGCATCCGGTGCGACGCAGACATTCTCGATCCACAGGTGATCCTCGGCCAGCACGGTTTCGATCAGCCCGACGATCCGATCATCCTCCACGGCGAGATCGAACGGATGCTCGGCAACGGCCTTGTCATAGTCGGCGCGCATCGGCAGCGGCTCGCGGCCGATCACCGGCACCCATTTGGCATAGGCGGCGCGAACGATATCCCGGATCGCGGCGGCGTCAGCAGGCACGGCCGGCCGAAGCCGGATGGAAGAATTGTTGGTCATCAAAGTGCTCCAGACATGAAAAACCCCGCCGGCGGTTTCGCGGGCGGGGCTGGAAACGAAAGAACCGGGTCTATCCTGCCGGTCTTTGTCGTCGCGCAGTCAGTCTGCCGCTCCGCATCGTGCAGGGGCGGCGTCGCTTGGTGGGCGCGAGGACGAACATGGCGCCAAGCTGGAACAGGAAGAGCGGCGCGTCAAGACACCTACAACGGCTTCAGTATTCCTGCGCCGTCGGCCGGAACAATATCTCGTTGATGTCGACCTCGTCAGGCTGGCTCATGGCGAACACCACCGTCCTGGCAAAAGAATCGGCCGGAATGGCCACCCGGTCGTAGAGTGCGCGTACGCCCTCGGCGACATCGGGCTCGGTGACGCTGCCGGGCAGTTCGGTCGCCACGGCACCGGGCGAGATGATGGTGGTGCGGATGTTATAGGGTTTCACTTCCTGGCGCAGGCCTTCCGAGATGATGCGCACCGCGTGCTTGGTCGCGGCATAGACCGCTCCGCCCGGCCCGACCTTGTGGCCGGCGACCGACGATACGTTGATGATGTGGCCGCTCTTCTGCGTCTTCATGTGCGGCAGCGCGGCGGCAATGCCGTAGAGCACGCCCTTGATGTTGACGTCGATCATCCGGTCCCAGTCCTCGACCTTGCCGCGCTCCAGCGGGGAATGCGGCATCAGGCCGGCATTGTTGATCATGACGTCGACGCGGCCGTGCGTCTCGACCGCATGGTCGACCAGATGCCGGACCTGGCCGACATCGGTGACGTCGGTCTGAAGGATGGCGCCCTCGCCAAGTGAAAGCGCGCCGGCCAGCGCCTGCAACCGGTCGAGGCGGCGTGCGCCCAGCACCAGTTTCGTGCCCTCCCTGGCCAGAAGCCGTGCGGCGGCTTCGCCCAGCCCGCTGCTGGCGCCAGTGATGACGACGACTTTGTCCCTGATGTTCTCGGCCATGATCTCATCCTTCTGATTGTCGGCTTCGCTGCCCACGGCAGCCTGAGCGTTCGAACTGGCGCCTCAGCCGGGCAATTCGACCCGACCGAGCCAGCCGGTGACCTCGTCAAGCGTCTGGCGTTCCTGGTCGCACTGCTTGGAAAAACCTTCGATGAGCCGAGCCCCTGGTGCATGATCTGCGAGGACTTTCAGGCTCTGCCCTGTTCCGTAGCCGCCATGGGTGATGAACGGCACCAAGGTCTTGCCGGACAGATCGTGTTTCGACAGGAAGGAGCGGATCACCGAAGGCGCGGTCATGCCCCAGATCGGAAATCCGAGGAACACCGTCTCGTAGGTTCCGATATCAGGCACCGTGGCGGCCAGCGCCGGTTCGAAACCGGACTCCCGCTGCTGCTCCGCCACCGCAACCTGCTGCTTGTAGTCTTCCGGGTAGAGATCGACGGTCGCGATCTCGAAAATATCCGCTCGCAGAGTCCTGCTGATCTGGCGCGCGATGACCCGCGTGTTGCCGGTGCGGGTGTAGTAGGCCACCAGCACTTTGGCGCCGCCCGTTCGCCGCGCGCTCGACGCACTGGCGGGCCGGCTCGATCCGGGACTCAATCCGGCGCCCAGAGGCAGTGCAAGCATGGTCAGCGCACCTCGTCTTGAGACTGGTTGGCTCATCACGCTCTCCCAGGTGGCTAACGATCGATCCTTGCTTCCTGTTGCGGAGAATAGCGCGCTCCCTTCACCGCGATCGCCGAGACCGCATTCTCGATGTTGGCAAGATCGTCCGCCGTCAGCGCGATGGTGGCCGACGCGATGTTCTCTTCGAGGCGATTGAGCTTGGTGGTGCCGGGGATCGGAACGATCCAGGGCTTCTGCGCCAGCAGCCAGGCGAGAGCGACCTGTGCTGATGTCGCCTTCTTCTCGGCAGCGATCACGCCGATCGCGTCGACCAGCGCCTGGTTCGCCTTGCGGGCGTCTTCCGCAAAACGCGGCACGGTGTTGCGGAAGTCGCTGCTGTCGAACGTCGTGCTGGCATCGATGGCGCCGGTGAGGAACCCCTTGCCCAGCGGGCTGAAGGGCACGAAGCCGATCCCCAGTTCTTCAAGCACCGGCAGGATCGCCTCTTCCGGTTCACGCCACCAGAGCGAATATTCGCTCTGGACCGCGGCGACCGGCTGTACCGCATGCGCGCGCCGGATCGTGCGTACGCCCGCCTCGGAGAGACCGAAATGCTTCACCTTGCCTTGGCTGATCAAGTCCTTCACAGCGCCCGCCACCTCTTCGATCGGCACGACCGGATCGACGCGGTGCTGGTATAGGAGGTCTATGTGGTCGGTCCTCAGCCGCCTGAGCGAGGCCTCGACGACGTCACGAATATGCTGCGGCCGGCTGTCCATGCCATCGTGTCGGGCTGTCCCGGCGATGTCGATGCCGAATTTGGTGGCGATCACCACCTGGTCGCGGATCGGCTGCAGCGCCTCGCCGACGACCTCCTCGTTCGTGAACGGTCCATAGACCTCCGCGGTGTCGAAGAAGTTGATGCCACGGTCGAACGCCGCCCTGATCAGGTGGACTGCATCCGCCGTCTCCATCGGCTGCCCGTATGACTGGCTCATTCCCATGCAGCCGAGCCCGATGGCCGAAACGTCGAGACCGCTGTTTCCAAGTGTGCGCTTCTGCATTGTCGTTATCCCTTCTTCTCGGCGTCGGCTTGCTCGAAGACCTTGCGGGCAATGCCCAGAGCCGTGGCTGCCGTTGGCCATCCGGCGTAGAAGGCGAGATGTGTAATGGTTTCGATGAGTTCGTCGCGGGTGACGCCATTGTCGAGCGCGCGCTTCCTGTGAAAAGGCATTTCATTGATCCGGTAGCCCGAAATCAGGCTGGTAACGGTGACAAGGCTGCGGTCCCGCGGCGACAGGCCGGGGCGCTCCCAAACGTCGCCGAACAACACCTCGTCGGTGTATCTGCCAAGCGCGGGAGCGATATCGGAGAATGGGCTTTTCAGCCTTGGAACATCTGTCATGGTGGTCTCCTTCGAAGAGTTCGGGCGTTGAACTCGGCGCCACGCGCCGATACTTGGTCAAACCCCGTATTGTTCGTCGCTGACATGCTCCAGCCAGTCGACGACCTTGCCGTCGAGCGCTTCGGCGATAGCGATGTGGCTCATCGCGGTGGTCGGCGCGGCGCCATGCCAATGCTTCTCTCCGGGCGCGAACCAGACGATGTCGCCGGGCAGGATCGGTTCGATCGGGCCGCCCTCGCGCTGCACCAGGCCTGCGCCCGAGAGAACGATCAGCGTCTGGCCAAGCGGATGCCTGTGCCAGGCGGTGCGCGCACCGGGCTCGAAAGTCACGGTGGCGCCGCCGACCCGGGCGGGCTCGCTGCCCTTGAACGGCGCGTCGATGCGCACCGCGCCGGTGAAATAGTCGGCCGATCCCTTGGCCGAGGCTTGAGAGCCGTTTCGCGTGATGTCCATGGTTTGTCCCTTCCTGGCAACAGGGGTGTCGCGACCGCCGGTCTTCAGAGGCGGCCGGCAGAGGCGCCCGGTGTGATGACGCCTATCTAGGGTCTGCGATTGGTGCCGATTAGGTGCTATATCCAGCATGATCTTATGAAAGGAGCTCATGAATGCCGCGAGACAATCTGAATGAGCTAACCGCCTTCCTCGCCGTCGCGCGCGAGGAAAGCTTCACCAGGGCGGCGGCCAAGCTCGGGGTTTCCCAATCGGCGCTCAGCCACACGGTGCGGGCGCTGGAGGAGCGGCTGGGCGTACGGCTCCTGACCCGCACCACGCGCAGCGTGTCGCCCACCGAAGCCGGCGAGCGGCTGGCTCGCACCGTGGGGCCGAGGCTCGATGAGATCGAGGCCGAGATCGCGGCACTCAGCGCCTTGCGCGAAAAACCCGCCGGCACCATCCGCATCACCGCCGGTGAGCATGCCGCCGATGCGATCCTGTGGCCTGCCCTGGCGAAATTCCTGCCCGACTATCCCGACATCAAAGTCGAGATCATCGTCGACTACAGCCTGACCGACATCGTTGCCGAGCGCTACGACGCCGGCGTGCGGCTAGGCGAACAGGTGGCGCGCGACATGATCGCGGTGCGCATCGCTCCCGACATGCGCATGGCGGTTGTCGGATCGCCGGCCTATTTCGCCAAATGGCCGAAGCCGCGTACGCCGCAGGACCTGACCAACCACAATTGCATCAATCTGCGGCTGCCGACCTATGGCGGGCTCTACGCCTGGGAGTTCGAGAAGGCCGGGCGCGAGCTGAAGGTGCGGGTCGAAGGCCAGTTGGTGTTCAATACGGCCGCGCTGCGCATGAACGCGGTGCTCGCCGGCCTCGGCCTTGCCTATCTGCCGGAGGAACAGGTGACGGCTCTACTGGCCGACGGCCGACTTGTGCGGGTGCTCGCCGACTGGTGCGCGCCTTTCCCCGGCTACCACCTCTATTACCCCAGCCGCCGGCAAGCGACGCCGGCCTTCTCGCTGCTGGTCGACGCGCTACGCTACCGAGGCTAGAACAGGAAACCGGGTTTCCGGAGGAGACATGCTCAAAACGAGCAGATAGAGCCCCATCCCGATTCGGGAACAGGTTCTCCATCTGGACTGCGCCCGCAGTCGTTCTATCTTCCGGATCGAGCAGATATGACGAAATCCGGAGCTATCGCCGTGACAGTGACCGACCTCTATCGAGGCTACATCGCCTGCCTCAACAATCAGGACTGGCAGAAGCTGCATCGCTTCGTTCATGACGAGGTGCACTACAATGGCGACCGCGTCGGGCTGTCGGGTTACCAAGAAATGCTGGAGCGCGATTTTCGGGAAATCCCGGACCTCTATTTCGACATCCAGCTGCTGATCGCCGAACCGCCGTTCATAGCCAGCCGGCTCCAGTTCAAATGCACGCCGAAGGGAACCTTCTTCAGCCTGCCCATCAACGGCCGGAAGGTCACCTTCAGCGAGAACGTCTTCTATGAATTCCTCGACGACAGAATCAGGAACGTCTGGTCGGTGATCGACAAGGCGGCGATCGAAGCGCAGCTTTAATTCAGGCCGGCCAGAAGATGACGCCGATCGTTCGTAAAAATCGATCATTATGACGAAAATAATTCGTTGGAAAGATTATTTGAGGAATGGCATTCCTCCGGCACACCCCCCCTGGAGCATTGCATTGTCTTCCGTTTCCCACTTCGCGAACGATATTCCGAAAAGCGCGTTTCCTGCCGATCTGACCCAAGGGCGAAAATCCCTCAATTGGCACGGCATCGTCCCCGGCATCGTCTTGGTCACGATGATCACTGCGGTCGCCTTCTCGGCCCGCAACGTCTCCGGCTTCGCCTTGTTCAGCCCGATGATCCTGGCCGTCGTTGTCGGCATGATCTACTCCAACGTGCTGGGCACACCGGTGCACGCCAAAGCCGGGATCGCATTCTCGCAAAAGCGCCTGCTGCGCTTCGCCATCGTTCTGCTCGGCTTCCAGCTGACGCTGGGCCAGGTGATCTCGATCGGCGCCAGTGGCGTCGGCATTGTCGCGGCGACGCTTGGCGCCACCTTCGTTTTCACCATCACGCTCGGTCGGCTGATCGGCGTCGACGCCAAGCTGGCGCAGCTGATCGCCGCCGGCACCTCGATCTGCGGCGCCTCGGCCATCGTCGCCACCAACATCGTCACCGATGCGCGCGACGAGGACGTAACCTACGCCGTCGCCTCGATCACCTTGTTCGGCACCGTCGCCATGCTCGGCTTCCCGCTCATGGCGCCCCTGCTCGGCCTCGACCAGCACGCTTTCGGCCTGTGGGCCGGCGCCTCGATCCATGAAGTGGCGCAAGTCATCGGCGCTGGCTTCCAGAACGGCACCCAGTCCGGCGAGATCGCTGCCGTCGCCAAGCTGACCCGCGTCGCCATGCTGGCGCCGATGGTCGTCGCGCTCGGCCTGATGGCGCGCCGCAGGAGCAGCAGTGAGGTGGCGGCGCGGCCGCCCATTCCGTGGTTCGTCGCCGCCTTTGTCGCCATCGTGGCGCTGAACAGCCTCGTCACGGTGCCAGCCGAGGTGAAGTCGGCAATGGCGCTCGCCACCACCATCATGCTGACCATGGGGCTGGCCGCCATGGGCCTGCAGGCCGACATCTCGCAGCTGCGCTCGCGCGGCCTGCGCCCGCTGGCGCTCGCCTTCTCGGCCTTCCTGTTCATCGGCTGCTTCAGCCTGATGCTGGTGAAATTCACCTAGTCTAAACCGGGCCTCAGTCCTCGAACGAACTCGACGCGGCATAGATCGCCGCCAGCGTCTCGATGCCGGCCTGGTCGGCCTTGTCGAAGCGGCCGGGCAGCGGGCTGTCGAGATCGAGCACGCCGAAAACGCCTTCATCGTCCTCGAGCAGCACCACCAGTTCCGAGCGCGAGTCCGCATCGCAGGCGATGTGGCCGGGAAAATCATGCACGTCCTTGATCAGCATAGAGGTGCCGAGTTCGACCGCCGTTCCGCACACGCCCTTGCCGACGGCGATGCGCACGCAGGCCGGCTTGCCCTGGAACGGCCCGAGCACCATTTCCTCGTCCGATTGCAGGAAATAGAACCCGGCCCAGTTGAGGTCCGGCACCATCTGGAAGATGAGTGCTGCGGTGTTGGCGGCGTTGGCGATCGAATCGCGCTCGCCGTCGAGCAGCGCCTTAAGCTGAGTGGCGAGGTCGCGGTAGAACGCGGCCTTGTCTGAGGTGTCGATGGCCTTGGCCGCAAACATGAACGTGTCTCCGTATAGGGGGTGGCGGTTCGTCCGATCGCTTGCCAAAGTCCGGCGAGCTCCGCAACCAGACGGCCGCCTGGACAGTCTAGCGTGGATTGCGTCCCCTCCGAAAGCCGCAAGATCAGGATTGCCTCCCGGCGCTGAGCCGGTCGGCAAGGCAGCTATGCGTAAACTTGCGATGGATCATCTTGAGAATCATGACGGCCCCGATCGGGGGCCGCCATTCACATCTCAAACAGGTCGAGCAAGTCCTGGGTTTTAGTAGCCGCCCATGCCGCCACCGCCGCCACCCGCAGGCGCGGCATCCTTGGCCGGGATGTCGGTGATCATCGCTTCGGCGGTGATCAGGAGGGCTGCGATCGAACCGGCATCCTGCAGTGCGGTGCGCACCACTTTCGCCGGATCGACGATGCCTGCCTTGATCATGTCGACATAGACCTCGTTCTGGGCGTCAAAACCCTGATTGTGGTCCTTGCTGTCGGTGAGCTTGCCGACGACGATGGAGCCCTCGACGCCGGAATTCTCGGCGATCTGGCGGATCGGCGCTTCAAGCGCCCTAAGCACGATCGTGATACCGGCCGTGACATCGGCATTGGCGCCGGTCAGGCCGCCAAGCACCGAGCGGGCACGCAGCAGAGCCACGCCGCCGCCGGGCACGATGCCTTCCTCGACCGCCGCGCGGGTGGCGTTCAGCGCATCGTCGATGCGGTCCTTCTTTTCCTTGACTTCCGACTCGGTGACGCCGCCGACGCGGATGACGGCTACGCCGCCGGAGAGCTTGGCCAGCCGCTCCTGCAGCTTTTCCTTGTCGTAGTCGGAGGTCGTCTCCTCGATCTGGCCCTTGATCTGGGCGACGCGCGCCTGGATGGTCGCCTTGGTGCCGGCCCCGTCGATGATCGTGGTGGTGTCCTTCTCGATCAGCACACGCTTGGCGCGGCCGAGCATCTCGATGGTGACGTTTTCGAGCTTGATGCCGAGGTCTTCCGAGATCATCTGGCCTGATGTCAGCACGGCGATGTCTTCCAGCATTGCCTTGCGGCGATCGCCGAAGCCCGGCGCCTTGACGGCAGCGACCTTGAGGCCGCCGCGCAGCTTGTTGACGACCAGCGTCGCCAGAGCCTCGCCCTCGACGTCCTCGGAGATGATCAGCAGCGGCCTGCCGCTCTGCACCACCGCTTCAAGGATCGGCAGCATCGCCTGCAGATTGCCGAGCTTCTTCTCGTGGATGAGGATGTAGGGCTCTTCCAACTCGACGCGCATCTTGTCGGCATTGGTGACGAAATAGGGCGAGAGATAGCCGCGGTCGAACTGCATGCCTTCGACGACGTCGAGTTCGGTCTCGGCGGTCTTGGCTTCCTCGACGGTAATGACGCCGTCATTGCCGACCTTGTCCATCGCCTTGGCGATCATCTCGCCGACGCTGGCATCGCCATTGGCGGCGATGGTGCCGACCTGCGCGATCTCGGCCGACGACTTGACCTTCTTGGCGCGCGCCTGGATTTCCTTGACCACGGCGGAAACCGCTTGGTCGATGCCGCGCTTCAAATCCATGGGGTTCATGCCGGCGGCGACCAGCTTGGCGCCTTCGCGCAGGATCGAGGCGGCCAGCACCGTGGCGGTGGTGGTGCCGTCACCGGCGAGGTCGTTGGTCTTCGAGGCCACTTCGCGCACCATCTGGGCGCCCATGTTCTCGAACTTGTCGGCAAGCTCGATTTCCTTGGCGACGGTGACGCCGTCCTTGGTGATGCGCGGCGCGCCATAGGCCTTGTCGATGATGACGTTGCGGCCCTTGGGGCCGAGCGTGACCTTCACCGCATTGGTGAGGATCTCGACGCCGCGCAGCATGCGGTCGCGCGCGTCGGTGGAGAATTTGATTTCCTTGGCAGACATGATTTTTATCCAGTTCGTTCGGAGAAAATGAGGTCAGGCAGCTTTCTTGGCGGCCACGGTCTTGTCGGTTGCGGCCGTCTCGCTCTTGTCGATAACGCCCATGATGTCGGCTTCCTTCATGATCAGAAGGTCCTCGCCGTCGATCTTGACCTCGGTGCCCGACCATTTGCCGAACAGGATGAAGTCGCCGGCCTTGACGTCGAGCGGAACAAGCGTGCCGTTTTCGTCGCGTGCGCCAGGGCCGACGGCGATGACTTCGCCCTCCTGCGGCTTTTCCTTGGCAGTGTCGGGGATGATGATCCCGCCCTTGGATTTGATATCGCCTTCGGCGCGACGAATGACGACGCGGTCGTGGAGTGGCCGAAATTTCATGGGAACTTTCTTTCTGGGGCCGGCACAGGCGGCCACGCCCCTCCTCTATAGACGCGTTGGCACTCGATAGATAGGAGTGCCAAAAATTATTCGCGGGCCAAATTAAATATTCAAAAGTATTATTTCAGCTGGCCGTTTCGTGATATCCGCAGAATGTCAAATAATTCAAAAGATTGAATTTTGCCGATCGAGTGCCTATTTATCGGACAAGTTCACTTTCACGATTTCAGGCACAAGGGAGATTTCTTCGATGGCCGAAGGCAATCAGACGATCATGGAAAAAGCTGAAGCCCGCTTTGTCGACAAGCAGAAGAAGACAGCGGAGAAAAACAAGGCGACCGCCGAATATATGTCCGAGGCAAGAGCCAGGGAGATCAAGACGGCAAGGCTGAGGGAGCTTCGGCTGGCCAAGGAAGAGGCCGATCGTGTCGCCGAGGCCCTCAATCCTACGCCGAAGAAGAAGCGGGCGGCCAAGAAAGCCACGGAGGCCAAGACATGAGCCTCACCTTCCCCAACCCCAGCCGCAGCTATGACGAAGCGGGCCAGCGCATTCGTTTCGTCGGCCATGACGGCATGTTCCAGATCTCATTTTCCGTCGCTGCCGACGCCATGGCCAAGATGCGGCCGGGCACTGCTGCCGATGAAGCCGGTTATCTCCAGACATTCGACACCGAGAGCAGCGCCATCCGCGAGATGGCGTCGAAGGCCTACGACCGCACCCGCAAGAGCATGTATGTGCTGACGGCGGCCGATTTCGGCTGAAATGGCGGCGAGTTGGCGCTGACCGCGATCAGGTCTTGCGCTCGGCCCTTTCGCGGCGTTTGACGTCGCGGACATTCATCTGCACGACCATGTCCTCGGCCTCGCGCGGCCCCATCCCGACCATCACCTTTTGCCGGACAACCGCAGGCTGGCCGGTGAAGACATCGATGATGCTCCAACTCTGGGGAAGCTCCATGCGCACCGTGTAGCGGTTGGCCATGCCGGTCAGCCTTGCATCGTGAAAAACACGGCGCCCAGGATCAGCACCGTCCAGGCGACGACCGACAGTTTCAGCACCATGCCGCCATGCGCAGCCAGAAGCTTCCGCAGGTGCGGCACACCTGCCGGCGAGACCGGTGCCGCCGCCAAGGCGACAGGGGTCTTGAGGCCAAGTTTTCCAAAAACGGGCAGCAGCGACGGTTCACGCACGAAAGGCCTCGAATGTCAGGAAAAAGCGAAGCAACAACGCTCGCCTCCCTTCCATAGCACTCTTTTCGCGAGCGCCTGCATGCCAAATTCAAGACAGGACTGCTTTGACGGCCGGTCCGTACTGCCTTCGCAACACACAATCTATTCGTGGGACCTGACTGCGCTCGGGGCAGATTGGGACGCCAAATTTTGGAGGCCTCGCCTCGGGATCGAACCGAGGCTTCAGAGATTTGCCGTCTCCAGCGTAGCCGCTCCGCCACGAGGCCATGGCTGTCGAAGTAGCGGCCAAATATTTACGGAAAGGTTAATCCCGAGGGATTGTTCAGAATTTTCGGCATAGAGTTTCAGAGCGTTCGTCAGCCAACCTTGCCGGCCTCGCTTCCGGCGCAGAGTTGCGATCCTTCACACCCCAAGCGGCAGCCCCGCCCCGTGTCGACCGAGGGCCTCCGGCACTGCGATTGACGTTTCTCCCCTACGCGCTTCCGAGGCTGCTTTTACCCCGCGTTGCATTTCGGAGGAGAGGAGCGGAGGCCAACCAACTTTCCCCTTGAACAGCGATTCGATCTGGCTTAGCTTCATCTGAGAAAAGGTTTTCCCAAGCAATCGTCGTTGGGCTCGGCCACCAGCCGGGCCTCATCCGGCTCGGTAAGAGAAAACCTTTTCCCAACCAAGGATCTCGGCGCGATGCCATCGGACGATCTGCCTGTTCCGGTCTTTTCCAAGCCAGTCACCTTGCGTGACGTGGCCGCCCAGGCCGGAGTCAGTGTCGCCACCGCATCCAAGGCACTCAATGGCCAGGGCCGGATGACAGCCGAGACGCGCGAACGCATTCGCGAGACCGCCCGGCGGCTTGGCTTCCGGCCCAACAGCCTGGCGCAAAGCCTGCTCCGGCGCCGCAGCTTCACCGTCGGCCTGCTCACCAACGATACCTATGGCCGCTTCTCGCTGCCGCTGATGTCGGGCATTTCGGACGCGCTGGTCGACAATGGCGTCTCGGTGTTCCTGTGCAATGTCGAGGAGGATCCGCGGCTGGGCCAGATGCATGTCGACGCCATGCTCGACAAGCGCGTTGACGGCATCATCGCCACCGGCAAGCGCATCGATCGCCATCTGCCCGTCGACCTCTCCAATCTGCGCGTCCCGGTGATCTATGCCTTCACGCAGCCAGATCCCGACGCCGTCGCCTTCGTCTCGGACGATGTTGGCGGCGCCCGGCTGGCCGTCGAGCATTTCTGCCGGCTGGGCCGCAAGCGCATCGCCCATGTCACCGGGCCGGCGAGCTTTGCCGTGGTGCACGCGCGCGTCCAGGCTTACCGCGACGTGCTGGTCGAAAACGGCCTGACGGTCAGCGAGCCGCTGCTCGGCTCCTGGTCGGAAGCCTGGGGTCACCAGGCGGTTGCGCAACTGTTCGACGGCAAAAGCGAAAGGCCGGACGCGGTCTTCTGCGGCAACGACCAGATCGCGCGCGGCGTCATCGATGCGCTGCGCGAACGCGGCCTCGACGTCCCCAGTGATGTCGGCGTCATCGGTTTCGACAATTGGGAGATCGTGGCCGAGGCGACGCGCCCACCGCTGACCTCTGTCGACATGAACCTTGTCGCGCTCGGGCGCGAGGCCGGGTTGACCCTGCTTTCGCTGGTCGGCGGCAAGCCCGCCGCGCCAGGCATTCGAAAACTGCCGTGCCGGCTGGTGGTGCGGCAGTCATGCGGCCATCCGCCGGGTGGCTGAAAACGAAGCGCCGCGCAATCGGCGCCAAGCCGCGGACCGCGGCAACCTTGGAGGAGGAGAACATGAGGAACCTGATTGCCAAACTGACCCTGGCCGCTGCCGTTCTGGGTGGCGGTCTCGGCACTGCCGCCGCCGAGACGGCCAACATCTGGGTGCGCGCCGACGGCTCGAATTTCATGCCGAGGATCGTCGATGCCTACAACAAGGCGCACACCAACCAGGTCAAGCTCGACATCATTCCCAATGCCGAGATCATCCCGAAATACGGCGCCGCGGCCGCCGGCGGCACGGCGCCCGACGCGCTGTCGCTCGACTTGATCTACACGCCCTCATTCGCCGCAGCCGGCCAATTGGAGGACATTACCGACTGGGCAAAGTCCCTGCCCTATTTTGCCAGCCTGTCGCCTGCGCATGTGAAGACCGGCACCTACAAGGACCACATCTACGGCCTGCCCTTCTCCGCCGACGCCTCGGTGCTGATCTGGAACAAGAAACTGTTCAAGCAGGCCGGCCTCGACCCCGAAAAAGGCCCGGCCAACTGGGCCGAGATCGCGGCCGATGCCGAGAAGGTCAACGCGCTCGGCGGCAACATCAAGGGCTTCTACTTCTCCGGCAATTGCGGCGGCTGCAACATCTTCACCTTCACCCCGCTGATCTGGGCGTCGGGCGGCGACATCCTGAGCGAAGACGGCTCGAAGGCGACGCTGGACAGCCCGCAACTGCGCGGCGCCATCGATCTCTACCGCTCGATGGTCAAGAAGGACCTGGTGCCGGCGGGCGCGCAGACCGATACCGGCGCCAACTTCTTTGCGGCATTTGCCGCCGGCAATATCGGCATCTCGCCGTCCGGCGCCTTCGCCATCGGCGCGCTCAACACCCAGTATCCCGATATCGACTACGGCGTCACCTTCCTGCCGGGCAAGGACAGCGGCTGGTCGTCCTTTGCCGGCGGCGACAATTTCGTCGTCACCAAGGGCACCACGAAACTGCCCGTGGTGAAGGAGTTCCTCGACTTCGCCTATTCGCTTGAAGGCCAGACCATCCTTGCCAAATACGGCAGCCTGCCGGTGCGCGGCGACATCGCCAAGGAGGCGCTGAAGGATCTCGATCCGCGCTACCAGGTCGCCGCCGAGGCCATGACCAAGGGCAAGACGCCCTATTCGGTGGTGTTCAACGACCTGATCAACTCCGCCAACGGGCCGTGGACGCAGATGATCAACGAGGTCTTCTTCGGCGACGATGTCGACGGCGCCATAGCCAACGCACAAGAGACGATGCAATCGATCATCGACCAGGCGCCGCAGAAATAGCCCAACCTCACCTCCCCCTTGAG
>NZ_RZTE01000001.1:451414-489592 GCF_003997415.1 Mesorhizobium sp. M7A.F.Ca.MR.245.00.0.0 | reverse complement strand
TCCGGGTGGGGTCGCCACCGCAGTGCTCGACGTTTCTTGATGTCGGCGCGCTCCGCAGAGGACCCCACCCCCGGCCTACGGCCGGACCCTCCCCTCAAGGGGGGGAGGGGGACGCAGCGCCAAGGGAACAGCCATGACCATCACCGCAGCAACCCCTGCCCCGCCCCGCGCCCGCAGGGTCGCCAGCCGCCAACAATGGATCGGCCTGCTCTATGTCGCGCCGGCTGTCGCGCTGGTCGTCGTCTTTTTCCTGATCCCGCTCGGCATGACGGCGTGGATGTCGCTGCACAACTGGCCCTTGATGGGCGAGCATAGCTACATCGGCCTCGGCAATTATGTCGCCATCCTGCGCGACACCCGGTTCTGGAACGCGCTGCGCTTCACCGCCTTCTACACGGTGATCGTCACGATCGCGATCTTCGTGGTGGCCTTTCCGCTGGCGCTGTTCGTCGAACGGCCGCGGCCGCTGACCAATCTCTACCGCACCATGTTCTTCATGCCGGCGGTTGTCGGTTTCGCCTCGGCCAGCCTGCTCTGGTCGTGGTTGCTGAATGTCGATTCCGGCCTGTTCAGCCCGGCCGCTTACGACCTCGGACTGATCGACAGGAAGTTCAACCTTCTGGCCACCTTCCAGCCGGCCTTCTGGTCGATCATCGCCATGGTCGTCTGGAAGGTCGCCGGCTTTACCATGATCATCCTGATGGCCGGCCTGCAATCGATCCCGCAGGACCTGCAGGAGGCGGCCGTCATCGACGGTGCCGGGCCTTTCGCCAGGTTCAGGGCGATCACCCTGCCGCTGATGCGCCGCACGCTGGCGCTGGCGCTGATCCTGTCGGTCGCCGGCTCGATCCTCGCCTTCGACCAATTCTACATCATCCTGCGCGGCGGCCCGCGCAACCAGACGCTGACGGCGGTCTACTGGATCTTCAACCAGTCCTTCGTGTCGTTCAAGCTCGGCTATGGCGCGGCACTTTCCATGGTGCTGCTGGTCATCCTGGTGGCGCTCAGCCTCGTCCAGCTATGGTTGTTGCGCAAGCCGGAGGGTCTCGACTGATGGCGCAGGCAGCCTCCCGTAGCCGCCGGCTCCTGAGCCGCGTCGCAGAGCATTCTACCGGCATCGTCGCCTCGGTGCTGTTCGCCGCGCCGATTGTTTGGGCGGTGCTGTCGGCGTTCAAGCCGGCGGCCGAAGCACGCCTGCCGCCGCTGCCGCCCTGGCCGACGTCGGGGTTCTCGCTGGAGAACTATGCCACGCTCAACAGCTTCGGCGACGGGCTGTGGGCCTCTGCGCAAAACAGCATCTATGTCTCGGTGATGACGGTCGTGCTGTCGGTCGCCGTCAGCGTGCTGGCCGGCTACGGCTTTTCGCGGTTCCGGTTTCCGTTCAAGGACCTGTTCTTTATCCTCATCCTGTCGACGATCATGATCCCGTTCCAGTCGATCCTGACGCCGATCTTCCTGGTGCTGACCAAGCTTGGCCTGCACAACACCCTGACCGGCCTGGTCGGCGTCTATGTGACGCTGCAACTGCCGTTCTCGATCTTCATGATGCGCAACGCCTTCGACGCGGTGCCGCGCGAAATCGAGGAGGCCGCCCGCATGGACGGCGCCAGCAATCTCACCATGCTTTTGAAAGTGATGCTGCCGCTGGTCTGGCCGGGCGTGGTCACCATCGCCCTGTTTGCCTTCCTCGGCGCCTGGAACGAATTCCTCGCCGCCCTCGTGCTGATGACCGACCAGTCCAAGTTCACGCTGCCGGTGATGATGACCGCACTGCAGTCGGGCCGCTTCGGCGCCATCGACTGGGGCGCGGTGCAGGCGGGCGTCACCGTGATGATGGTGCCGTGCCTCATCCTCTTCCTGGCGCTGCAGCGCTTCTACATCCGCGGCCTGATGGCCGGGGCCGTCAAATAGAATGGAGTAAGTTCATGACCGCATCGCCATCCGCAAAAACCGGAAAACCGAAGCTCGCCTTCCGCCCGCTGCCGGTGCCGCAGGTCGACGTGCACGGCTTCTGGGGCGACCGCGCCGACGCTGTCGCCACCCGCACCGCCGACATCCTCTACGAGCGCTGCGTCGAGGCCCGCATGCTGGAGCAGATCGATCCGGACCGCCCCTCGCCCGGCATAGTCATCCCCTTCCACTCGCCCTCTCCCGACGAAGCCGACCGCCAGGGCGCGGAATTCACCGGATCGACGGTGACCACGCAGATGTTCTGGGATTCCGATCTCGGCAAGACGATCGAGACCGCGGCCTATTCGCTTTACCGGCGCAAGAACCCCGAACTGGAGAAGAAGATCGATGCCGTCATCGACATGTATGGCAAGCTGCAGCAGGAGGACGGCTATCTCTCCAGCTGGTATCAGCGCATCCAGCCCGGCAAGCGCTGGACCAATCTGCGCGACTGCCACGAGCTCTATTGCGCCGGCCACCTGATCGAGGGCGCGGTCGCCTATTACCAGGCGACGGGAAAACGCAAGCTGCTCGACATCATGTGCCGCTATGCCGACCATATCGCGTCGGTGCTCGGCCCCGAGCCCGGCAAGAAGAAGGGCTATTGCGGACATGAGGAGATCGAGCTGGCGCTGGTCAAGCTGGCGCGGGTGACCGGCGAGCGGAAATACATGGAGCTGGCCAGATACTTCATCGACCAGCGCGGGCAGCAGCCGCATTATTTCGACGAGGAGGCCCGCGCCCGCGGCGCCGACCCGAAGGCCTATCATTTCAAGACCTATGAATACAGCCAATCGCACATCCCGGTGCGAGAACAGCACAAGGTCGTCGGCCATGCTGTCAGGGCGATGTACCTCTATTCCGGCATGGCCGACATCGCGACCGAATATGGCGATGATACGCTGCGGTCGGCGCTCGACCTTCTGTGGGACGATCTCACCACCAAGAGCCTCTATATCACCGGCGGGCTCGGGCCATCGGCGCACAATGAGGGGTTCACCAGCGACTACGACCTGCCCAACGAGAGCGCCTATGCCGAGACCTGTGCAGCGGTCGGCCTGGTGTTCTGGGCCAGCCGCATGCTCGGCATGGGGCCGAACGCGCGCTACGCCGACATGATGGAACGCGCCCTCTACAACGGTTCGATCTCGGGCCTGTCGCTCGACGGCTCGCTGTTTTTCTACGAGAATCCATTGGAAAGCCGGGGCAAGCACAACAGGTGGAAATGGCACCGCTGCCCGTGCTGCCCACCCAATATCGGTCGCATGGTCGCCTCGATCGGCAGCTATTTCTACAGCCTGGCCGACGATGCGTTGGCCATCCACCTCTATGGCGACTCGACCGCCCGTTTCGACATATCGGGCGTCCCGGTCGGCGTGACGCAGACGAGCCGCTATCCCTGGGACGGCGCCGTCGAGATCGCGCTCGAACCGCAGGCGCCGGTCGAATTCACCTTGCACCTGCGCATTCCAGCCTGGAGCGCCAGTGCCCAGTTGAAGGTGAACGGCGAGGCCATCAAGCTGGCTGAGATCACCAGCGACGGCTACGCCGCGATCAAACGGACATGGACGAAGGGCGATGATGTCCGGCTCGATCTCGAAATGCCGATCGAGCGGCTTTATGCCAACCCGCAGGTGCGCCAGGATGCCGGCCGCGTCGCGCTGTCGCGCGGCCCGCTGATCTATTGCGTCGAGGCATCAGACAATGACAGCCAGCCGCATCGCCTGACGCTGCCGCGGACGGCCACCATCGAAGCGCAGCACCGGCCGGAACTTCTCGGCGGTGTGGTGACGCTGTCGACCGCGGCACTTGCCGATGCCGCCGACGGGTGGCAGGACGGGCTCTACAGGCCCGAGCCGCCGGCCACCGCCGAGACACGCCTGACCGCCATTCCTTATTTCGCCTGGGACAACCGCGAGCCCGGCGAGATGCTGGTATGGCTCAGGGACGGGTGAGTTGTGATGTTAGCCCGATCTCTTCGGCCACCAGTTCCTGCAGCCGCCACAAATTGCGGTCGCGGATGCCGCAGGCTTCGAGGTGGCGGATCGTCTCGAAAAGATATTGCGCGCCCGAGCCCCAATGACCAACGGCTGTCACCAGCGTCGCCGCGATCGCCTGCTTGTCGAGGTTGCCGGCATAACGCGGATTGGCGGGATCGACGACGAAGCCAAGCGCGCGACATGGGCCGCCTTCGGTCCTGACCTGCAGCCAGCGCGGCACGTTGACGGCGGGCAGGATGGTCATTTCGCGGCGCAGGAGCGCTTCGAGGTTAGCCGCCACCGGTTCCGCGATCTCGAACACCATGCCCTGGCACTGGCCGCCGCGATCGAGCGCCATCATCAGGCCGGGCTGCTCGACCGTGCCGCGAAAACGCTGCACCGTGAAGCAGAACGAACGATGCCAGCCGCTGGCCACCGCGCGTTCTCCGCCCCTCACCTCGCCGGCGGGCTTCCACAACAGCGAGCCATAGGCAAATAGTTTCAGCGGCCCGGCCGGAGCGCCGGCCAGCACCTCGTCGCGGATGCGCGCATAGTCGGCATCGGTCATGTGAACCATGCCCGGCGTCGGCCCGGCATCCTCGACAGCACGCATGGTGCGCGCGACCAACGCCTCGGTCAGCGCCATCGGCGTGTTGCGCGGGACCCTCGATGATGCGGTGGAAATGGCCTTGCTCATCTTCGCGCTCCCAGTCCTACCGCCATGTTGCTGAAGGCTGAAGGATTCTCAAGGGCCGTGCAGCCGAGATAGATCACGAGTGGCCGATGCCGCTCTTGCGTGACGCGTCTTGGAACGATGTTGCCGGCAAACTGTTCTGTTCCTTGCCGGAGGATGCCATGAACGACGCGTCGGCAAAGCCCGTTGGTCCCGTCCTTTCATCGGCGGAGCGCGTCAACACGCTATCCCATTTCCATCGCGCCGAGATCGCTCGCATGGCGGGATGGCGCGACCGGCTCGACCTGACGACCAACTGGGCAATCACGGTGGTGGCGGCGCTGCTTTCGGTATCACTCTCGACGGCCAGTGCGCATCACGGCGTGCTGCTGTTCGCCATGCTGCTGATCCTGCTGCTGCTGTGGATCGAGGCGCGCCGCTATCGGTTCTTCGATTTCTATCGGGCGCGCGTACGCCAGTTCGAACGCCACTATTTCGCGCAGATCTTTTCCCCACAGCCCGACTTCGCCTCGGACTGGCTGCTCATCGTCGGCGAAGGCCTGCGCGCGCCGAAATTCCTGCTGTCGCAGCGCGTCGCGCTAGCCCGTCGGCTGCGGCGGAATTACATCTACCTGTTCCTGATCCTCTGGCTGGCCTGGGTGCTCAAGATATCCACACCCAGCCTTCAAACCGTGGGCGTCAGGACCGGCTTTGCCGGCTCGCTTCGCGAGGCCGTGGACAGCGCCGCCCTTGGCCCCGTTCCCGGTGTGGCGATCGTGGTTGTCGTGGCCGCATTCTATGTCGGGTTGCTTGCGATCGTCTTTTTCACGGCCGATGACGACGGCGAACTGTCCTTTGGCGAGGTGCATGTTTGACGTTTATGCCCGGCAACAAGCCGCTGCAATGCAAACGGCGGCCCGCGCGTTGAAATGGTCGGTCCGCCGAGACGTTTGGGAGCACGGAACTGCGCGCCTAGATGCCGAAGAACTGCTTGCCAACCATGTAGCCCAGTGCCGCTACGACCAGCGGAAACAGTGCCGGCGCGGCTTTGCCTAGAAGGGAGACCTGCAGGTCCTTCGCCGGCGTATGACGTGCATTGCCGAGATTCTTGGTCATTGCTTGCCTCGGGTTCGAAAGACTCATTAGCAAATGCTGATTAACAGCATGGCCGGATTAACGGCCTGATAGGAAATCAACTCTGATCAAATGCAAATTCTAATGATCGGCACATGGACGGCAAAGACGCGCTACCCTATTTCGCGGCGTTCGAACCGTTGACCGGGACGCGCGGCCTTTCCCGCCAATCGGCAAAACCGCGCCTGAACAACAAGATGGCTCAGGAACCCGATTTAGCAGGTGAACGCCAGCTCCAGAGCCGGTGCAGTTCGCCCGCCGCCTCGCCCGAGCTTCGTGTTGATAGGCGCGGCATCGAACGGCATGCCCGCAGGGGAGGCAGGCCGCATCCCGTCAAAAAATTCGCAACCAATGTCGGACTTGTTACGCCTCGTTCGTCCTTGGGGGTATCGAACAGCCATTTATGAAAGGATCCAGCATATGCCCGGCACCGTACGTTTGCACCGCGTTCTGACGACCAGCCCGGAAAAGGTCTATCGCGCCTTCGTTGAAGCGGACGCGCTGGCCAAGTGGCTTCCGCCAAACGGCTTCACCTGCACGGTTCATAATTTCGAGGCAAAGGTCGGCGGCACGTTCAAGATGTCGTTCCGCAATTTCACCACGGGCGACAGCCATTCCTTCGGCGGCGAGTACCTCGAACTCGTCCCGGGCGAGCGCCTGCTCTACACCGACAGGTTCGACGATCCCAATCTGCCCGGCGAGATCCGGGTCACCGTGATCTTGAAAAAAGTGTCGGTCGGCACCGAAATCGACATCACCCAGGCCGGCATTCCGGACGTCATTCCGGTCGAGGCCTGCTATCTCGGCTGGCAAGAGTCGCTCAGAAATCTGGCAAAGCTCGTCGAACCCGAGATCAATCAATAGGCTGGGGGTGGGAGAACGGGGCGTTTCTGGCCTGCTGAAGCCTGAAACTTGGACTGTGGCGGGAACTGCCCTTTATCGCTAGCAATTCATCATCGACACCCCCCTGTGACCGGACGTGTCAATGAAGAATGCAGCGGAGGCTGAAAAAGCATGACTCTGACCAACCGAGACATCGTCGAATTGACGGCGTGGCGGCGCCAGCTGCACCAGGCCCCGGAAATCTCGAATGAAGAGGAGAAGACGGCAAGGGAGGTCGTCGCCTTCCTCGCCGATACGGGGCCGGACAAGGTGCTTACACAACTCGGCGGGCACGGCGTCGCGGCCATATATGACAGCGGCAAAGCGGGGCCGACGGTGCTGTTCCGTTCGGAACTCGATGCCTTGCCTATCGAAGAACTTTCAGGCGTACCGCATTCGTCGCGCGTGCCGGGCAAGTCGCATATGTGCGGCCATGACGGACACACCGCGATCCTGGCATCCCTCGGCCGTCAGTTGGGGCGCGAAAGGCCTGCAAGCGGCCGCGTCGTGCTGATGTTCCAGCCGGCGGAGGAAACCGGCAATGGCGCGGCAGGCGTCGTCGCCGATCCGCGCTTCGGCGAGATCGCGCCGGATTTCGCTTTCTCATTGCACAACCTGCCCGGCGTGCCGTTCGGCGAGGTGCGGCTCAAGCCCGGCGTGGTCAACTGTGCGTCACGCGGCATGCGCATCGTGCTGGAGGGCAAGACCGCCCATTCGTCCATGCCGGAGACCGGCATTTCGCCGATGCTGGCGATCAGTGAGCTGATGCCGGCGCTGCCGGCGCTCGGGCGCGGGACCTTCGCCGACGACGACTTCTCCATGCTGACGGTCACCCATGCCGCGATGGGCGAAGCCGTGTTCGGCATCTCGCCGGCTCACGCCGAGGTGTGGGCCACGCTGCGCACCCGGCGTGACGAGCGCATGGCAAACCTGTGCGCTGCTGCCGAAGCACTGGTCGCCAGGATCGCGGGCGAGCATCGCCTTTCCGTCCGCTGGGACTATCACGAGATCTTCGTCGCCAGCGTCAACGCGCCGGACGCGGTGGAGCATCTGCGGCGCGCACTTGATGAAGAGGGCGTCGCGCACGGCGAAGAAGCCCTGCCGATGCGCGCCTCTGAAGATTTCGGCCTGTTCGGCCACAGTGCCAAGTCGGCAATGTTCTTCCTCGGTGCAGGCGAGCGGCACCCTGCCTTGCACAATCCCGACTATGACTTTCCCGACGACCTGATCCCGATCGGGTCAAGGATCTTCATGCGCACGGCACGTAATTTGCTGGGCTGACCTCCGCCGACCCCAACACCGAAAGGAACACGCAATGCCAACGATGCCAAAGAACACGATTTGCCTCTGGTTCGACAAGGACGCCGAGGCTGCGGCTCGCTTCTACGCGGAGACCTTTCCCGATACCAGGGTGGGCGCCGTTCACCGTGCGCCGAGCGACTTTCCGTCCGGCAAGAAAGGCGACGTGTTGACGGTCGAATTTACCGTTGCCGGCATTCCCTGCATCGGATTGAACGGCGGCTCCACATTCAAGCAGAGCGAGGCCTTCTCGTTCCAGATCGCCACCGACGATCAGCAGGAAACCGACCGCTACTGGAACGCCATCGTCGGCAATGGCGGCCAGGAGAGCGCGTGCGGCTGGTGCAAGGACAAATGGGGCGTGTCCTGGCAAATCACGCCGCGCACGTTGACCGAGGCCATGGCGGCCGGCGGCGAGGAAGCCAAACGCGCCTTTGATGCAATGATGGAGATGACGAAGATCGACGTCGCGGCGATCGATGCAGCCCGGCGCGGCTGACCTCGATCGCAGCTGAGTTGCTATCGGACCTTGATGACGACCTTGCCCTTGGCGCGTCCTGTTTCGACATAGGCCAGCGCCTCGTTGGCCGCCTCGAAGGGAAAGACCCGATCGACGACCGGGCGGATCGCGCCGGCTTCGATGAGCGATGCGATCTTGCTCAACTGCTCGCCCTGCGCCCACATGAAGAGAAACGAGAACGTCACGCCACGGCGCTTGGCTCTCGCTCGAATACTGCGGCTCAGCAGGCGAAGCACCAGCTTCAGCACCATGTTCAGTCCTTTTTCCCTGGCGAAGTCGGGATCCGGTGGGCCGGAGATGGAGATGAGCTTGCCCCCCGGTTTCAGAACATTCAGTGACTTTTCAAGTGTCTTTGTGTCCTGGCTGTTCAAGACGACGTCGTAGCCCGACAGCGCTTTTTCGAAATCGTCTTTCCTGTAGTCGACGATGACATCGGCGCCGAGCCCCTTGACCAGGCCGGCACTCGCCGCGCTGGCGGTGGTCGCAACGGTCGCGCCGAGATGCTTTGCCAGTTGGATGGCGAATGTCCCCACGCCGCCGGATCCGGCTTGAATGAAGACCTTCTGTCCCCTCTTCAGGTTGGCCCTTTCGATGAGCGCCTGCCAGGCGGTCAGGCCAACCAGCGGGATCGAGGCCGCCTCCTCCATGCTGAGGTTCCCGGGCTTCAGGGCCACGTCGGCTTCATCCATGGCTATGAACTCGGCGAACGTCCCGATCCGACCATCGCGCGGCCGCGCATAGACGTCGTCGCCGAGTTTGAACTTGCCGACTTTCGATCCCACGCGGACAACCCTCCCGGCCACGTCGTGACCCAGGATGAATGGCCGGCGATAGGGCAGGATCAGCTTGAACTCTCCGGTTTTGACCTTGGAATCGAGCAGGTTCACCGCCGCGGCGTGGACCTCGACCAGGACATCGCTGTCCCCGAGTTTCGGCTCCGGCATTTCGGCCAGCCGCAGCGTGCCGTTCTTGCTGTATTTGTCGACGACGAATGCCTTCATGGCAGTGACTTTCTGAGAGATTGCTGATGTTCGGGACAAGAGCCGCCCGGTGAGAGGTGTCAGGCCTCGAGAAAGGCCAATGCTTTCGGAACGAAATCGGCGTGGTTCTGGAACACCCCGCCATGGCCGGCATCCGCATAGATCACCAATTGCGCCCCCGGAATGCGGCGGGCGAGATCGTGGGTATTGACGCTCGGCACCATCCTGTCGTGGTCGCCATTTGCGATCAGCGCAGGGATGCGGATGGCGCTCAAATCTTGCGGCGCCTGTAGTCCATAAGCCTTCACCGCCCGGAGTTGCGCGCCGAACGCGCTAAGCGATATCGGCCTGTCGCGGTCGGCCTTGCGCTCTGTCAGCCGCTGCAGGAACGCCTTCGCGGCGCGGCGCCCGTTCACCGTTCTGGTGAAAAACAGATAGTATTTCGGATCCCGAAAAGTCAGCGCACCCTTGATCATGTCCACGATCGTCAGTGGCGTCATCTTGTCGATGCCTTGGCCGCCGGCCGGCCCGGTGCCGGCCAGGATGAGCTTGCGCACAAGCCCGGGCTCGGTCAGCACGATCTCCTGCGCCACGAAGCCGCCGAGTGAGAAACCGAAGAGATCGACTTGATCGAACCCCAGCGCCCGGACAAAGGCGACCGCATCCCGTGCCATCTCGGCGATGCGTGACGGCGTTTTGCCGCCTGAAGCACCAACGCCCCTGTTGTCGAAGGCAATCACCCACCGGGTCGCGGCGAGGCCATCGACGATGCGTGGATCGAAATTGTCCAGTTGAGCGCCGAGATGGTTCAGCAGGATTACCGGCACGCCCGTCCTTGGTCCGAGCTGCCGATAGACGAATGCCGTGCCGCCGACATCGACGGAGTGCGTTGGCGTGTCCTGGAACGATGCCCGTAAGTGGGGCGACCGCTTGAACCCATGTGTCATGCTTGGCACCTCCGCCTTGCGGGGGCTGGCCAATCGTGTTGTCGTTGCCAGTCGCATGTGCGTAAAATCCTCTGCTCGCTGTTGTTCAAACCGGCAGGCGGAACTGTTTGCGCAGGCTCTTGTCGAATATCCCCGCGGGAGCAAAGCGGCGCAGCAGGCTGACCTGGCGCGCTGCCTTGCCGGCGGTGTAGCGCCGTTGCGGACGGGCATCGGTCGCTGCTTTGACGACCACCTGCGCCACCACTTCGGGCCGATCGGCGACAGGCATCACATCGCGAAGCAGCGCTTCCAGCGTAGCTCGAGCCTGATCGTATTCCTGCAACGGCGAATCCGGTTGGATCCCGTTCTGGTCGAAGACAGTGCGAACGAATGCCGGCTCGATGACCGAGACGCGGATATTGAAGGCACGAACCTCGTGGTCGAGCGATTCCGAATAGCCCTCGAGCGCGTGCTTGACCGCCGAATAATGCGCTGAATACGGCGCCGGCACCAGTCCCAGCACAGAGCCGATATTGACGATGCGCCCCTCGCCACGCCGCCGCATCGACGGCAGCACCGCATTGGTCATGCGGATGACGCCGAACAGATTGACGTCGAACAAGGCCTGCACCTGTGCAATCGAGAATTCCTCGGCGCCTCCAAGCTGGCCGACGCCGGCATTGTTGACCAAGAGGTCGATCCGGCCGGTCTGCGACAGCACCGTCGAAACGAGTGCGGCAACGGCCTCACCGTCGGTCACGTCGCAAACCAGCATGGTCACCCCGTCCGGGCCGTTGTCGGCCTTGCGCCGGCTGGTTCCGAAGACGGTGAACCCCGCCTTTGCCAGAGCCTCGGCACTGGCGCGGCCAATGCCCGAAGAGGCTCCCGTCACAACAGCAATTTTTTTGGAATTCGCATTCATTTCGTGCTCCAAAATCATGAGGGCTAGCTTTTTTGCGCCCGTTGAATTACAGTCGTAATATCAGATTACACTCATAATGCAATAGCAGAAAGGAATAGCAGCCATGCGCTACGAAAAAGGCCGGAAGGACGCCTCGCGCGGACGGATCATGGAGGTCGCTGCGGAACGCTTTCGCGGCGACGGCATCGCCGCGTCCGGACTGGCGACCATCATGAGCGACGCCGGGCTGACGAACGGCGCCTTCTATCCGCACTTTCAATCCAAGGCGCAGCTTGTCCGCGAAAGCGTGGCGGCGGCGATGGAGCTTCAGGCGCAGCAACTGGCAGAAGCATTGGCTTCGGGCGTGGAGATGGCCATCGGCACGTATCTGTCGGCCGAGCACCGGGACAATCCCGGAAAGGGCTGCGCGTCAGCCGCGCTGCTGCCGGAGCTCGCCCGTCAGCCGCCTGAGACGCGTGAAGCCTATACAGACCACCTGCTGGCTTTGGTGCGCCAGTTGGCGCAAGCGCTACCGCAGGCCAAGGATCCGGAGGGCGTGGCGCTGGCTGTCTTCGCAACGCTCCTCGGCACGCTGCAAATGGCCCGCGCCGTGGGCGGAACGGAATTGTCCGATCGCATCCTCTCGGTGGGGAAAGATGCGGCGAAGACGCTGATCGAGCAGCGTTAGCGCTCCAGGAAGCTGACAGTGAGGAACATGCCGGGCGCGGATAGCCGATCCGTCAGATCTTCCGGCTGGCCAGCAGCCTTGTCAGCCAGTCCGGATTCATTTCCGGAACAGAGGACAAAAGCCGTTCGGTATAGGCCGCGTGCGGTGGCGTGAGAACTTCGCTCTTCAATCCCTGCTCGACGACTTTGCCGCGGTGCATGACGACGATTTCGTCGGCTATCGCGCGCACGGTAGCAATGTCATGGGTAATGAAGATGTAGCTCATTCCGAGTTCACGTTGGAGACGTATGAGAAGCTTCAGAATTTCCTCTTGGACGATCTGGTCGAGCGCGGACGTGATCTCGTCGCAGATGATAAGCTCCGGATCGGCAGCCAACGCCCGGGCAATGCAGACGCGCTGTTTTTGGCCACCCGACAGCTCGCCAGGCAGGCGTTCCAGAAAATCTTCGCTCATCTCGACCATGTGCATGAGTTCGCCGATCCGGCGATCCCTCCGCGCGCCCTTAAGGCCGAGGTAGAATTCGAGCGGCCGAGCTATGACTTCTTCGACCGTTTGGCGCGGATTCAGGGCGTTGTCGGGCATCTGATAAATCATCTGTATGCGGCGCAGGACCTCTTTCGGCCGCGTCTTCAGGCTCGTGGAAAGAAGCTGGCCGGCAAAAGAAATCGAACCTGAAATCGGCGGCAAAAGGCCGGTGACGACTCGAGCGAGCGTCGATTTCCCCGAACCGGATTCGCCGACCACAGCCACGGTTCTTCCGCGCGGAACCTTGATGGAGACATCCTGGAGCACCTTGACCTTTCCTGCATAGGCCGCGGTAACGTTGTCTATCGTCAGCAGATAGTCATCGGCTAGAACTTCGGGCTTGGCGAGCTTGCGTACGGCCCAGAGCGTTTTTGTATATTCCTGGCTGGGCGAGGCCAGCATCTGGCGTGTGTCTGCCTCCTCCACGGTACGTCCGTGGCGCAGAACCATGATACGATCCGCCATTTGCGCCACCACCGCCAGGTCATGCGTCACGTAGATTGCAGCGGTGCTGAATTCCTCCACGATGTTGCGAATGGAAGCTAGAACTTCAACCTGCGTGGTCACGTCGAGCGCCGTTGTTGGCTCGTCGAATATTATGAGGTCCGGACGACAAGCCATTGCCATCGCTGTCATTGCCCGTTGCAACTGCCCGCCGGAGACCTGATGAGGATAACGAAAGCCTATGGTCTCCGGTTCTGGGAGTTGAAGGCGTCGATAAAGATCGACGGCGCTCCGGTTCGCCTCTTCCCGGCCGGCAATTCCATGCGCCACCGCGGTTTCGACGGTTTGTTCCAAGAGCCGATGTGCCGGATTGAAGGAGGCAGCCGCGCTTTGCGCGACATAGGCAATGCGGGAGCCCCTGAGGCGACGGCGCCCTTTTTCATTGACTGCCAGAAGATCAATCCCGTCGAACAGGACCGAGCCTTGCATGATCCGGCAGCCCGGCTTGGCATAACCCATTGCAGCAAGGCCAATGGTAGACTTGCCGGCGCCTGACTCTCCGATCAGCCCAAGAACCTGGCCCCGCTTCAGCGTCAGATCGACCCCGTGGACAATGGGATGCCACCGCTCATCCGAGAACCCCTCCACATGCAGATTGCGGATTTGAAGCAGATCCTTTCCTTTTTCGCGTGGGCCTGGGCCGCTACTTTTCATCCCGCAACCCGCTTGTTGCTTGCAGGAACCAGTCCACCACGAAATTCACGGACACGGTAAGGAGAGCAATCGCGCCGGCCGGAAGTAGCGGGGTGACATCGCCGTAGGTGATCAGGGTCGCGTTCTCGCGCACCATTGATCCCCAATCGGCCGTCGGCGGCTGAATACCGACGCCGAGAAACGACAGCGCCGCGACTGTCAGGAACACGAAGCAGAATCGCAAGCCGAACTCGGCGACCAGTGGCGGCATGACATTGGGAAGGATTTCCCTGGCGATGATCCATTTCGGTCCCTCGCCGCGTAATCGTGCCACCTCGACATATTCCATCACCGCCACGTTAAGCCCGACGGCGCGAGAAAGCCGAAAGACCCGGGTGGAATCCAGAAGCGCAATGATGACAATCAGGCTCGTGATCGACGAGCCGAAGATCGTCAGCAGCACCAGCGCGAAGATCAGACTCGGGATTGACATCAGCACGTCCACCGCACGCGACAATATCTGGTCGAGCCACCCCCTGTACAATGCGGCAAGAAGGCCGAGCGAGACGCCGACCGCGAAGGACAGCAACGTGGTTGCGACCGCGATAGCGATGGTGTTGCGCGCACCGTAGATCAAGCGGGTGAGCATGTCGCGGCCGAGCTGATCGGTTCCCAATTTGAACTCCTGGCTCCACGGCGCGAAGGCTTCGCTGAAAACCTGCGTCTCGCCATATGGGGCTATCCAATGCGCGAAGACCGCAACAAAGACGTAGCCGAGGATCACGACGATGCCGAACCATGCGCTGAACGGTGCCTTCTTCAGCGCAGTTTTCGCCCGGGTGGCACGCGAGCGCCTCAGCCTTTGAACCGCCGCGACAGATTCGGATCTGGTCATCGTGGGTGCAAGAGCCTGGGATTGGTGGCGATGGAAATAATGTCGGCTAGCAGGTTGAGAAGGATGTAAGTCGCGGCGAAAATCAGGGCGCAGGCCTGGACAACCGGAACATCCCTGGATTTCACCGCGTCAACCATCAGCTGGCCGATGCCGGGGTAGACGAAAACGACCTCGACCACGACCACTCCGACTATGAGATACGCCAGGTTGAACGCCACCACAGTGACGATCGGAGCCCAGGCATTGGGCAGGGCATGCCTCAGCACGATCACCATCGGGGACATTCCCTTGAGGCGCGCCATATCGATGTAGGGGCTTGCCAGCATGTTGATGATGGCCGCTCGGGTCATGCGCATCATGTGGGCCACGATTACCAGCGTAAGCGTGATTGCCGGCAGGGCGACTTTCCAGAGATGCTCCCAAAATGGCGTCTGATCGTTCACATTCGACAATGTCGGAAATTTGGGAACCGCATTGAGCGCCCAGTTCAGCGAGACAGTGAGCCAATGAGGCAGCGTTTGAGCGAAATCGGATCCGATGAACGTGTCGCGCGAGATCACCAGGTAGGCGAGCATATAGGCGACGAAAAATTCCGGGAATGAAATGGTTGTCAGTGTCGCGACATTCACCAGCCGGTCGAACCAGCCGTTGCGGTACAGCGCAGCCAGAATGCCAAGCCCCAAGGCCAGAGGAACAGCTATCAGCGCAGTCACCGCTGCAAGGAACATCGTGTTGTAGAGGCGTGGTGCGATGATCTCGGCCACGGTACGCCGATATCCGGTGCGGCTCGCAAACGAAGAGCCGAAATCGCCATGGAGCATCTGGGCGACCCAAACGAAGTAGCGCTCGACAGGCGAGCGATCGATGCCGATTTCCCGCTGGAACGCGGCGACCGTTTCGGGCGTCGCCGATTGCCCGAGCGTGGCCTTGGCGAAGTCGCCTGGAAGCATCGCGATCGCAGAGAAGATAATGATGGACACGATGAACAAAGTGACCAGGCCGAGGCCAAGGCGCTGCAGGACCGTTCTTGCGACGGGGTTCATGTGCGTGGCGTTTCCCTTTGGGCGGCAGCCCTGCACTCGGAGCCAGCTGACCGGAGCCTCAAAACCATCGCGGCTCCGGCCCGCCATCTCATGCCGTGGCGATCCACCAGCGTTCGGCCATTTTCAGTCCATCGTTCTCCCAGTTGGGCGCCACATCGCCGTGTGCGAGCTTTTTGGATTGGGCGCTGACGAAATTGTTGAAGACCAGCACGATGCTGCCGCCGTCATCATGGGTTAACTGCTGCATCTCGGCATACATCGCCGCTCGCTTGGCCTCGTCCGTCTCGGCGCGCGCCTGGACAAGCAGTTCGTTGAAATGGGGATTTTTCCAGAAGGACTCATTCCAACTGGAGTCGGCGGCGAAGGCTTGCGTGAACATCCAGTCGGCCGTCGCCCGACCGCTCCAATAGGAAGCGCACCAAGGTTTCTTCAGCCAGACATTGTCCCAATAAGCGTCCTCGGCCTCACGCACGACATTGACGTCGATGCCGCATTGGGCTGCCGTTTCGCGAATGAGCGAAGCCGCGTCCACGGCGCCGGCAAAAGCGGCATCGGCCACCGAGAGATCCACTTTCAGGTTCTCCATTCCGGCCTTTTTCAGGTAGTGCTTGGCTTTTTCCGGATCGAAGCTGTGTTGCGGTTGCGGATCCTTGGCGAATTTGATGGCCGGCGCGATCGGGTTGTCGTTGGCCACAGTGGCGTGGCCAAGAAAGATCTTCTCGACGATTTCTTGGCGATTGATCGCCCATTTCAATGCCATTCGCACGTCTGGATTATCAAATGGCGCCATCGTGACATTCATCGGCAAGGTATAGTGCCCATAACCAGTGACTTCGACGATCTCCACCTTGGGATTGCGTTTCAACATGCCGAGGGTCTTCAGGTCGGCGCGGCCGATATAGTCCACCTCCCCCGTCGACAGCGCCGCCATGCGAGCGGCAAGATCCGTGATGGCGATGAACTCCACCTCATCGAGATAGGGCTTGCCGTTCTTGAAGTAGTTTGGATTGCGCTTGAGCTTGGCCGAAACGCCGGGCTGGAAATTCTCGACGACGAAAGCACCGGTGCGAACGCCTGAAGCCCAATCCGCCTTGCCATCCTTGGCCGGCATGATGACCAGATGGTAGTCACTCATAATGTAAGGGAAATCGGCGTTGCCGCTCTTGAGCGTGAAAACCACCGTTTCCGGGCCATCCGCCTTGATGTCGGCGACGGAGTCCAACAGCGATTTCGCCGCCGATTTGGTGTCCTTGCCCATGTGATATTGCAAGGAGGTCACGACGTCATCCGCCGTCACGGTCTTGCCGTTGTGAAAGGTTGCGCCTTTGCGCAGCTTGAAGGCCCAGGTTTTGGCTCCATCCGAAGTTTCAAAGCTCTCGGCGAGGTCCGGTTGGACATTGCCTTTGGCGTCGACCTCAGTGAGGCTGTTGGACAGCGAGCCCGAAAATGCGGTTTGTGTGAACGTGTCAGGGTAGCCGGCCGGATCGATGGAATCCGTCGTCGCGCCATGAGCCATGCCGAGCTTGGCGAAGCCGCCCTGCATTGGTTCGGCCCGCGCCGTGCTCACGAACAGCCGGTCGGCGGCGGCAACCGTCAGGCCCGCGGCCAGCCCAAGATGAATGAAGTCGCGGCGGGAAACCTTGCCGCCTCCGATCAGGCTTTGCGCGATACCAAGCTTGTATTCAGATTCTGACATTTGACTCTCCCATTGCGGAATTCCCCGCGTTATTTCTCGTCAAGCACCGGCGAACAAATCTGCTTATCGGCTCCCGCCACCTTTCTTCGAATTTTTCCAATCCCAATCGGCTTGCGCCAATCAGGCCGTCACGTAGATGCCGCCGGCTTCGACGGTGACTGGAAATGTGCGCGCGCGAACGGACGGATCGACCAAGGCCGCGCCTGACTTGATGTCGAACTCCCAGCCGTGCCAGGCGCATCGAACGATCTCGTTTTCGCGATGATAGATGAATTGCGCCTGTTCAACCGGCGCGGTTGTGCCGCATTGCGGCCCCTCGCAAAGCGGAGCGCCGCGGTGCGGGCAGACATTCAGCAGCGCGTGGAATGAATCTCCGATGCGGAAAATCCCGACCGAAAGGCTGCGGATCTTGGCGATGAACGGAGACCCTGTTTCGATCTCGTCGACGCGGCAGATATATGTCTTCTCGGGCATCGTATGCTTCCTCAGGCGGCATTCGCGGCTTGCGCGCGGGGGATGCGTTTGTAGACTTCCAGCGCGTTCAGTCCCATGATCTTGCTCTTCCAGGCAGGAGGGATTTGCAGCGTGTTGGCATCGTCGTAATCCCAGTGCGGATAGTCCGATGCAAACATCAGCGTGTTTTCTCCGTCCATCGCTTCGAGCGTGGACCAGAGATGTTGGATGTTTGCAGGCTGCTCCAGCGGCTGCGTGGAAAAGCGGATGTTGCGCCGGCAATATTCAGACGGCAGCATCTTCAGCCATGGCGTCTCCTTGCGCAGCGCTTTGTAATCAGCGTCCAGGCGCCAAAGAACCGACGGAACCCAGGCGACGCCGCATTCGATGATCACGAAGTAGAGGTCCGGCCATTTCTCGAAGACGCCATGGGCGATCATGCTTGCCACGTGCGACATCGCCGACATGTGCAGAATGGCATGCGTTTCCCAGAAGAATGTCGTCGGGGCGGGAGCAATGGCAGTTGAATTCACGCCGCCATGCCCGCCCAGATGAATGGCGAATGGCAACCCCACTTCCGCGCAGGCTTCGTAGATCGGGTGGTAAAACGGGTCGCCATACGGCTTGACGGACCCCTGGGAGGCGAGAACCTGGACCATGCGCGGATGACTGCCAAGACGGCGAATCTCGGCGGCAGCGAGCTTCGGATCCTGTGGCGCGATGATGATCGAGCCCATGAAACGATCGTCTTTCGGCAACCACTGATCGATCTGATAATCGTTGTACGCGCTGACCAGAGCGCTGGCATAGTAAGGGTTAGCCAGGGTCGACGCCTCGATAGGCTCATCGCCGGTCAGGATCGCCACGTCGACTTTGTATTTGTCGAGGTGCTTCTCTTTCATGATGAGATAGTTGTCGGCTTCCGTTTTCGGACGGATGTCCTTGCGGGAGAAGTCCTGCGGGTGGAACCAGGGCCGATGGCCATGCGGAAAGGCGCCAACGGGACCTGTTTTCTCGCCCTCGATGAACATGTCTTTCCACAAGCCGGAGAGATAGGGCTCCAACACGGTGGCGCTTGACCAGTAATTATGACAGTCGCAGTCGACTATGAACACTTCTTCCGCTCCGTATCCGTATCTCGTCCCGGCGGCGCTGCCGGCCGTTGATCTGCTGCAGCTTCCGCCTTGAGTATTGTTTGATCAAGCTTATGATACGTGGAATATGATCGAATTTTTCGATTGGAGATTTCATGCAACTTGATCACATCGAGACCTTTCTCGACATCATCGAATCGAGAAACTTCAATCGCACTGCGGATCGGCTAGGATTGACCCAGTCGACGATCAGCACCCGCGTTAAGAACCTCGAGAGCGCAATCGGGTCCGAACTGTTCCAGCGCGGACGCGCCGGGGCGGAGCCGACCGCCGCAGGGCGCCGGTTCGAAGCTTATGCAAGATCCTTGCTGTCCACATGGTCGCAGGCTCGCCACGATGTCCGGGCGTTCAATCGTTTCGAAGGCACCTTGCGCGTCGCCGCGCAGGTCGGGATGACCCGCTCGGTTTTGCCGGGTTGGGTGGAGACGCTGTGTCAGGCTCTTCCCAAATCGTCGATCCATGTCGAGTCGGATTATTCAAACCAGATGGTCAGCGACCTAAGCATGGGAAATCTCGATATTGCAGTGCTTTACGCCCCGCGATACCTACCCGAAATCTCCTATGAGCATTTGATGGTTGAGGAATATGTGATGGTTTCCACGGTGGCCAGAACCCTCTCCGAGGTCGATCCCGAAACCTACATTCGTCCGGGCTATACGGTCCTGCTGGAGAAGGCCCATGCCGAGTTGCTCGGCGAGTTGGCGATCTGTCGCCTTTCCATGGGATCGGAAACCTTGGCGGAGATGATGCTACGGCGCACGGGCGGCACCTGCTATATGAGAAGTGACGATGCGCGCAGGTTCGCCCTCGAACGCCCATCGTTCATCGTCGAAGGCGCTCCGACGCTGCATCAGCCGGTCCACACGGCCATCCTGGCGCGCCGCAAACACGAACCGATCATCCGCAAGGGAATCCGCGCCCTTCACGTTGCCGTGATGTCACTGGATATGTAATCGAAATAATCGATCATAACTCGGGAGGGATGCTTCTGTTGCGAGGGGCCTGGAACTGGCATCTTGGGTTCGACTTCGAACCGAGATGAATGATGAACGCACACGTTTCCTTGGGGACCCCCGACTTCCTGCCGATGAGGCATCATCGGCAATGGGCACAAACCACATCGCAGCTTGTACTCTGCCGTCGTGTAATCGAGGAAACGCCCGATGTGAAAACTTTCGTTTTCACATCCCCGACGGATCGGATGTTCTGCTTCAGCGCGGGCCAGTATGTACTCGTGCACCTCAAGATCGAGGGTGCCGCGGTGACGCGCTCCTACTCTGTTTCGTCACCACCGACGCGACCGCTCGACCTGCAGATCACGGTGAAGCGAACACCGGGCGGCCTGGTTTCGAATTGGCTCCACGACAATTTGGGGGCGGGCGACGAGATCGCGATCGAAGGGCCGCTCGGCTCATTCAATCTCGATGACCTACCCTATGAAAAGCCGCTCTTCCTTTCGGGCGGCAGCGGGATAACGCCGGTGATGTCCATGCTGCGTGCGCTTACCGACCGCGCGGCCGACCAGGATATCTCATTCGTTCATAGTGCCAGAACGCCTGGTGATATAGTCTTTCGACGGGAATTGGACGCACTTGCCTCTCGCTTTCCCAACGTAAAAGTAACGTGCGTTTGTAGCCAGGAAGATCCCACCTGGAGGGGGCCGACTGGCAGAATAGACAGTCAGATGCTGCTGACCCTCGTTCCCGATCTCCACAACCGCACTATCTTTGTCTGTGGCCCTGAAGCGTACATGAAAGCCGCACGTGCCTGCCTGGATGCGATTGGCGTGGCTCCGTCGCGGTACCACCAGGAGAGCTTCGGCGGCGGCAGCAGCCCTCAGTTGGAACCGGCCCCGACAATACCATCTGCGGTCCGTTTCGTCCGCTCCGGGATCGTGCATAATTGCTTGCCCGGAGAGACGCTGCTGGAGGCGGCGCGCCAATGTGGCGTCTACGTCCCAACCGCCTGCCAGCAGGGAGTTTGCGGCACATGCCGAATCGCCAAGCTGTCCGGCGAAGTCGCCATGGAGGATCTCGGCGGGCTGGCTCCTGAAGAGAAGTCGGCCGGCTATGTCCTGGCATGCTGCAGCCACCCTCAGGGCTCGGTTTCGCTCGATCTTTAACCCCGGGTGCTTGATTCCGCATTGAAGCCGGCAGCAGTGTTGAACTGTCGGTGAAGGCGTTGCGGGCGTAGCGGACTGATGCGCATCGACCTCAGCCGATATTGCTCAGAAGTCGAGAGCAACCATCATGCCACGGACTTCGGCCATTTCCAGCAGCAGGTCCTGCAGTCTGTCGTCCAGCGCGGCACCGGTCAGCGCCAGAAGCTCGGTGATGCTCTCTCTCATCGATATGACGGCGGCGCCTGTCTTCTCGGCGAGCAGCCGTCCGATGGCAGCCCGGATCAGCTCGTCCTGATCAGACATGCTTCACCTCCCGACGCACTGCAACCTCCCCTTGCTTTCCATGCCTCACCACCGCTTTCGACAACAGGGCGTGATTTCCCATACGGTATGTTTTTTGATGCGATCCTGGGCGGCTTTGCTCACGCCAGCAGATCGTCTTTATCGACCTGCCAGTCGTTCAAAGCCGCCAATGAAGGCAGCGGCGAAAAATCGCCGGGTTGGACCGTTTCAACCGCTGCAAGCAGCTCCTGCGGCACTTCGTGCCGATAAAGCCCGGTGCATGCGCCCTCTTCGACCATTGCCGGCAACCCCGTGATCGCGTCGAAAATCGAAAATGTACCCGTTGGTTCTTCCAGGATCTCTAAACGCCTCACCCGAAACCTCCCTCTTGCGCAAAAGTAGCGACTAACGCCGCTATCCCCAAGTGGTTCCCCAGGCCGGCACATTTTTTCGCGCGTTGGTTGTAGCGCATGCCGGCAGGGCAGTCATGCCCCCAGGGTGCATAGCCAAAATCGCTACGCACCACTTTTAAATCTTGACGCGTGTCAATTTTTTATAAAACATGCGCAAATGCCGGATTGGCATCGGCCGGCGCTCTGGGAGGAGCAATGCCTGACATCGAAAAGTGCCCGACCTGGGCTGCAGTCCGCACATTCCAAAGCGGGCAGCAATCTGTTGGCGAACCATCGCGCCAGGCGCCGGGGTCGCTTGCGCGCCGTCTAACATTGCAGTCACCGGACAGCGACATTGATGCAGCCCATAAAACAATCAGGAGGAGGAAAAACCATGCGTATGTTCAATTGCCTGAAGCTTGGCACGAACCTGCTTGGCGCAGGCATGCTTGCAGCCATCGTCGCAGCGCCCGCCCATGCCGAGGATACGGCGAAAGTCGCGGCCATCGTCAAAGGCCTCGACAATCCGTTCTTCCAGACCATGCAGAAGGGCATCGAGGAACAGGCCAAGGCAAACGGCGTGAGTGTCAGCGTCCAGGCCGCCGCCAATATGGGTGACGCCACCGGCCAGGCCGACCGCCTGACCGCCATGGCCATGCAGGATTTCGATTGCTACCTGGTCAACCCGATCAGCGTCTCCAATCTCGTCCAGGCGCTGGTGCCGGTCGCCCAGAAGAAGAAGCCGATCGTCAACATCGACTCGACCATAGACCCCGAACAGGCCAAGGCCGCCGGCTTTGTCGTCTCGACCTATATCGGCACCGACAATGTCGCCGCCGGCGCGCTGGCCGGCGAAGAGATGCTGAAGCTGGTGCCGAAGGGCTCCAAGGTCGCGCTGGTCGCCGGCATCGTCGGGGATGTCGGCTCCAACGCCCGCATCAAGGGCTTCAAGCAGGCGGTGGAAGGTAAACTCGACATCGTGGTGATGGTCACCGCCGACTGGGATCGCGAAAAGGCGCTGACCGCCGCTACCGATATCCTCGCTGCCCATCCGGACCTCGCCGGCTTCTTCGCCGCCAACGACATCATGGCGCTCGGCGTCGAGCGCGCCGTGCGGACCTCGGGCAAGGACGTCAAGGTGATCGGCCTCGACGGCATCGTCGACGCGCTCAAGTCGATTGCGGCAGGCGAACTCACCGCCACCGTCGCCCAATATCCCTATGTCGTCGGTGCCATGGGCCTCGAGGCCTGTGCAGTGGCAGCCATGGGCAAGGAACTGCCGGCCAACGTGCCGGCGCCGGTACTGTTGATCAACAAGGACAATGCCGAAGCCTCGCTGAAGAACTTCCCGCGTCCCGGCGGCGACTATCCCGATCCCTTCCGCGAGATGCTGAAGTGAGCACACCAGCAGACAACGCACCCGCCGCCCATTCGGCGGGGGCGGAGGAGAGCCGTCCCTCCCTGGCGGCTCTCCTCCTCGATCCCTCCTTCTGGGCCGACTGGGCATCCGTCGTCGGCCTGGTCGGCCTCGTCATCGTCTTCGGCATCGCCCAACCGGTCTTTCTCAGCGTCGCCAATCTGCAGGCGCTGTTGCTGGCGGCTGCGATCCTGGTGGTGCTGTCGATCGGCCAGACCTTCGTCATCGCCACCTCGGGCATCGACCTGTCGCTGGCGGCAGCGGTCATGCTCGGCGCCATCATCCTCGGCCTCGTCAACGCCGCCGGCTACGGCATCTTCATCGCCTGCGTGCTCGCGGTTCTCGCCACCAGCGCCGTCGGCTTTCTTAACGGGCTGATCATCACGGCAGGCAAGATCCCCGACTTCGTGGTGACGCTCGGCACGCTGTCGGGCATCACCGGCCTTGGCCTCATCCTGTCGGGCGGCGAACCGACCATGGTCGGCTCGACCTTCCTGCTCAGGCTCGCTTCCGGCTCGCTCGGACCGTTCGGTTATCCGGTCTGGGTAGCGATCGCAGCCGTCATCGTCGCGCATATCGCACTCTACCACACACGCTTCGGCGTGCATCTGCTGGCGACCGGCGGCCAGACCGAAAGTGCCGGCGCGCTCGGCATCCGCACCAACCGGGTCAAGATTGCCGCCTATACAGTCTCGGGCTTCTGCGCCGGCATCGCGGCCATTCTTCTGGTCGCCCGCATCGGCTCGGCCGAACCGCAGATCAACACCAGCCTGCTCTTGAATTCGGTGGCGGCGGTGGTGCTGGGCGGCGTCAGCCTGTTCGGCGGCCGCGCCAGCATTCTGGGACCGGCGATCGGCGCGCTGATGCTCACAGCACTCGTCAACGGCCTGACCTTGCTCAACGTCTCGGCTTTCTACCAACCGCTTGCCGTGGGCGCCATCGTGGTGCTGGCGGCCCTGATCATGCGGTATCAGAAATGAGCGCGCCCCATCACATCCCCGCCGCTGAGGCGATCATCGCCTGCGAAGGGCTGAGCAAGCATTTCGGCGGCATCCGCGCCTTCACCGACGTCGCCTTCCAGGCCCGCCGCGGCGAGGTGACCGCCGTCATCGGCGACAATGGCGCCGGCAAGTCGACGCTGATCCGCAGCCTGGTCGGCGTGCATCAGCCGGACACCGGCAATTTGTTCTTCGACGGACGGGCGCGGCCCTTCGCCAACCCCGACGAGGCACGCAAGGCCGGCATCGAGACCGTGCACCAGAACCTGGCGCTGATCGACGAATTGACGGTCGCGCAGAACCTGTTCCTCAACCGCGAGATCGTGCGCCGCATCGGGCCGTTCGCTTTCCTCGATCGCAAGGCGATGAAGCGCGAGGCCCGTTCCATGCTGTCGCGGCTGTCGATCAACGTGCCGTCGATCAGCCAGCGTGTGCGGCGCTTGTCGGGCGGCCAGCGGCAGGCGATCTCGATCTGCCGCGCTGTCGGCTCCGGCGCCAAGCTGGTGGTGATGGACGAACCGACGGCAGCACTCGGCGTGCAGGAGACCGCCAATGTCGAGGCTCTGATCCGGCGTCTGCGCGAGCAGTCGGTCTCAGTCATCCTGGTCAGCCACAATTTCGATCAGGTCCGCCGCCTGTCCGACCAGATCTGGGTGATGCGGGCGGGAAAGATGGCGGCGACCGTGCGCGCTTCCGAGACGTCCGGAAACGAGCTCGTCGCGCTGGTAACCGGCGCGGCATAGTCCTGCAGCATCAGACTTGAAATCAAAGGGAGTTCGCCTGTGGCACCAATTCGTGTCGGACTGATAGGTCTTGGGGAGGTCGCGCAGTCGATCCATCTGCCTGTGCTGGGCGATCAGCGCGACCGCTGGGTGATCGCGGGCGTGTACGACGTGTCGCCCAGCCTGGTGTCACTCGTCACCTCCGAATTTGCGACGGCAAAGGCCTTCGACACGGCCGAGGCGCTGATTAGTTCGCCCGACATCGACGCGGTGTTCGTGCTGTCGTCCGACGACACCCACAGCCGCTTCGTGCGGGCGGCGATTGCTGCCAACAAGCATATCCTGCTGGAAAAGCCCGCCTGCCTGACGGTGCGCGAAATCGACGATCTGCTGGCGCTGATGCCGGGCTACGACAAGACCCTGTTCGTCGGCTATATGCGCCGCTACGCGCCGGCCTATCTGGCGGCCAAGGACGAACTGCCGGCATACGCCGACATCACCCATGTCCGAATCTTCGACCTGATCTCGGAAGGCCGGCACTTTCTCAAGAAGAGCCAGAACGTCCTCTATCCCAACGACATAGACCCTACCCTGCTGGCGCGTGGCGCAAGCGAACGCGACGCGCTGATCCGCGAGGTGGTCGGCGCCGACGCGCCGGCCGATCTGGTGCGCGCCTATCGCGGGCTGACGGCACTTTCCTCGCATCACATTTCGGCGATGCGCGGGCTGATCGGCGAGCCGGCGCGCGTGCTGGCCGCGCACCGCACCAATGGCGGCGCCAACACATCAGTCACCTTCGACTACGGCCATTTCGCTTGTCTCTACGACGCGGTGGTCGACGATCTCGGCCTGTTCGACGCCATGATCGAGGTGCGCTCGAACACCAGGCGTGTGCGCATTCTCTACGACACGCCCTACATCCGAAGCCTGCCGACGCGGCTGGAGGTCACCGATGCCGGCCCGCTCGGCCCGGTGACGAAAACCTTCGGGCCTCTCTACGGCGATGCTTTCTCGAATGAACTCGAGATTTTCCACCGCCACATCACCGAAGGCACAAAGCCTCTGACCGACCTCGCCGATTCACGCCGCGACCTCGCGCTGATGGCCGAGATCATCGAGCGGATGAAAGAAAGTGGCGGGCGCTGAGGCGCCGCCTGCCGCCTACTTCCCACAGTGATGGTCGTTGATCTTGTTCACCGCATTCGCGTCGGGTCCGACGCGATGATAGGAGCACGCGCCGGCGGCCGTCGTCACCAACTGCTGATCGTAGTAGCGCGGGCCGCCGAACAGGATGTCGATGAGATCGCCTTCGGCGGGAACGTAGCGTTCGGATTGGACCCGGCGGTCGTGGTGCCGGTCGCCAGCGAAAGCCGGGGCGCAAGCGCTTGAGCCCATGGCGACAGCGAGAGCTAGGATCGCAACGCATTTGGTGGTCATGCCAATACCCTCCTGGCCATTCCGGAATCACACCATACATCCAAAACCACCAGCCGGACAAAAGTTCCGGAGAAGACCGCGATAGGCTCTTGCCGAAGCCAGCTGCCTCGCTCATCCATGCTGCGTGGAAATGTGGAACCTGTGATGACCGATGCCAGCCTTCATCTCGTCGAAGCGACGATCGACCAACTGCGCCGCGCGCTTGATGACGGCACCGTCACCAGCGTCGAACTGGTCGGGGCTTATCTCAGGCGCATCGGGCATTTCGACCGCCACGGCATCAGCCTCAATGCCGTCCCAGTGCTCAATCCTGATATGTTCGAGGAGGCGGCAGCCTCCGACCGGCGCCGCCGCAACGGCGCCGTGCTCGGACCGCTCGACGGCATCCCCTACACCGCCAAGGACAGCTACAAGGTGTCAGGCCTGACGGTGGCCGCCGGTTCGCCCGCCTTCGAGCATCTCATCGCCAATGAGGACGCCTTCACCATCGCCCGGCTGCGCGCCGGCGGCGCCGTGCTGATCGGGCTGACCAACATGCCGCCAATGGCCAATGGCGGCATGCAGCGCGGCGTCTACGGTCGCGCCGAGAGCCCCTACAATGGCGACTATCTGACCGCCGCCTTCGCGTCGGGCTCGTCCAATGGCTCCGGCACGGCGACGGCGGCCAGCTTCTGCGCCTTCGGGCTTGGCGAAGAAACCTGGTCGTCCGGCCGCGCGCCGGCCACCAACAATGCACTGGTCGCCTACACCCCGTCGCGCGGCGTCATTTCGGTGCGCGGCAACTGGCCCCTGGTGCCGACCATGGATGTCGTGGTGCCGCACGCGCGGACAATGCCCGACATGCTCGAACTGCTCGACGTGATCGTCGCCGACGATCCCGAGACGCGAGGCGATTTCTGGCGCGCGCAGCCCTGGGTCGAGCTGCCGAAAAGCTCCGCTGTGCGGCCGCCCCGCTATACCGATCTCGCACTGGCGGGGTCGTTGAAAGGCAAGCGGCTCGGCGTGCCCAGAATGTATATCGGCCGCGACAGCGAGGCCGATGCGCCGATCGAAACCCGCGCCTCGGTGCTTGCCCTGTGGCAACAGGCAGCGGCCTATCTCGCGCGGCTTGGCGCCGAGGTGGTCGAGGTCGATTTTCCCGTCGTTTCCAACTATGAGCGCGACCGCCCGGGTGCTCGCACCATGGTCGAGCGCGGGCTGATGCCCCAGGAGTTCGCCGAGCGCGAACTCTGGGATCTCTGCATCTGGGGCTGGGACGACTTTTTGCACGCCAATGCCGACCCGTCTTTGCCCGATCTCGTCTCGGTCGACGGCCCAAAGATCTTCCCGCAGCCGCCGGGCACGCTGCCCGACCGCTATGAGGGCGGCTTCGACCTGAGGGAATATGTCGAGCGGGCGCGGTCCGGCGTCACGCCCGTCACGGAAATCCCGACGATTGAAGAAGGCCTGAAGGGGCTCGAAGCGACAAGGCGGATCGATTTCGAGGACTGGCTGGACGCCCATGGCATCGACGCCGTGGTGCTGCCCGCGACCGCCGATGTCGGACCGGCCGATGCAGACATCGACGAGGCGTCCGCCGCCCTTGCCTGGCGCAATGGCACCTGGGTCGCCAACGGCAATCTGGTCTGGCGCCATTTCGGCATCCCCACCGTCACCGTGCCGATGGGAACCATGGCCGATATCGGCATGCCGGTCGGCCTGACTTTCGCCGGCAAGGCCTATGATGATGTCAGGTTGTTGCGCATGGCCGGCGATTTCGAACAGTCGACCCGGCGCCGCACCCTGCCCCCACGCACGCCGGAACTGACTGAAGATGTATTTTCCCGCCGGCCCACGCAAACCGGTAACGGCAAGGCACCTCCGCTCGTCATCGCGCTTGCCGCCGAGACGCGCACGACCGGCGATCAGGACGAGATCACCATCACGCTCGACCTGCCGATCGACGCCGAGGCGGAAAACGCCAGCGTCAAGGTGCATGTCAACGGCGAGCCTGTCGCCATGCAGCGAAGCGGAGCGCGCTCCTGTGGACAGGCATTGGTTCCGGCCGCAGAGCACCAGCGCTTCCACAGCGTCTGGCGTGGCTCGTATGGCTCGATCGTGACGGCTATTGTGCGGCTGGAGGATGGGCGCAGCGCCGGCGCCTATCTGGTAACCGGAGGGATTGGATGAACGCCAGCCGCTAGGAAGGCAGCGAAGTCAGCCATTCTTCCCAAAATTCCTGCTGCATATGGACGAAAACCGGAACCACGTCGACGCCATCATCAAATATGTCGACCAGATCGCTCTCTTGCGGAAATTGCCCCGTCTTCACCTTGCAGGCTATCAATCCGCGACTTTTCTCCATCACGGTATTTTCCGGATAAACATTGGCGCTTGCTCCGTAACAGAAGGGTAGCAGGCCATCGACTTCGAGTGCCTGACGGATTTGGAACAGAGCCTCGAAAAAGTCTTCCTCTTCTGCCTCGATCACCTTGTCCCGATAACTGCATTTCAGATTGCAGGCAGCGCCGTTCACGTGCAGCGTGAACACGGCTTGCTCGTCTCCGCCCGTACCCCCTCCGACCAAGAATACTGTCCGCTGATGATCCATTCCACCCCCCTTTGCTGTTCACCGGATGGTAGTTCGACAGCGGCCGACTTTCTAGCCATTGCAGGAATTCAGACCTCGCTGCCTCCGCGGTTCGCCGCTCGCCTTTCGCAATTGGTGACTGACAGAGGCTACCCCCGCGCCGCCCAAAGCAAACCCCGCTCCACCATCAGCGCCATTTCCGGCACCGCGAACTCATCCGCAGTGTGACCAAGGGAACTGTAGAAAACCTTCCCCGCCCCATAGCGCCGTTTCCAGACGACCGGCATGACGACGCCGCCTATCCCAGGAAAATGCGCGTCGGTGAAGGTGGTGGTCGCCAGCACTTCGTTGCTCGGGTCGACATGCATGTAATACTGCTCCGACCGGTAGGCGAAATCGCTGATGCCCGATGTGATCGGCTCGTCCGGCCTGGTGATCGCGACAGTATAGTCGATGATATTGCCGGGGTGCGCCACCCATTGGCCGCCGGTCATGAACTGATAGTCGGGCTCGTTGCGGAAACTGTCGCCCATAGTGCCGTGGAAACCGCCGAGCCCGCTTCCCCCGCGAACCGCAAGCGTCAGGTTCTGCAGCTCGGCCTTTTCGATCGTCGACATCGTGATGACGGGCACGATGAGATCGAAGGAAGCAAGCTCCGGATCGGCGAACATCGCCGTGCCCTCACCCAGCGTGACGTCGAAGCCGTTTCGCTCAAGCAAGGTGCGAACGACCTTCGCGCTCTGCTCCGGCGTATGGCCCTCCCAGCCGCCCCAGGCGATCAAGGCCTTCTTTGGCATTGTGTACCTCCCTGGAAAACTCGGCCCTGATCGATCCGGCGTCAGCGCCAGCCCAGCGCTGGAGCGACATGGGTCAGGATCGCCTCGATGACATGCGCATTGTAGTCGACGCCGAGCTGGTTCGGAACGGTGAGCAGCAGCGTGTCGGCCTCGGCGATCGCCTCGTCCTGCGCCAATTCCTTAATCAGCACATCCGGCTCGGCCGCGTAGCTGCGCCCGAAGATCGCTTTGGTGTTCTCCTCGATATAGCCGATCTGGTCGCGGCTCTCATTGCCGCGACCGAAATAGGCGCGGTCGCGATCGTCGACCAGCGCGAAGATGCTGCGGCTGACCGAGACGCGCGGCTCGCGGCTGTGGCCGGCCGCTTTCCAGGCCTCGCGATAGATCCGAATCTGCTCGGCCTGCTGGATGTGGAACGGCTTGCCGCTCTCGTCGAATTTGAGCGTCGAACTCTGCAGGTTCATGCCGAGCTTGGCCGCCCATTCCGACGTGGCGTTGGTGGCCGCACCCCACCAGATCCGCTCGCGCAAACCCTCCGAATGCGGCTCGAGGCGTAAGAGGCCGGGCGGATTGGGGAACATCGGCCGCGGATTGGGTTGGGCGAACCCCTCGCCCCGCAGCGTCTCGAGGAAGACCTCGGCGTGATGCCGCGCCATGTCGGCGTCGCTTTTGCCTTCCGGCGGCGCGTAGCCGAAATGGCGCCAGCCATCGATCACCTGTTCGGGCGAGCCACGGCTGATGCCGAGCTGCAGGCGGCCGCCGGCGATGATGTCGGCAGCACCGGCGTCCTCGGCCATGTAGAGCGGGTTCTCGTAGCGCATGTCGATGACGGCGGTGCCGATCTCGATGCGGCTGGTCTTGGCGCCGACGGCTGCCAGCAACGGGAACGGCGACGCGAGCTGGCGGGCGAAATGATGCACGCGGAAATAGGCGCCATCCGCCCCCAGTTGCTCGGCGGCGATCGCCAGCTCGATGGATTGCAAAAGCGCGTCCGATGCCGAGCGCACTTGCGATTGCGACGAGGGCGTCCAGTGCCCGAATGACAGGAAACCGATTTTCTTCATAGCCATGCGATATAAGGATGCGCGTCAGGCTTCAATGCAAAAGAGATTTTTCGACGCGCCCAATCCAGGCTCATGCATCGCTATTTTCAAACGCGCCGATGCCTTGCGCGATCAGGTTGGTCGCCATGACCAGTGAGACGATTGCAGCGGAATTGAAGACGACGACCCACCATTTGCCCCCGGTCAGGAAGCCGTAGCCGTCGGCGACGGCCAGTCCCCAGTCGGCCGATGGCGGCTGGATGCCGAGGCCGAGAAAGCTCAGCGTCGCGATCGAAAAGAACGCGTAGCCCAGCCTTGTGACCAGCTCGATCAAGATCGTTTCCCTGATGTTGGGCAGTATCTCCAGAAACATGATGGCGAGCGGGCCCTCGCCGCCAAGCCGCGCAGCGCTGACATAGTCGCGCTCCTTCTGCTCGCGCACGGCGGCGCGGACGGTGCGCGCCACCAGCGGCGCGTAGGCGATGCCGATCACCAGGATGACCGTTAGATTGGACGGGCCGATGGCCACCAGCGTCATGGTGACGAGAACGATGAACGGAAACGCCATCAGCGTATCGAGCAGCCGCGCGCCGATGGCATCGACCAGGCCGTCGAAATAGCCGAGCACCAACCCGATGATGCTGCCGGCGGCGACACCGGCCAGCGTCGCCAGCGGCGCAACCAGCAGGATGTCGCGCGACCCGACGACAATGCGCGACAGCACGTCGCGGCCGAGCTGATCGGTCCCGAACCAGTGCAGCGCGTCGGGCGGCGTCAGCATCGCCAGGAAATCCTCGGCATAGGGATCGTAGGGAACGAAGAGGTTGCCTGCTATGGCGCACACGACCCAGAACAGAAGCAGCAGCGATCCGACCACGACCGACGGCGGCAATCCGGCGAAAGCACTGCGGATCCGGCGCACTGCCGGAAAGCCGGCCACGGAGCGCGGTGGTGCGGGAAACTCCGCCAGATCTGTCATGGCGAGGTCCGGCGGCGTTGCCGCGGATCGAGCAGCGCCAGTACGAGGTCGCCGGCCGCCGCCGACAGCACGAAGATTGCCGCCATCACCAGCACGCCGGCCTCGAGCATCGGGAAATCGCGTGCCTTGGCCGCATTCAGAACCAGATTGCCAAGCCCCTGGATGCCGAACAGCGCCTCGATCACCACCAGCCCGCCAAGCATGTAGCCGGTCTGCGTCGCCAGCACCGCGATGGTCGGCGTCAGCGCGTTGCGCAGCACGTGCCGAAAGATGATCTCGCGCCGCTTGAGCCCTTTCAGGACGGCGGTGCGCGTATAATCGGCGGCCATTGCCTCGATCACTCCTGCCCGCGTCATCCGGGCGATGTAGCCGGCAAGGTTCAGCACCAGCGGCAGCGCCGGCAGGATCAGATAATAGCCATGCGTCCAGAAGCCCGCGCCATCGGGCGCAACACCGGAGATCGGGAACCAGTTCAGCCACAGGCCGAAAACGATGAGCAGCATCAGGCCAGAAACGAAATCAGGCACAATGCCGAAGGAGACGCCTGCCATCACGATCAGCCGGTCGATCAAGCGGCCCGCATTGAGACCGGCAACGACGCCGGCACCAACGCCCAGCGGAATGAGAAAAATCAGAATAATGCCGGCAAGGGCGGCGGAGCGCTTGAGGCTTTCCAGCACGAAGGGCGCCACCGGCCCGCGCATCGACAGCGAGGTGCCGAAGTCACCGGTGACGGCCTTGCTGAACCAGAGCCAGTACTGGACGAGAACCGGCTGATCGGCGCCCAGCCGCTTGTTCAGTTCCGCCACCGCCTGCGCATCGGCAAAAGGCCCGAGCATCACACGGCCGACATCGCCGGGCAGGACCTGCCCGGCGAAGAACACCAGGATGCTGACCAGCCACAGCGTGAGGACAAGTGTGCCCAGACGCGCTGACAGAATGCGACCGGTCAGCATGTCGCGATCATGCCTGGACGAAGGAAACGCGGTCGAGCAGCAGATGCGAGATCGCGGTGAAGCGCACGCCCTCGACCTTCGAGCTGACGATCCGGCTGTATTGCGAGAAGTAGCTGACGATCGCCGGCGTCTCGTCGAGCAGCAAGGTCTGGATCTTGCCGGCAACGAGGCGCTGTGCCTGCAGATCACGCGCCTTAGAGTAGTCGAGCAGCAGCGCATCATAGGCCGGGTTGTTGAAATGCGCCGCGTTCCAGGCTCCCGAACTCTTCAGCGTGGCGTTGAGGAAGATGTCGGGCGTGCCGCGATGGCCGTAGTCGGTGATGCCGAGCACCGAATCCAGCCAGGGCGAGCTACCGAAGGTCGCCGAGCCGTAATAGGCGTCCTGCGGCAGGACGTTGAGCTTGACGTCGATGCCGGCCTTCCTGGCGAAGTTCTGGATGATCACCGCATAGTCGGGAATGTCATAGGCGCGCTCGGTGGTCAGCGTCACCTCGAAGCCGTTCGGCACACCCGCCTCGCCGAGCAGCCGCTTGGCTTCCGCAATGTCCTGCTTGCGCTGCGGCACCGACGGATCGGCCGATGGGAAGATCGGCGCGAACGGGGTGTCGTTGCCGACGATGGCGCGGCCCTTCAGCAGGCCCTTGACCACCGCCTCGCGGTCGATGGTGAGCGCCAGCGCGCGGCGGATGCGCTTGTCGGTGAACGGCGCCTGGTCGGTTCTGAGATGCACCTGATCATGCGAGCTTGCCTGCACGCTCAGCAGCTTGAAATTGGGATTGCCCTCGATCGCCAGCTCCAGGCGCGTCGTGCTCGGGATGACGTCGAGCTGGCCGGCCTGCAGCGCCAGCACCTGCGCCTGCTCGTCGTCGAAGAACTTGATCTCGACCCGGTCGGGCAGCGCCTTGTCGCCCCAGTAGTCCTCATTGCGCACGAAGCTTGCGCCTTGCTTGGGACGGAAGGATTCCAGCTTGAACGGGCCGGTGCCATTGAACGTCTTCTCGAAATCGCCGGCATAGTCGGCCGGCAGGATGACGGCGTTGTAGACGTCTGAGGAGACATAGAAAGGGAAGTTGCTGTTTGGGCCGTCGAGATCGAAGGCGACGGTTTCGTCGTCGACCAGCTTGGCGCCGCCCTTGGACAGGATGCCCTTGTAGGCCGACAGCGCCGACGAGCCGCTGGCCGGATCGACCAGCCGCTCGAAGCTCGCCACAACATCGCTAGCGGTGACCGCGCGGCCATTGTGGAATTTCACCCCTGGCCGCAATTTGAAGGTCCAGCGACTGGCCGTCTCGTTTGCTTCCCAGGACAGAGCCAGCTTCGGCTGCAGACCATCCTTCGGATCGTCGAGGATCAGATACTCGCCGACCTGGCTGATCACCCCGATGCTGGCCGGATCGGTGACCGAAACCGGATCGATCGCCTTGGTCGGCTGGCCGAGCCCGACACGCACCGTGCCGCCGCCGGCTCCCGCTGCGCGCGCACCCCCAAGCCCTTGCGCGGCGGCAAAGCCCGTCAGGCCGAGCAGTGCTGCATATTTCAGGAGATCGCGGCGCTTGAGAAAGCCGCCCTGATATTCATCGACGGCGACATTCCAGATGTCCCCCGACAGGTTGCGAACTGCGTCGATATCTCTGCGTTTGGTCATGTCAAACCCCTGCTTTGAAATGAAGATTGAAAACCTATGCGACGGGTTCGCCGTCGAGATGGATGCGGTCGACGGCCTGCGGATAGAACGCGATGAGGCCCTTGATCTTGGGCATTTCCTCTATGGGATCCCGGTAGCTCCAGGCGATGTCAGGGCGCACCGAGCCGTCGCTCAGCAGGCCGGACCAATAGGAGGCAATGCCCTTGTAAGGACATCGCGTCGTTGTAACGGACGCCGTCAGCCGCTCCAGCCGGATGTCTTCCGCGGGCAGATAAAAACGCGTTGGCAGATGCGTCTCGAACAGCAGAACCGGGCGGTGGCTGTCGGCGATCGGCTCGCCGTCGAACCAGACCTGCACATGGCTGGAGCTCTGCAGCACATCGATGCGTGCGTAGGGATCGCGGGCGTGGACGAAGACTTCCTCTTCCTCCTCGAACCATTGGTCGACGGCTTTCCAGGTGAAGGCGATGCGGCCGGCCAGAGGCGCCAGGTTTTCATCCGGTGGCGACACGAACGCCCAAGCCGCGTTGGCGCTGCGCCTGTCACCGCTGTCGATATCCCAATAGGCGGTTTCGCCACCGACCGGGTGCGGTTCGCGATGCAGTGAGGGTCTCAGCACCGACGGGTCGACCGCTGACGGCGGGAAGAAATAGATCGGCAGGAAATGGTTGGAGCGCAGCACGAGCACGTTGCGGCTGTCGGCGATGGTGCGGCCGCCGAACTTGACGCGCACGCGCTTGGGGCTGTGCAGGACATTGACGAGCTGCGGCGCGGTGGCTTCGCGGGGCTGCAATCTTGGTGCAACGGTCATGATCGTTCTCCCGGCCTGACGTCAGGACACCGCGCGCGCATTGTCGCGTTGTTCGGCGAAGCGATTGGCTGGTCGCGCCAGGCCGAAGCGGTCGCGCAGCGTTCCCGGCGCGTATTCGGTCGGGAACACGCCGCGCCGCTGCAGCTCCGGAACCACCTGTTCGGCGAAATTCACCCAGTCCTCGGGCAGCAGCGGGAACATCAGGTTGAAGCCGTCGGCGGCACCGGAAACGAACCAGTCCTGCAACTGGTCGGCGATCTGTACCGGCGTGCCGGCGACGGTCGGCACCGAACCGCTGTTGGCGAGTTTGCGGGCGATCTCGCGCAGGCTGAGATTCTGCTTCGCCCATTGCTTGACCCGGTTGAGCGACGTGCGTCCGCCGTTGAACGTGCTCTCGTCCGGCAGCGGCGGCAATGGCCCGTCCGGCGGGAACAGCGACAGGTCCAACCCGCTCCAGCTGGACAGAAGGTCGATGCCGACCTGATCCGGCAGCAAGGTCTGCAGGTATTCCTGCTTTTCCCGGCCTTCTGCTTCGGAGGCGGCGACAACAGGCAGGATGCCGGGCAGGATCTTGAAGCTCTCCGGCCGCCTGCCGTGGCGGGCCAGCCGCTCGTTGATATCCTGACGGTATTTGATGCCATCTTCCTTGGTGCTGTAGATGGCGAAGTGCGCATCGGCCTGGGCGGTGGCGAAGTTCTTGCCGTCCTCCGAGGAGCCCGCCTGGACGATCAGCGGATGGCCCTGCGGCGGCCGCGAGACGTTGAGCGGGCCGCGGACCTTGAAGTGCTTGCCCTTGTGATCGATGGGATGGACCTTGTCGGGGTCGGCGAAATAGCCCGACGCCTTGTCGATCAGCAGCGCCTCGTCTTCCCAGCTGTCCCACAGCGCTTTGACGATATCGAGGAATTCGGCCGCACGCTCGTAGCGGAACGCATGTTCGATATTGCCGTCGCGGCCGAAATTGCGCGCCTCCTCGTCCATCGCCGAGGTGACGACGTTCCACGACGCCCTGCCCTTGCTGATGTGGTCGAGCGAGGCGAACATGCGCGCCACATTGTAGGGCTCGCTGTAGGAACTCGATGCCGTGGTGATCAGGCCGATATCTTTGGTCACGCCCGCCAGCGCCGAGAGCAGCGTCAGCGGTTCGAGGCGGGCATTGGCGTAGTGGGCGACGCCGCTCTTGACCGAATCCCAAATCGAAACGTGGTCGGCGACGAAGATGGTGTCGATCCTGGCGCGCTCGGCCGCCTGCACGAGATCGCGGTAGAATTCGAAGTCCAGCACCTCCCGCCTCGGCGCCCTCGGATGGCGCCACGACATCCGGTGATCGCCCTGCGGGTTGAAGAAGAATGCGCTGAGGATCATGTGGTCTCGAGCCATGACGGCCTCCTTCCAGATCTGCTCCGGAGACCGTCGCGCTGCCTCGGCAGACGGCGACAATCTCTCCTGAGGCATGAAAGGTAGATTGCGCTTCGGCTTAATCCGAGTAATTTTATAGAGATAATGCACTCCGAAAGCGGAAGCGATTGCCCTCGATGGCAGCGCTCGAAGAAAGTGGTTTCAAGTCTCCATGTCCTCCTCGGTTCTGAACGTAGACCAGCTGTCCGTCGCCTATGACGGGCGCAAGGGATCGCATCCCGCCGTCAGCGGCGTGTCGCTGCACATCCGCGAAGGCGAAGCGCTCGGCCTGGTCGGCGAGTCAGGATCGGGCAAAAGCTCTGTGGCGCTCGCCATCCTGCGTTATCTGCCGAAGAACGCCCGTATCGCGGCCTCAGCGCTTGAATTCCAGGGCCGCGAAATCCGCGACCTTTCCGCCGAGCAACTGCGCCGGCTCAGGGGAAATCATATCGCGGCGGTCTACCAGCACCCGGGCGCGGCCCTCAATCCAAGCATGACGATCGGCCGCCAGATCACCGAGACGATCATGCGGCACCGCCCGGTTCGCCTCGACGAGGCGCGCGAGCGTGCGGCCGAACTGCTCGGCCGGGTCCGCGTCAGCCATCCGGAGCGTGTGCTGGATCTCTATCCGCACGAACTCTCCGGCGGCATGCAGCAGCGCGCCAACATCGCCATCGCGATTGCGCTCGACCCGTCGCTGCTGGTGCTGGATGAGCCGACGACGGCGCTCGACGCCAGCGTCCAGTCCGAGATCATCGCCATCCTCTCCGACCTGCGCAAGGATCACAAAACCAGCATCCTGCTGATCAGCCACGACATCAACATGATCCGCCGCTCCTGCGACCGGGTGGCGGTGATGCAGGCGGGAACCGTGGTCGAAAGCGGCGTTGCGGGCGATGTCTTCGACAACCCCACTCACGCCTACACCAAGGCGCTCATCGCCTCGATCCCGGCGCTCAACTACACCAAGCGGGACGGAAGACTGGCGGAGACGGACGGCGTGCCAGCGCACCCCACAGCCCAGGGCGAAGACGCCGGCCTGCCAAAAGAACGCCGGATCGCGATCGCCTGCACAGGCATCAGCCATGTCTTCGGCAGCCAGCCAGTGCTGCACGGCATCGATCTCGACATCGGCCAGGGCGAAACCTTCGGGCTGATCGGCGAGTCCGGTTCGGGCAAGTCGACCCTGGCACGCATCGTCACCGGCCTGCAGACGCCCAGCGCCGGATCGGTCGAGCTGTTCGGCAGGACGGTCGCGCCGCGCGTCGAGAAGAGAAACCTTGCCGAACGCCGCGACGTGCAGATGGTCTTCCAGTCGCCGGATCGCACGCTCAACCCGCGCCAGCGGATAGGCCGCATCCTCGGCCGTCCGCTGCGGCGGCTCGCCGGCCTGCGCCGCAGCGAGGTGAGAGCCCGCGTCAGCGACCTGCTGGCCTCGGTCCGCCTCGCCGGTGTCACGGCCGAGCAGAAATCGCGCTCGCTGTCCGGCGGCCAGCGGCAGCGGGCGGCGATCGCGCGCGCCTTCGCCGGCGTGCCGAAGGTCGTCGTGCTCGATGAACCGACCTCCGCGCTCGACGTCTCCGTCCAGGCGACCGTTCTCAACCTGCTCAACGACCTGCAGCACGACAAGGACACGACCTATCTGTTCATCAGCCACGACCTCAGGGTGGTGCGCTACATGGCCGACAGGATCGGCGTGCTCTATCGCGGACGCCTGGTCGAAACCGGCACATCCGACCAGATCTTTCGCGGCCCCAACCACCCCTATACGGCA
>NZ_RZTE01000001.1:357594-451404 GCF_003997415.1 Mesorhizobium sp. M7A.F.Ca.MR.245.00.0.0 | reverse complement strand
GCACTACTTCTGGCGGCATCTTCCGATGAGGCCGAGCCGAAACTATCCGCTCCAGCCGAGATCGAGGCCACCGGTGTCCCGAACACCGGATGCGCCTTCGCCGATCGCTGCCCCCTGGTCCTGCCCGACTGCAGAAAGGCAGAACCATCAGCCATAGAGGTTGCGGCTGGCCACCGGATCGCCTGCTGGCGGCACGGCCAGGGTTTTTGAGCGGCTCAACAGCAGTCCGAAGGTCCGCAGCAACTCGGTTTCAGCGGCAGGCAGGTCGTCCGATGCATGGAACCTCTCCGACGGCTGGCGAGGCGGTGCAACATTGTCATGGCATGCTGATTTGCCGACACTGGAAGCCCGGAGTTCCTGGTGCCCGCGCTGGGCCTGGGTGTTTCCTCGCATACAAATATATTCGTTCATGCTAATATATTGTGGTCATGCACATTCGTTCGTGACGAACATGTGGGAGGATGCAATGAAAACCATAAATCGCAGGTCTGCAATTGCTCTCGGTGTGACGGCTGCCGCGATAACGCCTCTGTTCACCCTGGCGGCGTCCGCGAAGGTCAAGAAATACGGCCCGAAGGAAGGCAAGGAGATTGCGCCCGGTGTCAGGGTGGTTGAGGTCAGCACCGGCGACTCCGACATTCCCGCCTACAAGAGCATCGCAGTCGTCGACGTGGTGTTCCAGCCCGGCGCACACGCGCCTCAGATGGTGATGGACAATGACATGGTCTGCACCATTACTTCAGGCGCATTCACGATCAAGAAAGCCGACAAGGAATTCAAGCTCAAGGAAGGCGACATGTACACCTGCGCCAAAGGCAAGACCGACGAGGCCACGAACACAAGTAAGGAGGTCGGCGTCCATCGTATCGCCGTCCTGATACCTGCCTAGCAGACCGCATTCCGGCCGGATGGGAGGTCGCACCCGTCCGGCCGTCGCTTGCGTACAGCCGGATGCTGGCGTCCGGCCAACGCCCTTCAGCAAGTAGATTCCGTCGCTGGTGCCAGCCGGATCGCAGTCGCATGCTCGCTTCCGTTCAGGCACAGTGCGATACCGGAATTGGCTCTTGAAGGGTCAACTCGGACGCGCGTAACATCGCGCCATCTGAATTGAGTCTGCTTTATTAGTCCGGACTAACCTCCGGATTGGTTTGGATATTTCCCTTGAACACGCAAGCAATCGGCGGCGCGCCGGAGCGCGGCAAATCGTTTGCCCATGTGGCGGAAGCCTCCTGGGGCAAGGGCCTCAGCACCTTGCTCCGCATCGTGCGCATGACGCTGCGCCATCCCTGGCAGGTCGCCATCACCATCGTCTCGACCTTCATCGCCGCGACCTTGCAGCTCTTCATCCCACGCCTGCTGGGACGCGCCATTGACCAGGCGCAGGGCGTCATGGCGGCCGGGGCCGGCGCTGCCGCGGAACAGGCGCTGTGGAATACGGCGCTGACGCTGCTCGTCGTCTCGATCCTGCGCGGCCTCTTCACAATGGCGCAGAACTACTATGGCGAGGCCGTCGGCCATCGCACCGGCTATGAACTGCGCCTGGCTTTCTACGAGAAGATCCAGCGCCTGAGCTTCGCCTACCACGACAGGGTCCACACCGGCGATCTCATCACGCTCGGCCTGCTCGATCTCGACGGCGTGCGCATGTTCTTTTCCACTGGCATTTTGCGCGTGGTGCTGCTCGGCGTGCTGATCGGCGTCGGCGCGTATCTCCTGGTCAGCACCGATCCCGTGCTCGGGTTGCTCAGTCTGAGCTTCGTGCCCTTCGTCGCCTGGCGGTCCTCGGTCACCCAGCTCAAACTGCGCAGCACCTGGCTGACGTTGCAGGAGCGCCTCTCGGTGCTGAGCCGGGTGATGGATGAGAACCTCGGCGGTATCCGTGTCGTGCGCGCTTTCGCAGCGCAGCGGCATGAGCTGGAAAAATTCGATCGCGCCAAGCGCGATGCACTGGACCTCGCCAATCAGCGCGTCGACATCCGCGTCGCCAACACCAGCGCCATGAATTTCTCGTTCCTGGCCGCCATGGGGCTGGTCCTGTGGTTCGGCGGCCAGAAGGTGATCGCAGGCCAGATCAGCGTCGGCACGCTGGCGCAGTTCCTCACCTTCATGACCATCCTGCAGATGCCGGTGCGCCAGCTCGGGCTGATGGTCAATTCCTTCGCCCGCGCCTCGACCTGCGGCACCCGGCTGTTCGAACTGCTCGACGCCGAACTCGACATCGAGGACGCGCCCGGCGCCAGGGATCTCGTCGTCAGCGACGGCGTGCTGCGCTTCGACAATGTCGGCTTTCGCTATGAGGGCGCAGGCGGCCGGTCGACACTGTCCGGCATCTCCTTCGAGGCCCGGTCCGGCGAGACCATCGGCATTGTCGGCCCACCGGGCAGCGGCAAGTCGACCATCGCGCATCTGATCCCGCGTTTCTACGACGTCACTTCGGGTTCGATCACCATCGACGGCCAGGACATTCGTGAGGTGACGCTGAAATCGCTGCGCAAGGCCGTCGGCGTCGTGCAGCAGGACGCGTTCCTGTTCACCACCTCGATCGAGAACAACATCGCCTATGGCAATCCCTGGGCGCGCGAGACCCGCATCGGGCAGGCAGCCGAGTACGCCCAGCTGCACAATTACATCATGGGCCTCCCGGCCGGTTACACCACGGTTGTCGGCGAGCGCGGCGCGTCGCTTTCCGGTGGCCAGCGGCAGCGCCTGACCATTGCGCGGAGCCTGATGCTGCGGCCATCGGTGCTGGTCTTCGACGATTCGACCGCGGCAATAGATGCCGGTACCGAACAGCGCATCCGGGCGGCGATGAAGCGCTTCGCCAGGGACCGCGTCACGCTCATCATCTCGCACCGGCTGAGCTCGCTGATGCATGCCGACCAAATCCTGTTCGTCGAGGGTGGCCGGATCGTCGAGCGCGGCACGCACGAGGAACTGCTAGCGCTCGGTGGCCGCTACCGCGCGCTGTACGATTTGCAGCTGCGGCCGGACGATGACCGGCCTGTCGTGGCGGGAGCCGCGTGATGTCGACACAGGCCGACGACGACAAGGAAGACACCAGCGGCCGGCCGACGAAGGCGGTCGTAGGCTCGCACCGCGACGACGAGGAGGTTTTCGGCAAGGCCTACGACCCGCGCATCGTCAGGCGCATCTGGAGCTTCGTGCAGCCGTATCAGAGCCGGATCTTCATCTCGGTCGCCGCCGTACTGGTGTTCACGCTGACCCAATTGGCGATTCCGCTGGTCATCCGCTACGCCATCGACCACGGCATGACGGCAGGCAAGCTCGACCAATCGGTGATCATCGCCGCGATCGGCGCTTTCTCGGCGATCATCCTCATCAACTATGCCGCCTCCTATGTGCAGGAAAGCGTCGTCGGCAAAGTGGCCGAGAACGTGCTCTCCGACCTGCGCCGCGCCATGTTCAGCCATCTGCAACGGGTCTCGTTGAGCTTCATGGACAAGACCGAGGTCGGCCGTCTGATGTCGCGTCTGCAGGGCGACGTCAATTCGATGCAGGAATTCCTCGAAACATCCGTCATGTCGGTCGGCGACATCGTGCTGCTGTTCGGCATCGTCAGCGTGCTTTTGTGGCTGGATTTCCGGCTCGGGCTGCTGACGCTGTCGACCATGCCGGTGCTGTTCATCGTGCGCCTGTGCTGGCTGCCGCGCGCCAAGGTCGCTTTCATGGCCGCGCATGAGACCAACTCGATCGCCAATGGCGCGCTGGCGGAAGGCATCCACGGCGTGCGCACGGTGCAGAGCCTGGAGCGCCAGCACGTCAATTTCGACCTCTACGACGAAAAGGTGCTGGCCAATCTCAATGCCCATCTGACCTCGGCGAAATACGCGCAGGTGATGGTGCCGATCGTCGACACGCTGACCGGCATCGCCATGGCGACCGTCATCGTCGTCGGCGGTTCGATGGTGCTGTCGCACAGCCTCGACATCGGCGTCATGGTGGCGTTCCTGTTCTACATCCAGCGCTTCTTCGACCCGATCCGCTCGCTGACCATGCAATACAGCGTCATGCAGCGCGCCATGGCTTCGGGCCAGCGCATCTCCGAAGTGCTCGACGTGCCGGTCGACGTCAGCGACAAGGACGGTGCTATCGCGCTGTCGCGCGACATGGACGGCTCGGTCGAGTTCAGGAACGTCACCTTCGGCTATAGGCCGAACCAGCCGGTGCTGAAGAACATCTCGTTTCGCGTCAATCCGGGCGAGACCGTGGCCCTGGTCGGCCCGACCGGGTCGGGCAAGTCGAGCTCGATGGCGCTGGTGCACCGCTTTTACGATGTCTGGTCGGGCGAGGTTCTGGTCGGCGGCCATGATGTGCGTGACCTGACCCAGGATTCGCTCGGCGATCAGGTGGCGATGGTTCTGCAGGAGCCGTTCCTGTTCTCCGGCTCGGTGCTGGAAAACATCCGCTACCACAAGACATCAGCCAGCCGCGAAGAGGTGGTGCGCGCCGCACAAGCCGTCGGCGCGCACGATTTCATCGAGAACCTGCCAGATGGCTACGATACCGAACTCGAGCAGCGCGGCGGCAATCTCTCGCTGGGCCAGCGCCAGCTGATCAGCTTTGCGCGTGCGCTGGTGGCGGATGCAAAGATCCTGGTGCTCGACGAAGCCACGGCCAGCATCGATTCCTACACCGAGATGCTGATCCAGAAGGCGCTGATCACCCTGCTGGAAGGCCGCACCGGCCTGGTCATCGCCCACCGTCTGGCGACCATCCGCGGCGCCGACCGCATCATCGTGCTGCAGAACGGCGAGATTGTCGAAAGCGGCAACCACGAACAGCTAATGGCAAGGAAAGGTCTCTACGCCCGCCTCTACAACATGAACTACGCCTCGTTCGACGACATTTCGGAAGGCGAGCTGGAGTTGGATGCGGCGGTCGGCAAGGCGACGTGATTGGGCCTACTGATGACCACAGGCGCCTACGCCATTTCGGGGCGTTTTGAACCCTCGCGGATGGCCTTGTGCACGCCGCGCTGCAGATCCATGAATGCAGGGCTTTCCATCACCTCTTCGCGGCGCGGGCGCTCAATATCGACGTTGAAGGTCTGCGTGATGCGTCCCGGGCCGATCCCCATGACGACGATGCGGTCCGACAGATAGACGGCCTCCTCCACATCATGAGTGACAAACAGGACGGTCAACCTGTGTTCCTCCCAGATCTGGGTCAGCAGTTCCTGCATCTGATGCCGGGTCAAGGCATCGAGCGCGCCGAATGGCTCGTCCATCAACAGCATCTTGGGCCGGTAGGAAAGCGCGCGCGCAATGGCGACGCGCTGTTTCATGCCGCCCGAGAGTTCGGCCGGATAGCGGTCGGCGCTGTCGGACAGCTTGACGAGTTCGAGATGCTCCAGCGCGATCCTGCGGCAGGTCGGGCGATCGTAACCGGCGGCCTTAAGGGCAAATTCGATGTTCTGCCGCGCCGTCAGCCAGGGAAGCAGCGTGTAGGACTGGAAGACGACGCCACGGTCGAGACCCGGCTGCAGGATCGGCGCGCCATCGATGCTGAGATCGCCGGCGTCGAAGTCCTGCAGTCCGGCCACGATCGACAGCAGCGTGCTCTTGCCGCAACCCGACGTGCCGACCAGGGAGACAAACTCGTTGTCGGCAAGATCGAGGTTGATGTCGCGCAGCACTTCAGTGCGCCGCTCGCCGGTGCCGAAGCTCTTGTGGAGACCGGCGATCCGCAATTTGGGGGGGCTCATCGGCTGGACCTCATTGCGAGCGGCCCTCTTGCTTGAACAGCACCTTTTCCAGCGCCTTCATCACCTGGTCGGTGATGAGGCCGAGCAGGCCAAGCAGCAGGATGTAGCCGATGATCGTGTTGGTCTGGAAATACCGCTGCGACACGGTGATGCGATAGCCGAGCCCCGAAGTCGCGGCGACAAGTTCGGCCAGCACCAGCCAGGTCCATGCCCAGCCCAGGCTGATGCGCAGCGTATCCCAGATGCCCGGCAAGGCGCTGGGAACGACGATGCGCGTCAGGATCTTGCGATCCGGCAAGCCGAGTGTACGCCCAAGGCCAATGAAATCGGCTGGAACCCGTTTCACATTGTCCATGATCATCAGCACCTGCTGGAAGAAGGTGCCGATGAAGATGATCAGGAATTTCTGCGAATCGCCGGTGCCCGCCCACAGGATGGAGAGCGGCACGAAAGCGACGACCGGCATGTAGCGGATGAAATCCACCAGCGGCTCGATGGCCGCTTCCCAGGAACGGAAACTGCCGATCAGCACGCCGATCGGTATCGACAGGGCCGAGGCGATGAGGAAGCCGATGGAGATACGGTACATCGAGGCTTTGAGGTCCAGCCACAACGTGCCGTCGGCGGCGAGCTTGGCGATCTGCATAGCTACGCTGCCCGGCGACGGCAGGAAGATCGGCTTTACCAACCCCAGTCCGGTCGCCGCCCACCAGGCAAGGCCGAGCCCGACGAACACGGCCACCGCGATGATCAGGAAGCGCGACCTGGCGATGGGCACGCCGATCCCGGAGGATCGGCGGCGCCTCGCCGGTTTCGCGATCGGTCCTGCCGCCGGTCGCTCCCCGGGCATCTGTGTCACCACCGCGATCCGGCCTTGGTCATTCCGCTGCCTTGACGAAGGCCGGGTCGATCATCTGCTCCGGCGTCACATCGGCCTGCAGCAGCTTGGCGTTCTTGGCGGCGGTCTCGACATCGGCGAAGGTCTTGGTGGTGAAATCGCCGGTCAGCGCCGTCTTGTTTTCGGCGAGTGAGTAGTAGCGCACGCCGTCAAAGGCGGTGTTGAGGTCCTTGACGTCCGAACCGACGGCCTTGGCGATGATGGCGCGTCCACCGGGCGTGTCGGCATTGTAGTCCTTGAGCGCCGCGTCCCAGCTCTTGATCATGGCCAGCACCTGGCCGGGCCGCGACTTGATCACCTCGTCACGCACCACCAGGACGTCGCTGATCAGGCCGGGATCCTCGCCGGCGGTGAACAGCAGCTTGAGGTCCTTGTTCTGCGCCATGGCGACGGTGAGGTACGGTTCATAGGTCACCGCGACCGGCACCTGGCCGGCGATCAAGGCGCTGCCGGCATCGGACGCAGGCATCGGAACCGGCTTCACATCGTCGATCGACATGCCGTTCCTGGCAAGCGCGTATTTGAGCAGAATGTCGCTCGTCGTGCCTTCCTCGAAGGCCACCTGCTTGCCCTTGAGGTCCGCGATGGAGGTGACGTCCTTGCCGGCGATGATGGCGTCGGCGGTCATGGAGACGTCGAGCAGCAGCACGATCTTCACCGGCAGGCCGGCCGCGACCATCCCCATCGCCGTGTGGGTGGCGATGTTGGCGGCGTCGAGCTGGCCGCTTGCAAGTGCTGCGTTGATGTCCTTGTCCTCGGCGAAGTTGACGATCTGGACGTCGCTCAGCCCGTTTGTCTTGAACAGGCCCTTGGCCTCGGCGACATGCCATTGGCCATAGCCGAGCCAGGGCTCGATGCCGATCTTGAACGCTCCTGCCTCGGGCGTGGTGGGAATGGCCGCATCGGCTGCGTAGGCTGCCGGGGCGGCGGCCAGCCCGATGGCGGCGGCCATCACGAGCGCGCGAAATTGTCCTGTTAGGTTACGCATCATCTTTGTTCCCCTTGATGATCAGACCGCTTTTTCTGACTAAGGTAGCCGGTCTGGTGAGACTGCGGGTTTCTGCTCTTGCGGCACTGTGCCTCGGCGTCTTACCTGCCACTTCATGGTGAAGTGCGAGGATATTTCAGCGTCAGCGGGAGCGGATGTCAAGGCTAAAATACATACATGCATATACAAGTTGGAAAGACTCAATTTTCACGCTTTTCCGGATCGATCCGATCGAGGAAACCCGTCACCCGATCGGCTCCGGCAACGGGTTCGCTGCCGACCATGACCGCGACTGAGAAGGCAATGAGGGAGGAGACCCGCGTATGGCTGCGCGCGCCGGCCCGCAGGTTCATGACCAGCGTCGGCGACAGGAAAAGACCGGCCCGCAGCACCGCGCGCCAATCGGCCGGCAGCATGCCGCGCCGTTTGAGCTCCAGCAGCAATGGCCGCCACAGCGCTGTCGCCTTGACCTCCAGCAGGTCGCGGCGGACGGGGCTCAGGTCCCAGTCCGTGTCGACATGGAGCAGATTTCCGTCCAGCCGCGCCTGGGCGCGAAAAGCCTCTGTCGCGGTCGCCGGATCATAGAGCCAGAACGGATGGGCAAAGATGTTGTGGAACGTCGCCTTCACCTCCGCCAGCAGCGTCGGGATATGCGAGCCGGCAAAGGCGGGATCGAAGAAGGACAGTTCCGCCCTCCCCGCCTTAGCCGTGTACCAGACATTGGCGTTGTGGGCGTCGCCATGCGCGACCACGCCGCCGGCATCGGCAAGCCGGTCGGGCCGCAAGCGCACTGCGGCGGCATCGAAAAGCTCACCGACGCTGTGGGTGTACTGCTGGCCGTTGATGACGAATTTCAGCCGGGAAAACCGATCCCAATCCAGCTCGGCACCGGGAAAGACGAACGGCTTGCCGACATAGAAATCGGCCAGCCGGCCGCCTGGCGACAAGCTTGTGTTTGCATCGATCAGCCGCTCATGAAACAGCCTGTGGATCGGCTCCGCCGAGACCTCCGCGACAGTCACCGGATGCAGCGTCTCGAGATAGACCTTGAGCAGCCTGGCCGACAGGTCGCGCTCGGCAAGAACGGCTTCTTGCCGCTTGCCGGCATCGTCCTGCGCATCCAGCGCGAACAGCACATCCGAAAATCTCGGATCCGTGCGGCGGCGGTAGACAAGGATCTGCTCGCCGGGCTGCGCCGACATGTGTATGGGTTGGTCGACCGGCAGGCCGGCGCGCGACAGAATCTCGGCGCGGTAATACTCGCCCGTCATCGCCTCCTCCCGCTCCTCCTGATGGAATTTGAAGAAGTAGGCCTTGCCGTCGTCTTCGAAGAAGCCGTTCAGGGAATTGAGGCTGTATTTGTCGAAGTTGATGCGCACATTGCGGGGACTCATCGCAAACAGGTCGCCCAGCAATGCCGCCAGCGCGCTTTGTGCTTCGGCAACATCATGCTGCGCGAGTGCCCGGATCTGCGCCGTGCGACTCGGTGTCTGCGTCATCTGTTGTCCTTCTTGGCCCGTCCATTCGAGAGCGAAAGTGTTCTCGTCAGCACATGTATATACATTGACAACGAAACCGCTCCGACTTGCATTCGTCCTGCTTCCGTTAGCTGCTTTTTGAAGGGGAATAGCGGCTGCCGAGCGAGTAGCGGCTGCCGGCATAAGTCAGCTTGCTGATGGTGGCCACCACCGCGCCTGTCCATGTCCGGCGGTGCAGGAAAAGGCAGCAGGCGCCGACATCGATGCCCAGATGCCGCGCCGTCTCGGCGTCGGCCGGGATCGCCGAGATGATATGCTCGACTTCGGTCACCGGGGTTTTCTGCATGAGATAGTCGTAGGTCGCCGTCTTCGAAAAATCCTGCTTGTCGTAATCGGGAATGAGGCTCGGATTGACGAAGCGCTCTTCCAGCTGCACCGGCAGATCATTCTCGAAATTGACGACGACGGAATGATAGATCGAGACGCGCTTTGGAAACTCGAACGACAGCGCCAGCTCCTTTGTCGGCATGATGGTTTCGAGGACGAGGACTTCGGAGCGATGCCGGTTGCCGCGCTCCACGATCTCGGCTGCGATGTTGTTGATCTCGATCAGCGTCGATTGCGGCCGCGGCGGCGCGACGAAGGTTCCCACACCTTGCAGGCGGATCAGGAACCCGGCCGAGGTCAACTCTCTGAGCGCCCGGTGAACCGTCATCCGCGACACGCCGAGTGAAGCCACCAACTCGTTCTCGGACGGCAGCTTGCGATCCTTGCCCCACCGGCCCGTTCCGATGTTCGCCAGGATGTAGTCCTTCACCTTCTCGTAAAGAGGGCTGGCCGTGTCGGGCAAAGTGATCATTTCAAAAGTCCTTTCCGGCGATTCATCGGAAATCACGACTGCTCGACAGGTTGCCGCATGCGGATGATTGTTTTCAAGCCGTCGCTGTGTCCCGCCAACAGCCGCTCATAGGCAGCCGGAATGTCATCCAGGCCGATCTCCTGGTCGATCAGCGCCAACAGCGGTTCGCTGAGTTCACCTAGCATCCGCACCGCCTCGGGCAGCTCATCGGCAAAGGCGTGGCATCCCAGCAAGCCGATTTCGCGTTCGACCAGCGTATTGGGATCAATGTCGAGGCGGCCATGGAAGATGCCCACCATGGCGATCGTGCCGCCGGGATCGACAACGCCAAGCAATTGGTTGAGCGCCGCGACGCTGCCGGTCGCCTCAATGGCCGCGAGCAGCGGGGCATTGGCGGTTGCGGCGGCAACGGCATCTCGGTTCAGATCGACGATCCTGGCACCCGTCACCTGCGACACGCGGGCGCTGCGAGCTTGGTTGCGGTCGGCGACGAGCACGGTGCCGGCGAAGGTTCGCGACAGCAATAGCGCGGCAAGACCGCCGATCGGCCCGCAGCCGACGACCAGCACCGAGCCGGCCGTTTTCGGCAGGCGCCGCACCGCGTGCAGCGCCACCGCCAGCGGCTCGGCCATCGCCGCGACCCGCTCGTCGAGCCCGGCATCGATGATATGCAAAAGCCGCGCGGGCAGCACCGCCTGTTCGGCAAACCCGCCGTCGCAGATTTCTCCCACAAAGCCCAGCGACACACAGAGATGCCGCCTGCCGCCATGACATTGCGCGCAGTTTCCGCACCAGAAACGGGAATCGGCGACCACCCTGTCGCCGACGGCGAAGGCGTCCACGCCCGCGCCGATGGCAGTCACCGTGCCGGTCAACTCATGGCCGGCCGTCGAAGGCGACCGGCTTATCCACTGTCCCGTGCGGAAATTGTGCAGGTCCGAACCGCAAATGCCGGCGGCGTCGACCCTGAGCTTCACCCAGCCCGCATCCGGCACGCCCGGCGTGGCGATGTCCTCGATGCGCAAGTCACCAGGTCCATACAGTCGTGCGGCCTTCATCACGATCGCTTCCGCTCAACCGGCGAGATAGCGGTCGCGGATTTCCGAGACCGCGTTCTCATGCGAGCTGAAGCCCTCGTAGCGGGCGAGCCTGCGGGCGTGCAGAGCGAGTTCCGGATAGGCCACCGAGGTGACATAGCCGACCGACGAGCGCTTGACGAAATCCGTTACCGAAAGCGGCCCGTAGGTCCGCGCCCAACGGCTAGTCGGCAGCACAGCATTGGGACCGAGAACGAAGTTGGCCAGCGTCACCGGCGTGTGCGGGCCCATCAGAATTTCGGCCGCCTCGGTGATGCGCCCGAGATGCGCGAACGGCTCCTTCGACAGGATCTCGAGATGTTCGGGCGCATAGTCGTTGATGAAGCGGTAGCTGTCTTCCAGCGACGCGGTCAGCACGATGCCGCCGCGCTTGCCGGTCAGCACCGCGCGCGAAAACTCGACACGCTGCTCGGTCATCCGCGACCAATGCTCGGGAAGTGCAGCAAGCGCTGCTTCTGCAACCTTGCGGCTGTGCGTCACCAGATAGGCCGAGGAATCCGGCCCGTGCTCGGCTTCGATCAACAGGTCGAGCGCGGCAAGGCCGCCGTCAACGCTGTCATCGGCAAAGATGATCGCTTCCGACGGGCCGGCCGGAAGGCCTGTGTTGATGACCGACGACAGCACGCTCTTGGCCGCGACCACCCACGGGCTGCCGGGGCCGACGATCTTGAGCGCGGGCTTCACCGTCTCGGTGCCGTAAGCGACGGCGGCAACTGCCTGGGCGCCGCCGCATTTGTAGACCGTGCCCACGCCGGCGAGACGCGCGGCGACGAGCGTTGCCGCATCCACCGAACCATCCGATGTCGGCGGCGTCACGATGGCGATCTGCGGCACGCCGGCAATCACCGCCGGCACCGACGTCATCATCGTCACCGATGGAAAGGCGCCCTTGCCGCGCGGCACGTAGAGCGCAACGGATGCGATCGGCGTGTACCTGTCGCCGGCATAGGCGCCCGGCCGGACTTCCTTGAGCCACATCGTCTCCGGCTTCTGCTCCTCATGGAAATGCCTGATATTGTCGATGCCGAACCGGATGCTCTGGACGACATCCTTTTCCACCTTGTCGAACGCCGCGTCGAACTCGGCTTCCGACACCTGCAGTTCGCCCTCGGCGACATTGGCCTTGTCGAGTTCCCTGGCGAAGCGGATCAAGGCGGCATCGCCTTCGTCCTTGACGGCCTGGATGATCGGCCGGACCTTCTCGACGAAGACCGTCAGATCGGCCTCGGCGCGCTTCAGCAGACTGGCGCGCTGGTCGGCATCGATGGATGACAAATCGTGGAAGCTGATGTCGGACATGATTGCTCGTCTCCTGGAACTCTTGGAACGCAATGACGGTTGGCCCGTGGATGGCCATAGTTCTGCGGGTCGACAGGCCGACCGGGGCAAGGATCAAAGCCGTCGAGAGGCTTCACCGGGCAAAAGTATATACATGTATGTATGATAGTCGCCAGCAATTTTTCCATCATCCTTCCCGTCGAAACCACGGAGACAAACCTGCCTCGTCAGATCGAGGCGAGAAAGCCGCCATCGACCGGAATGGACTGGCCGGTTATGTAGGCCGCCGCATCCGAAGCGAGGAACACCGCGATGCCGTGCAGGTCGGAGAGATCACCGAAACGCCGCTGCGGGATCTTGGCCAACATGGAGTGCTGCCATGCCTCGTTGCTGTAGAAAACGTCCGTCATCGCCGTCCTGAAATAGCCCGGCGCGATCGCATTGACCCTTATGCCAAGCTCCGCCCACTCCGCCGCAAGCGCCCGCGTCATGCCGAGCAGGCCCGACTTCGACGAGCCATACGGCACCGCGGTGGGAATGCCGACTTCGGATGTCAGCGAGCACAAATTGATGATGGCGCCAGGCCGCCCGGCGTCCCGCATCTGCCGCGCGGCGGCCTGGGCGCAGAAGAACGCTCCCTTCAGATTGGTGTCGACGATCCTGTCCCACAGCGCCTCGTCGACATCGAGCGAGGCCCGGACTTCCTCCATCCCGGCATTGTTTACGAGAATGTCGAGACCGCCAAGCAGGCTGGCAGCCTCTGCGGTCGCTGCCCGGCAGCGGCCGACATCGGTGACGTCGAGAGCGATGGCGTGCGCCACTCCGCCGGCGGCGCGGATGGCTGCCGTTGTGTCCTGCAATGAGGCCAGGCTGCGCGCCGAGACCGCGACGTCGGCGCCGGCAGCACTCAGCGCTTCGGCGATGCTGCGCCCGATGCCTCGGCTTGCGCCGGTGACAAGCGCCTTCCTGCCGGAGAGATCGAAGAGAGAAGCGTTGCGCATGTGATCCTCCTTACCGGCGTCGGTTTCCGCTTCAGCGTCGAGACTAGCAGACCAAGTTACATATACAAGCATATACAAACTATTTCGACTACGGTACGGATGACGAAATCCACCGCAGAGGAGCCCGCCCGTGTCGAAAGCCTCGGACATGGTCCGCACCGAAGTCAACCGTTTGTCGCCCTACAATTCCGGGCTCACCATTGACGAGGTCATGGAGCGATACGCACCGGCCAGGATCGCCAAACTGGGCTCCAACGAAAACCCGCTCGGGCCCAGCCCGACGCTAGCCACGACGATGCATGCCGGCTCCGAGATGTTCCGCCTCTATCCCGACCCCGCCGGGCGCAAGCTGCGCCAGGCGATCGGCGACAAATATGCCGTCGCCGAGGGCCAGATCATCCTCGGCAACGGTTCCGAAGACCTTCTCTCCGTCATCAGCCGTGCCGTGTTGCGGCCGGGCGACGCGGTCGTCACGCTCTATCCGTCGTTCCCGCTGCATGAGGACTACGCAACGCTGATGGGGGCGACCGTCAAACGCGTTGTCGTCAACGACGATCTGACCATCAATGTCGATGCGCTGGTCGAGGCGGTGCGCGAACGGCCGCGCATGCTGCTGTTTTCGAACCCGATGAACCCGGTCGGCAGCTGGCTCTCCGGCGGCGATCTGTCGAGGGTTCTGGATGCGGTCGGCGACGAGACGCTGATCGTCATCGACGAAGCCTATGCCGAATATGCCAAGGGCGACGATTATGCATCGTCCCTGCCCTATCTCGAAAAGCTGGAGCAGCCCTGGATCGTGCTACGGACCTTTTCCAAGGCGTTCGGTCTGGCCGGATTGCGGATCGGCTTCGGCATCGTCGGTGACCCGGAGCTGCGCGCGCTGCTCGATCGCGTCCGCACGCCTTTCAACGCCAACGCCATGGCCCAGGCCGCCGCACTCGCGGCACTGGCCGACGACGAACACCTTGCCAAGGTCGTCGCGCTGGCCAATGCAGAGAGAAAACGCGTCGAGACTTTCCTGGCGAGCAAGGGCCTCGATGTCGCTGCCTCCAGGGGCAACTTCCTGTTCTTCAACTGCCGGCAAGATGCTTCCGCCTTCGTCGAAGGCCTGCTGCGTCAAGGTGTCATCGTCAAGCCGTGGAAGCAGCAGGGTTTTGACACCTATGTGCGCGTCAGCATCGGCTCGACAGCGGAGAACGACCATTTCATGGCCGTTCTGTCGGAGCTGTTGTGAATACACGCTTTGGTCGGGATTCGGACGGGCAAGTTGACCCGCGCCTTGCGGCTGCGATGTGCCAGTTCGGACACGATGTCACTCTGCGGTGCAGTTCGTTGAACGAAGGCAATAGATTTTTTGGGCTTCAAGCCGACAGCAGGCCTTAACTTTCGCGGCGTGGGTTTTACATCTCGGGGGTCTGCAAACGATCGACGCTGAGGAGGCTCCCTTGCAGCAACCAGATGACATCGCCGCCCGCCAATTGGGCATTCTCATCGAGCAATATGTGGAAGCGCGCAAAAAGCGCTACGACTATGTGTCGACCGAGCAGGCCTATCGGGCCATCCGGCAGGTCCTCAAACCCGCCATTCCCGATCGCGAACTCGACGACAGGGTCGCCTCGCTTGCCGTGAAGAACGGCTTGGCGGTCGTTTTCGACCGCCAAACCAAATCGTCTGCCGATCATGTTCCTCGGGGCACAAGGCCGTAGATCAATGCAGGTCTGCAGGCGTCGAGCGCCACATCGATACGGGGCCAAACGGCCCCGTATCGATGGTGCATCGCCGGAGGAACGAGCGATACACCCGCGCCGTGGGCCTGTGTGCCGCGAGCCGACGGGCGTGGCGGCTTCAGGCGGCAGTGCTGACCTTGCCCGGCTCAAGGATCGACTTGACCTTGTCGGCGACGGCGCGTCCCAGATCGGCGTTGTTTCCGGCAGTAAAATGGATGCCGTCAACACCATCCGTAGTGAGGTAATCGCCGGCATTGAGGAAATCGATCTTCATGAAATCCGCCATCGCCTTGTACTGCCTGGCCAGATCCCTGGATTTTTCGTGCCCGCCACCAAACATGCCCTCGAACCACGGATCGGGCATCGGGGTCAGCGGCGGCGGCGCAATGACCAGCGCCTTGGGAGCCGGATAAGGGGTGCCGATGCCGCCGGCACTGGTCAGGATCTGCCCGACCAGTTTCGCCATTCCATTGGCGATCTCATAAGGCGTCCGGCGGAAATAAGACTTGGTGTCGTTGGTGCCGAGCATGACGATGACCAGGTCGAGCGGCAGATGGCTGGCGATGGCCGAGGGCAGATAGTTCGCCCCGTTCAGGCGCGGATCGTTGGGGTCGTCGAGACAGGTCGTGCGCGCGCTCAGGCCTTCTTCGATGATGTGGTAGCCCGCCCCCAGCGCCGCCGCCATCACACCGGTCCAGCGCTGATCATAAGGGTAGCGGTAGGTCGGCGACCCTTCCTTGACCGGAACCCAGCCCCAGGTCAGCGAGTCGCCGTAGCACATGATGTTTTTTGGCGGTGACATCCATGTTTCTCCATCTGTTTGCAATTGTCTGAACGCCGGCGCACTTGCTCTTCGCCGTTTCAAATCAGGGGTTTCGCACGCGCACTCCGTAGAAGATCGCCGCGCCGAGGATGATGACGCCCTGCGCGATGAGCTTGCCGGGCTCGTCGATGCCGAGCACCGTCATCACCACGAACAGCAGCGCAAAACACAGCGCCCCGAAGAAAGGCCCCCAGACGCCGCCGTCGCCACGACCGAAGACGACGCCGCCGAGGATCGTTGCCGCGACCGCCAGGATCGGCAGGTCGAGGCCGATACGGACGCTGCCGACGGCGATGGAACCGGTCTGCACCAGGGCGGCGATCGCCGCTATCAGGCCGGCGAGCGTATGCGCCAGGATGACCGTGCGCTGGACCGGCACGCCGGAAAAATGCGCGGCTTCGGCATTCTCCCCGACCGAAGCGACGTAGCGGCCAAAGATGGTCCGCGACAGAAGCAGCCACACCGAAGCGGTCAGCAGGACCCAGAACAGCACCGGCGTCGGAACCGACAGGAATTTCGTGTTGTATAGGTCGTTGAACAGCTTCGGCACATCGCCGGGCGGATTGCCGCTCGACAGGAACTGCACCAGCCCGACCAGGATGATGCTGACCGCCAGCGTGACGATGACCGCCGACACCCGCCGGTTGCCGATCATGAAGCCGTTGAACAGGCCGATGACGAGGCCGGTGGCGAGCGCCAGCACGACGAAGAAAGGCATCGACGCGCCGGGGAAAGTGCCCGACGAGATGAAATAGTTGATGAGCAGGATGATGCCGCCGCCAGAGAGGTCGATCGACTTCACCCGCATGACGACGAGCTGCCCCAGCACCAGGATGCCGAGCGGCACGATCTGCCTGACGAAGATGCCCATGATGTTGAGGTTGAGCATGTTCGGTCGCGCGATCCACAGCGTCGCCAGCAGCACGATGAAGACAAAATAGGACGGCGGGATGCGCAGCAGACGCCGGGCGATCGGATTTGCGAGAACGGCGGCCATCGCTCAGAGCCCCATTTTCTTGCGGGATTGCAACCCGACCACCGCCAGCAGGATGCCGCCCTTGATCGCTGTCTGAACAAAGGGCGAGACGTTGGCGAGGTTCATGCCGTTAGCCAGCAGCGCCATGACCAGCGCGCCGATCACTGTGCCGTGCAGGCTGCCGATGCCGCCGGAGAGCTGGGTGCCTCCGAGCGCCACGGCGGTGACGGTATCGAGTTCGAAAAGCAGACCGACATTCGGATCGCCCGACACGATGCGCCCGGCCAGGAAGACACCGGCAGCGGCCGCGAAACAGGAGCAGACCACATAGGCGAGGATAATGTTGCGGCGGTCGGAGACGCCGAAATTGCGGGCAGCGCTTTCGGCGCCGGACGCGATGCCGCCGCCGATCGCAAACAGATGCAGCCCGTACCGGGATCCGTAGAGCAGTTTCCACGCTGCCAGGATCACGACGATGCCCCAGAAAACCGGATAGGGAATGCCGAGGAAACTGCCCGAGACGGCATCGATGACGATCTCCGGCACGGTGCCGCCGGAGACGGGACGCAGGATGCGCGTGATGCCGAGCACGATGTACTGCGTCGACAGCGTCGCGATGATCGGATGGACGTTGAAGCGGGTGATCGCCAGGCCGTTGATCAGCCCGATGAGTGCCGCCAGAAGAAAGACCGCCGGGATCAGCACGATCGCCGGCTGGTCGAGCGCCAGCACCGCCGTGGTGAAGCTGATGACCGAACCGACCGACAGGTCGAGCCCGCCGATGAGCACGACGACGAGCTGTCCGATCGCCGCGATGATCAGCGGCATCGCCTGGGCCACCAGGTTGAAAAGGTTTTCGGCCGTCGCGAACTGCGTCGTCTCGACGGTCAGCCACAGCGAAATGAGCAAGGCGACCAGAAGTGGCAGGCCCCACAGGCCTTGCCGCGTGTTCCGGCCACTCAGGATGCTGAAAAGCGAACGATGCATGGAGGCCCCTAATGCTGGCGCGCGGAGCCGCCCGTCAGGGCCGCGTCGAGGATCTTGTGTTCTGTCGCCTGCGCTGCCGGCATTTCGGCAACGATGGTGTCGTCATGGACGACGTAGATGCGGTCGCAGAGCCCGATCAATTCGATCGTCTCGCGCGACAGCACCAGCACGGCGCCGCCCTTGGCGGTAAAGTCGCGCAGCAGGTGGTAGATCTCGGACTTGGCGCCGATGTCGACTCCGCGGGTCGGCTCCTCGACCAGCAGAAGATCGAGATCGGCGGCCAGGTAGCGGCCGAGCAGAACCTTTTGCTGGTTGCCGCCGGACAGGGAGCCGACCGGCGCGGACGGCCCTGCCGCCTTTATGTTCATGACCTCCATCATGCGGGCGATCACGTTTCGATACGGCCGCGCCGCCGCGAGTTCGGATCGCCTCGAATGCAATCCGATGGCGATGTTGTGGGCGATTGGCAAAGCGAGGAAGAGCCCCTCTTCCTTGCGGTCCTCTGGAACGAAGCCGACCCTCAGCTGCTGCAAATGGCGAACGCCTGATGATGCCGGGAGCGGCATTTTCAGCGCTTTGCCGTTGACGGAAATCGTCCCGGCGGAGGGATGATAGCGGCCGATCAGCGATCTCAGGAAGCGCTGCTGGCCCTGTCCCTCCAGGCCGGCCAGGGCGACGATCTCGCCCTTGTGCAATGTCAGCGACAGCGGCCGCGATGTCTCGGTGATCCTCAGGTTCTCGACGCGCAGGATCTCGTCGCCTTTGTTATCAGTACGATCGGGAAAAAGGTCCTGGAGTTCGCGTCCGACCATCATGGCGATGAGTTCGTCGGTGGTGATCTCGGACACCATTCTTGTGCCGACCAGTGCGCCGTCCTTCAGCACCGTCACCGTGTCGCACAGCTCGAAGATCTCCTCCATGCGATGCGAGATGTAGACGACAGCCTTCCCCTTATCGCGCAGCCGGCGGATGTTGCGGTTGAGCACATCGACATCGGCCGCGTTGAGCGCCGCCGTCGGTTCATCGAGGATGAGCACGCCGGCGTCGGCCTGGATGCAATGCGCGATCTCGACGAATTGCCGCTCGGCGATCGTCAGGTTGGAAACGAGTTGCGACGGGTCGAGCGTGAGGCCGAGTTCGCCAAGCGCCTTGGCGGTCTGGCTGCTCATCACCCGATAATCGATCGAGCCGAACCGTGTCGTCGGCTCCCGGCCGAGAAACATGTTCTCGGCGATCGATAGATTGGGCAGCAGCGAATGCTCCTGGAAAACGGTCGAAATGCCGGCATCGAGCGCGGCGCGCGGTGACTTCAAATCGAGCTTCTCGCCGTTCATGAAGATCTCGCCGGAATCGGGCTGATGCACGCCCGCCAGGATCTTCATCAACGTCGATTTGCCGGCGCCGTTCTCGCCCATCAGGGCGTGGACGCTGCCCGCCTTGAGATCGAGGGAAACGGAATGGAGCGCCTTGCTCCCTCCGAATGCCTTCGAAATGTGGGACATCTCGATAAGATTGGTCACGAAACCCTCGAACGAACCGGATTCGACAGATGGAATGGCCTGCGGGGAATGCTTGTCCACTCCCCGCCAGCCACGGCGCCGTCACTTCTTGCCGTAATATTCCTTGAGCTTGTCTTCTGGCAGTTCGCTTGGCCACCAGACATTGGCGGTGAGGTCGTCGCGATAATATTTTTTGGCCTTGTCCTGGTCCCATCCGTCGGGATTGTAGACATAGCGCTTGTAGAGCTGCTTGCCTTCCAGAAGGGCAACGGCGGCGCGCACGCCGGCCGCACCTTGGGCGGGGCTGTATTCCGGCGAGATCGACTTGAACCCGTCCGTGATCCACTGGCCGAAATAGCCATTGTTGCCCTCGCCCGAAATCGGCGGAACGGGCGTGCCGAACTGCTTGAAGACATCGACGCAGGCGCGCGTCATGTCAGCGCCGGACGACCAGATGCCGTCAACCTGTGGGTTGTTCAGATAAAGCGTCTCGCACAGCTTCTTGGCCTTGTCGTACTGCCAGTCACCATGCTCCTCGGCGATGATCTGCACATGCGTGCCTTTAAGTGATTCCAGTAAGCCGTTGTAGCGGTTGGTGTCTTCCGGATGGCCGGCCAGGCCACGCAGGACCCAGATCTTGCCGTTGTCGCCGACGGTCTTGACCAGCCAGTCGCCCATCACCTTGCCGAAATGCTCGGCGCCGCCCTGGATTTCGGTGGTGTAGGCGTCGGAATCGATGCGGCCGGTGTGAAGGATGACCGGGATGCCGGCGGCGACCGCCTTGGCGATGCTGGCATTGGCCGATGTGCTGGTCACCGGCTGAACGATGATCGCGTCGACATGCTGCGCGATCAGGTCCTCGATGTCGGCCACCTGCTTTTTCTGGTCGAAGCCGGCATCGAGCAGGATGAATTTCGAGATGCGCTTGTCCTTGGCCGCGGCGTTCTCCGCCTCATGCGCCACCTGTACTGTCCAGGTGTTGGCGTTGACGCCGAAGTCGCTCATGCCGATGACCCAGGGCGGGTCCTTCTTGAACGCACCGGCCGCGGTCATGCGCGTGTCGTCGGGGCGCGGCGCCACGCCGTCCATCAGCTTGATGTCTTCCGCATGCGCCAGCGACGTCACGGCAAGCGTGGACGCAACGAGCATCCCCAGGCCGACGGTTTTCAGCAATCCTAACATTAAACTCTCCTCCTTGTGGTTGCCCCGGCCTACGAATTCGTATGGCCGGCCGTACGAATGCGTACGGCCATGAGACGCTCTCCCAATGCATGCTCGTTGTCGCAAACCGACCGATGCACGCAATTCTCCCGCCCCCGAACACATGCGTGCCGAAGCCCAATTCCTGCTGGACGATGATGACGGTCGAGAACTCCTCCGGGCACTTTAGAAGCACAGCGGATTCGCCCTGTCAATAGTTAGTCATGTTGAATGACTATTCCCTTGCTTGCCTTTCATCGCTCCTCTATCCATCATGATTGGCGCTCGCCGGCTTCGGCGCGCTGTCAGTCCCGGCGGGAAAAACATGCGATCAGTCTTGTGCTACGGCGACTCCAACACGCACGGCCAGATCCCCGGCAGGGGGCCGCTCGAGCGCTATGGGCCGGGTGAACGCTGGCCGGGGATATTGCGTTCTCAGCTAGGCCCCGACTGGTATGTCATCGAGGAAGGATTGAGCGGCCGCACCACCGTCCACGACGACCCGATCGAGGGCGCCCACAAAAACGGCAGAACCTATCTTCGCCCCTGCCTGCAGAGCCATGCGACGCTCGACCTCGTCATCATCATGCTCGGCACTAACGATTTGAAGATCCGCTTCAACAAGCCGCCGTCGGAAGTGGCGATGGGGATCGGCTGCCTCGTCTACGACATCAAGGAGCTGGCGCCTGGGCCAGGCGGCTCGACGCCCGAGATCATGATCGTGGCGCCGCCGCCGATGCAGGACGACGTCAAGGAATGGAAGTCCATCTTCGCCGGTGCGCCGGAGAAATCGCGCCTGCTCGCGCTCGAGTTCGAGGTTCTGGCGGACTCGCTCGAACTCCACTTTTTCGATGCCGGCTCGGTGGTCTCGTGCAGCGAAGCGGACGGCTTTCACATCGATGCCGAGGCGCACAGATTGCTGGGCACCGCACTTGCCCGAGCGGTCGATGCCATCGGCTGGAGCCGCTCGACATGAGCAACCATACCGCCGCGAGGCAGCGCGCTCTTACCGACGGGGCGACCCTTGCCTGACATGAGGTTCGCACCACCCAATCCATTGCGCATCGCCGATCGTGCGAGCGGGCTGAATGCGTTGAGCGTGCGCAGCTACAATGAGCGGCTGGTGCTGTCGCTGCTGCTTCAGAACGAGGGCATTTCGCGGATGGAAATCGGCGAAAAGACCGGCCTGTCGGCGCAGACGGCCTCGGTCATCGTCCGTTCGCTCGAGCAGGAAGGCCTGGTCTCGCAGGGCGAAGCGCAGCGCGGCCGCGTCGGGCCGCCCACCATCCCGCTTTCGCTCAACCCGGAGGGCGCCTATGCGGTTGGCGTCGGCTTCAGCCGGCGCAGGATCGACATCGCACTCATCGATTTCATCGGCACCGTGCGCTTCCACACGCAATTGCCGGCGGATGAAGCCAATCCCTTTCCGCAAAGCAGCGATCTGTTCGGCGCGATCAGGCAAGCCATGACCAGCCTGCCGGTCGAGGCGCGCAGCCGGGTTGCCGGCATCGGCCTGGCCGTTCCCGACGATGTCGACACGATGGCTGCAACCCGCAACGGATCGAGCACCTCGCTGAAAGCCTTGCAGGGGGAGATCGAGGAACAGATCAAGCTGCCGGTTTTCGTGCAGAACGACATCACCGCGGCGGCCGGCGGCGAGAGCATGTTCGGAGTCGCCAAGCCGCTCAACGACTATTTGTTCTTCTATCTGGGAGCACGGCTGCAGAGCAGGCTCATCCTCAACCACCAGATCTACAAGGGAAACTCCAGCGCCAGCTTCGATCATGGCCTTGTGCGCCTGGAGAGCGAACTGACCAAGCGCCGGCGCCCGTCCGAAATCATCTGGAGCAGCAGCCCCGAGTGGCCTGACCTTGGCGAGGCCTACAGCGAATGGCTAGGGGAATGCTCCAACCGCCTGAAAGCCTCTATTTCCGCACTGACCCAGTTTGTCGAATTCAGGACGGTCGTCCTGTCCAGCTACGCGCCGCAGAAGATCGCCAAGGCCTTGTGCGCCGACATCGGCCGGGAATTCCCCGGCATCGAAGCGCTGCCCGCGCGGGTCAGCATCAGCCCGAAGGCCGTCGGCGCGGCAAGCCTGCCATTCAGTTCGCGCTTCATGATCCAGTGATCGAGCCGAACCGGCGTTGCCGGTCGGCCGATTACGGGCTCTCTGCAGGTCCATCGATGATTTTCAAATGACAAGGCGATTCCGCTTGCCAGGACGCCTCACTTAATAGCATGTTAAGTGAACCCTGAGATCGCCATGAAAATCGCTGCGGATCACGCACTCAACGACAATGCCGCAACCAGCGCCGAAGCGCGCCGCTCGACGGTATTGGGCGATCGCATCAAGGCCTATCGCACCACGCGGCGCCTGACGCTGCGCCAGCTCGGCGACATGATCGGCACCACCGCCAGCTTCCTGAGCCAGCTCGAGCGCGGCCTTTCTGGTGCCAACACCAGCACGCTGATGCTGATCGCCAACGCGCTCGGCATCAGCCTCGCCGATCTTTTCGACGAACGCGAGGTGTCGCCGCACGCGGTGCTGACACGGGCCGAACGGCCGGCGCTGCCGACCAGCGAACGCTACCGCAAGACGCTGCTGTCGCGCCGGCCGATCCGCGAGATGGAAGTCTATTGCGGCGAGTTCGCCGTCGGCGGCTCCACCGGCGACGTGCCCTACACGCATGGCAACGCGAACGAGATGTTCCTCGTGCTGCGCGGACGCGTGCAACTGACGCTCGGCGACGAGAGCTTCACGCTCGAAGAGGGCGACAGCATCGAATATTCGACCTCGACGCCGCACCGGACGATCAATGTCGGCGATACGGTGGCCGAAGTACTGTGGATCATTGCGCCGCCGACAAGCGGCGCCGTCGACCTCGACCAATATGTAGCCCGGAAAACGCTCGCGCCCGGTCTGCCAAAATCAAACAGCGAGCCATCGGAGGGTTAGAAAATGGGAAGCAGATCAAGATTGGCCGGGTTTTTCGGCGCCGCCGCACTGGCATTGCTTGCGGCCGCCGCTCACGCGCAGAACGCGCCGCCTGCCGGGACCGTGGTGGACGGGTCGCTGAAGGGCAAGACGCTGACCTTCGTCTCGTATGGCGGCATCTACCAGGACGGCCAGGTTGCCGCGCTTAAGGAATTCGTCGACAAGAGCGGCGTCAAGCTTTTGAACGACGGACCGACCGAAATCGCCAAGCTTCAGGCGCAGGTCGAATCAGGCAATGTGACCTGGGATGTCGTCGACACGGATGATTTTCCGCCCTTCGTGCATTGCGGAAAACTGTTCCAGAAACTCGATCTGACCAAGCTCGACATCTCGCACATCCCGCCCGGACAGGTCGGCGAGTGCAGCGTGCCGGCGATGAATTACGGCATGGTCCTGATGTACAAGAACGACACGTACAAGGACAATCCGCCAAAGGACTGGAAGGATTTCTTCGACACCGCGAAATTCCCCGGCACCCGCGCCATCGACGGCAGCGGCAGCCCGCTCGGCGGCCTGATCGAACAGGCCATCCTGGCCGACGGCGGCAAGGTCGACGCCATGACGCCTGCCGATATCGACAAGGGCATCGCCAAGATCAAGGCGATCGGCCCCGACACGATCTTCTGGAAAACCGGCGCCGAATCCCAGCAGCTCGCCGAATCCGGCGAGGCCGACATGATCATCATGTGGACCGGCCGCGCCATGACGGCGGTCAAGAATGGCGCTGCCTATACGCCGGTTTGGAAGGACTGGCTGGTCGTCATGGATCAGCTGACCATCCCGGTCGGCGCCAAGGACCCCGATGCCTCCTACGCGCTGATCAACGCCTATCTCGGCAAGAAGTCGCAGGAGATCCTGACCGAGCAGACCTCCTACTCGCCGATCAACAACGAGGCACAGCCAAAGGTCGACGCGTCCGTCGCCGCCTTCCTGACCAACACGCCGGACCACGCCAAGCTCGGCTATCAGCAGAACATCAAGTTCTGGGTCGCCAACTTCGCCGCTGCGTCCGACAAGTGGACGGCGCTGATGGCCGGCAACTGAGCCGGCTACCACTGAGGTGACGGCGTGAGCCAGACATCGCATACGCCGACGGCCGGGGGTGATTATCCCCGGCCGTCAGGTGCCGTGCAGGGGCCGCAGCGGCGCCTGCGCCTTGCCGCCTATCCGTCGCTGCTGGCGATGCCGGCCCTGCTCCTGCTTATCGCGGCTATGGGCTATCCCTTGCTGACCGTCACGCTGCGCAGTTTTTCGGACCCGGCCTGGGGCCTGCAGAACTACGTCTGGTTCTTCTCCACGCCGGTGAACGTCACCGTCCTGTGGCGCACCTTTTCCATCGCCGCCTGGGTCACCATCGTCTGCGTCATCGCCGCCTATCCCTACGCCTATCTCATGACGGCGGTCGGGCCGCGCCTGCGGCTGGTCCTCATCCTGTGCGTGCTCGTACCGTTCTGGGTCAGCGGCGTGGTGCGTACCCTGGCCTGGGTCATCCTGCTGCAGGATTCCGGCATCGTCAATTCGGTCATCAGGCTGCTCGGCTTTGACGGCGTGAAGCTGATCCGCACGCAGACCGGAGTCGTCATCGGCATGGCGCAGGTGTTGCTGCCGTTCATGATCCTGCCGCTCTATTCTGTCATGCGCGGCATCGATTTGCGCCTCGTGCAGGCGGCGCGCAGCCTCGGCGCGCGGCCCGCACGTGCCTTCCTGCAGATCTATCTGCCGCTGTCGCTGCCAGGCGTCTTCGCCGGCGCCATCATCGTCTTCATCCTGTCGCTCGGCTTCTACATCACCCCTGCCCTGCTCGGCGGCCCGCGCAGCACCATGCTGTCGACGCTGGTGCAGAGCCAGGTGCTCAGCCTGCTCAACTGGGGACGCGGCGGCGCCATGGGGGTCGTCCTGCTGGTCGCGACCTTCGTGCTTCTGGCGCTCGCCGCACCGCTGATGCGCCAGCGCCACAAGCAGGCGGCCAGATCATGAGGCTGGCCCCCTTCCGCATCCTGCTCGGCCTGTTCTGCCTGCTGGTCGCCGTGTGGCTGGTCATGCCGACGCTGGTCATCATCCCGATGTCGTTCAACGAGAAGAAGTCGTTGGCCTTCCCACCCTCCGGTTTCTCCTGGCAGTGGTACGCGAATTTCTTCACCAATCCCGATTGGCTGTCGAGCTTCTTCAATTCGCTGAGGGTCGCGGGCCTCGTCGCCGTTGCCGCCACGCTGATCGGCACGCTGGCGTCGCTTGGCCTCAGCCGCATGAAACATTCCGGCGCCGGCCTGCTGCGCGCTATCCTGATCACGCCGATGATCGTGCCCGGCGTGGTGCTGGCGATCGGCATCTATGCCGTTTACCTCGACTACCAGCTTGTCGGCACCACCACCGGCTTCGTCATCGCGCACACGATGCTGGCGATCCCCTTCGTCATCATCGCCGTATCGGCAAGCCTCGAAGTCTTCGACGTGCGGCTGGAAACGGCGGCGGCCAGCCTCGGCGCCAACCGCTTCACCACATTCCGCACCGTGACCTTGCCGCTGATCGCGCCCGGTATCCTGTCCGGGCTTTTGTTTGCCTTCGTCACCTCCTTCGATGAAATCATCGTCGCGCTGTTCATCACCAGTCCCTACCTCAAGACCTTGCCGGTGCAGATCTTCACCAGCATCACCCGCGACGCCGACCCGACGGTGACGGCCGTCGGAACCATCATCTTCATTGCCACGACGCTGATCATCAGCGCCGGGCTGATCATCAGCTCGAAATCGACGAGGAGTTGAGATGAGTGCGAGGGAACGTGGCGCGGCCATCGACATCAAGGGCGCAACCAAGCGTTACGGCAATTTCACCGCGCTCGACGATGTCAGCCTGCATATCGAGCCCGGCGAGTTCATGACGCTGCTGGGGCCTAGCGGCTCGGGCAAGACCACGACCCTGAATGTGGTGGCCGGCTTCACCGACCTCACCGCAGGCGATCTTGCCGTCGGCGGCAAGAGCATCGTCGCCCTGCCGGCGCACAAGCGCAACATCGGCGTCGTCTTCCAGCATTACGCGCTGTTTCCGCACATGACAGTCGGCAAGAACGTCGCCTATCCTCTCACCTTGCGCGGCATGGACAAGCAGGCGCGCGACCGTCTCGTCGTACGAGCACTGGACATGGTCAAGATGGCCGACTTCGCGCATCGCTATCCCTCCGAACTTTCCGGCGGCCAGCAGCAGCGCGTGGCGCTGGCGCGTGCCATCGTCTTCGATCCGCCGCTGCTGTTGATGGACGAACCGCTCGGCGCGCTCGACAAGAAACTGCGCGAATGGCTACAGCTGGAGATCAAGCGTATCCACCGCGAACTCGGCACCACCTTCGTCTATGTGACGCACGACCAGGAAGAAGCGCTGGTGCTCTCCGACCGCATCGCCGTCTTCAACCAAGGGCGCATTGAACAGGTCGGAACTGGCCGCCAGCTCTATGACGAGCCGACGACCTTGTTCGTGGCCAAGTTCATCGGCGAATCGACCAGTTTGCGTGGCACCGCCCAGACGTCCGGAAACGAAACCAGCCTGACGATCGCCGGCCAGAAGATCGCGGCCCGCGGCAAGCTCGCCGGCGGCCGCAAACCGGTGGTCCTGCTGCGGCCGGAGAAGCTGTCGCTTGCCGGCACCAACACGCCTCCCGCCGCCGGGCAGAACAGCCTCACCGGTGAGATCAGCGAAGCGATCTATCTGGGGTCGGGTTCGAAATACCAGGTGACGCTTCGCGACGGCTCGGTCGCCATCGTGCGCTCGTCGCTGGAAGCCACACCGTTCTCGATTGGTGACACGGTCGATCTGCGCTGGTCCGTCGTCGATGCAAAACTTCTTGCCGACGACGACCGCGCCGACATGACGATGACCTGACCGCTTTTCCCCGCAGGATTTTTAGACATGGACGCCAAAGTCAACGGCAACGTCTCGTTCTGGTATGCCGACATCGGTCTGCCGGCCTACCGCGCGCCGCTTCCAGGTGATCTCGAAGCCGATGTCTGCATCGTCGGCGCCGGCTACACCGGCTTGTGGACGGCTTATTATCTGAAGAAGGCCGATCCTTCGATCCGCATCGCCATCGTCGAGAGGGAGTTCGCCGGCTTCGGCGCGTCGGGCCGAAATGGCGGCTGGCTGTCCGGCGGCTTCAGCTGGTCGCGCGAAAAATATCTGCAGACCTCGACGCGCGGCGCCGTCATCGACATGGAAACCGCCATGCATGGCACGGTCGACGAAGTGATCGCGGTGACCGAGACCGAAGGCATCGATGCCGACATCCGCCGGGTCGACAATCTGACGGTCGCCACCAACCCGCCGCAGCTCGAACGGATCAAGGCCGCCTATGCCGATGCGATCGGCTGGAGCGTGCCGAGCGAGCGTGTCAGCCTAATCGGTCAGGAAGAGGCCAGAGCCCGCATCAACATCAGAAATGTGCTTGGCGGCTATATCCACCACGGCACCGCGCGCGTGCAGCCGGCCAAGCTGGTGCGCGGCCTGTCCGAAGCCGTCGAACGCATTGGCGTGCCGATCTACGAGCAGACCACCGTGACCGGCATCGAGAAGGGCAAGGTCACGACGAGCCGCGGCACCGTGCGCGCGCCAATCATCATCCGTGCCACGGAAGGGTTCACGGCCGGCATACCAGGCAATGAGCGGCTCTGGCTGCCGCTCAACAGCGCGCAGATCATCACCGAGCCGCTGCCGCAATCGCTATGGGACGAGATCGGCTGGGAGGGCCATGAGCTTCTCGGCGACGCCGCGCACGCCTATTGCTATGCACAGCGCACCAGGGAAGGCCGCATCACCATGGGCGGACGCGGCGTGCCCTACCGCTACGGCTCGCAGACCGACGTGCGCGGCCAGACGCAGCAGGCGACGATCGAAAGCCTGCACGCGATCCTCATCCGCCTTCTGCCACAGACAGCCAAGCTTCGCATCGACCACGCCTGGTGCGGCGTGCTGGGCGTGCCCCGCGACTGGTGCACGACGGCCGGTCTCGACCCTGAGACCGGCATCGGCTGGGCCGGCGGCTATGTCGGGCTCGGCGTATCCAGTTCCAACCTGTCGGGCCGCACGCTGCGCGACCTCATCCTGCGGCGCGACACCGAACTGACCCGACTGCCCTGGGTCAACCGCCAGGTCAGCAAGTGGGAGCCCGAGCCGATGCGCTGGCTCGGAGTCCACTCAATGTATCAGCTCTATCGCGTCGCCGACGAACGCGAGGAGGCCGGCCTCCAGCACACGTCGAAACTCGCCGCAATCGCCGATCGCATCACAGGACATTAAGAGACTGCCATGACCGATTTCCAGACCTTCGCCCATCTCGCCTCGATCGATCTCGGCGAGCCCGAGCCCAAGCCGACCTCGATCAGCGGCAATCAGTTCGAAGCAGCGAAGACGCTGTGGACCTCGCCCGACGGCACGTTGGAAGTCGGCGTCTGGGAGTGCACGCCGGGCCGCTTCACCGCATCGCGCGACAGCAATTCCGAAACGTGCCACATCGTGTCAGGCCGGGTCTCGCTGCATGGTCCCGATGGCCGCAGCAAGGACGTCGGCCCGGGCGAAATGCTGGTGCTGCCGAAAGGGTGGAAAGGCGAATGGACGATCCACGAGAAGACGCGGAAGCTCTATATCCTGCACTTCGAGGCGTGAGCCGACGTCCGCTTTGGCCGAAGCCTCCCCAACTTCGTCATCCTAGGGCGAAGCAGGAGCGAAGCTCCGTCGCGGAGACCTTGGGATCCATTCCGTGACAGCCATCGAGGAATGCAGCGGAACAGAATTCTGCACCGCTGCAGCGCTTTGAGGTCGCGGCATGTATCCCTTGGGCTGCGGAGCAGCTCCAGGGGTCTGCGCCGCGTCGCTACGCTCCTTGCTCCGCCCGTGGATGACGAAGCGATGGGCGCTACTCGTCGTCCAAACCGCCGGCCGTCGGCTTGCCTTCTATCGCCTGCCGCAAGGCGTCGTTGATGCGGTCCTGCCAGCCCGGCCCATCCTCCTGGAAGTGGTCCAGCACGGCGCGGTCGATCCGGATCGAAACAAGCTCCCTGACGCCTGGAGCGGCGGAGGTCTCACGAACCGGCGCGGCCGGCTTCTTCACCGGCTTGAAAGCCGCTTCGGCGGCCGCCATCGGATTTGTCGGTCGGCGCGGGGGATTTGCCATTGGGATGACCCTGACTGAAGACGATTCGTGCGCAGCACGCTTGCGCCACCATAGCCCAACCAGCGCCGTCGCGCAGGCCCCTTTGGTCGGGACGATTACTCGGCTGCTTGAAGACTTTGCGCGTCAATGATGACCCTGATCTCGGCGCGGCAGGAGCCGCAATTCGTACCGGCATGCAGGGCCGCGCCGATTGCCGCGACGCTGCCGCAGCCGCGGCGCACCGCTTCGGCGATCTGGTTGGCGCCGACGCCAAAGCAGGAACAGACGATAGCGCCGCGATCGACGTCGACCCCGCCCGGCCGTCCGGCCACGATCGCCAGCCTTCCGCGCCGGTCGACATGATCGGCACTTAACTGTTCCGCCGCCCAGCCGCGCGACACGGCGACCGGGCCGGGCGCGACGAACAAGGCCCCGGACAGTTGATCGCCGTCGAAGGCGGCGATGCGATGCTGGCCGGCGTCGCGGTCATGATAGGCGAGCATTTCCGCACCCGGTGACGCGCCGAACAGTGACCCGGCAAAGCCGGCCCAGTCGATATCCTCTTCGGCAAAGGCAAGCTCGACCCGCCAGCCGCCCTTGCATTTGGCCACGGCCCAATAGGCCGCGGCATCGGGCGACGGCCTATGCCGCGTCACCGCAAAGCCGAAGGCTTTTGCGGCGAATTTCTCGATGCGGGCGGCGACATGTTTCAGCGCCGGCTGGCCGGAAATGGGATCGGTCAGCGGCGCGGTCAGCGTGTCGAGCCGGCCCTTTGCCGAGAACTGATCGGTCCAGTGCATCGGCGCAAACAGGCTGCCCTGGCGCTGGCGTATCGTCACCAGCGCGCGGACCAGCACGTCACCGCGCGGGCTGGAAACGCGCACGATGTCGGCGTCACCGATGCCGAAGCGCTGCGCATCCACCGGGTGGATCTCGACGAAGGGCTCGGCGATGTGCTGCGAAAGCCGCGGGCTTTTGCCGGTCCGCGTCATGGTGTGCCAATGGTCGCGGATCCGGCCGGTGTTGAGGATCAGCGGATAGTCGGGACTGGTGCGGACTTCCGTGGTCGGGCGGATGGCGATGAAGCGCGCCTTGCGATCGGGTGTGTAGAAATTGCCGTCGGCGAAGAAGCGAACCTGGAGCCCAGTCGTGCCGACCCCTTCTGGCCTGCCGGCCTTCTCCCCCTCGAGGGGGGAGACTAGCAGCTTTGACACCGGCGCTTCTTCCGCAGCGTTGGCGATTGGCGAAAGCCGAGCGGCAGGCTGATCTCCCCCCTTGAGGGGGAGATGGCCGGCAGGCCAGAAGGGGTCGGCACGACCGGGCGCCGGCCACTGGAACGGCTCAAGCGTTGCGTAGGTCTCGCCATCAACTCCGCCGTAGACGCCAATATCGAAATCCCGCACACCATCATTCTCGAACCCCGACAGCGCGGCATGCTCGGCAAACACATCACCCGGCGTCGCATAGGAAAACGCCTCGCCGAACCCCATCCGCTTGCCCACATCGGCGACGATCCGCCAGTCGGGCAGCACCTCGCCGGGCAGCTCCAAAAACGCGCGCTGGCGCGACACCCGGCGCTCTGAATTGGTGACGGTGCCGTCCTTCTCGCCCCAGGCGGCGGCGGGCAGCCGGACATGGGCATGGCGGACGGTGTCGGTCCGGGCCAGCACGTCCGACACCACGACGAAAGGGCACGCCTTGATCGCCGCTTCGACGGCATCGGCGTCCGGCATCGAATCGACCGGGTTGGTGGCCATGATCCACAGCGCCTTGATGCGCCCGTCGGCCAGCGCCTGGAACATCTCGACTGCCTTCAGGCCGGGCTTTCCGGCCACAGTCGGCGCGTTCCAGAAGCGCTGAACACGGTCGCGATGGTCGGGGTTTTCGATCTCCATATGGGCGGCGAGCATATTGGCCATGCCGCCGACCTCGCGGCCGCCCATGGCGTTGGGCTGGCCCGTCACCGAAAACGGCCCTGCTCCGGGTTTGCCGATGCGGCCGGTGGCGAGATGGCAGTTGATGATGGCGTTGACCTTGTCGGTGCCGGATGACGACTGGTTCACACCCTGGCTGTAAACCGTCACCGTTTTCGCCGCCGCCGCAAACAGGCTGTAGAAACGGCCAAGCTCGTCCTCGCTCAGGCCGGTGGCGGCGGCGACGCCGGCCAGGTCGAGCGCGGAGGCCGCGAAAAGCGCTTGCCCGAAGCCGGTCGTGTGCGTCGTGATGTAGGCGCGGTCGAGCGCATTGTGCTGGCCGAGATAAGCGAGCAGGCCCGTGAACAAAGCGACGTCGCCATCCGGCGCGATCGCCAGATGCATGTCGGCGATGTCAGCGGTCATGGTGCGACGCGGATCGACCAGCACGATCTTCATCTCCGGCCGCTTCTCCCGCGCCGCCGCGATGCGCTGGTAGAGCACGGGATGGCACCAGGCGAGGTTGGAGCCGACCAGCACGATCAGGTCGGCCAGTTCCAGATCCTCGTAGGTTCCCGGCACGGTGTCGGAGCCGAAAGCGCGGCGGTGGCCGGCGACCGAGGAGGCCATGCACAGGCGCGAATTGGTGTCGATGTTGGCCGAGCCGACAAAACCCTTCATCAGTTTGTTGGCTACATAATAGTCCTCGGTCAGCAACTGGCCGGAGACATAGAAGGCGACCGCATCGGGCCCATGCTCGGCGATGGTCTGCGAGAAGGTCGAAGCGACCAGGTCGAGCGCCTCGTCCCAGCCGGCGCGGCGGCCATGGATCTCCGGATGAAGCAGCCTGCCGTCGAGGTCGATGGTCTCGGCCAGTGCCGAGCCCTTGGAGCAGAGCCGGCCGAAATTGGCCGGGTGGTCGGGGTCGCCACGCACGGACACCTCACCGTCCGCGGCGACCTTCGCCAGCACGCCGCAGCCCACCCCGCAATAGGGGCAGGTGGTCCTCACCTCGCGCGCTTCCTCGATCTCCATTGGTCAGGCCGCGCGGCTGGCCAGCGCTTCCAGCGCAATGAACAGATGCTCGCCTTCGACCCGCACCGGAATGGTGCGCACCGCGCCCTCGTCGGCGCCGAGCGCCTTGCCCGTCTCCAGCGAAATCACCCAATTGTGTAAGGGACAGGTCACCGACGTCCCGTGCACGATGCCCTGGCTGAGCGGTCCACCCTTGTGCGGGCAATGGTCGTCGATGGCGTAGACCTGATCGTCGGCGGTGCGGAAGACGGCGATCTTGCCTTCTGGGGTGGCGACGCAGCGCGCGCCGCGGCGGGGGATGTCGGCGATAGAGCCGATGGCGATCCAGTTCATGATTGTCACTCCGCCGCCTGCGCAAACCCGACCGAGGCCATCGGCCGGAATTCGTGCTTGTCCTTGCCGGAAACGCGTTCCGACCACGGATCGACCTGGGCGAATTTCTGGCTGAAGACGAAGCGGTCGTAATAAGCCTTGCGCTTCTCGCCATCGTCCATGATCTGACGCTTGATCTCGGGGATGCCGATGCGTTTGGCCCATTTGTAGATGCGCTCGAGATAGCGGCCCTGCTCGCGATACATCTGCGTCAGCGCCACGATATGCTCCAGCGCCTCATCCTCGGTCTTGACCAGGCCGAGCACCTCGGTGCCCTTGATGTCGAGGCCGGCCGCGCCGGCAAAATGGATCTCGTAGCCGGAGTCGACGCAGATCACGCCGACATCCTTGCAGGTCGCCTCGGCACAGTTGCGCGGACAGCCCGACACCGCCATCTTGACCTTGGCCGGCGTCCACGAGCCCCACATGAATTTTTCGATGCGGACGCCAAACCCTGTCGAATCCTGCGTGCCGAAGCGGCACCAGTCCGAGCCGACGCAGGTCTTCACCGTGCGCAACCCCTTGGCATAGGCGTGGCCGGAGACGAAGCCGGCCTGACCGAGATCGGCCCACACTGCCGGCAGGTCCTCCTTGCGGATGCCGAGCATGTCGATGCGCTGGCCGCCGGTGACCTTGACCATCGGGATTTCGAACTTGTCGACGACGTCGGCGATGGCGCGCAGCTCCGCCGCGTTGGTGACGCCGCCCCACATGCGCGGCACCACCGAATAGGTGCCGTCCTTCTGGATGTTGGCGTGGACGCGCTCGTTGATGAAGCGCGACTGGTAGTCGTCGGCATAGTCGTCCGGCCAGTCGCAGACGAGATAATAGTTGAGCGCCGGCCGGCATTTGGCGCAGCCGCAGGAGGTCGTCCACTCCAGTTCCTGCATGACGGCGGGAATGGTCTTCAGGCTCTTGGCGATTATCAGCCGGCGCACCTCGTCATGGCCGAGCGTCGTGCAGCCGCACATCGGCTGCACCGCCGCCGGATTGTATTTGTCGCCGATGGTCAGCACCATCAGCTTCTCGACCAGCCCGGTGCAGGAGCCGCAGGAGGCTGACGCCTTGGTGTGGGCGCGCACGTCGTCGAGCGAGGTCAGGCCTTTCCCCGTAATCGCGCCAGTGATCTTTCCCTTGCAAACGCCGTTGCAGCCGCAGATTTCCGCATCATCCGGCAAGGCTGCAACGGCCGCCATAGGGTCCAGCGGGGCACCCCCCTGGTAGGACTGGCCGAAGATGAGCGTGTCGCGCATTTCGGAAATATCGGTCTGCTTCTTCTTCAGGTCGTTGAACCAGGCTCCATCAGCCGTCTCGCCGTAGAGCACGGTACCGATGATGCGGTCGTCCTTCAGGACGAGGCGCTTGTAGACGCCGGCGGCCGCATCGCGCAGCACGATTTCCTGGCGGTCCTCGCCCTCGGCGAAGTCGCCGAGCGAGAACAGGTCGATGCCGGTGACCTTGAGCTTGGTCGGCGTGTCCATATGGACGAAGGCCGCCGCTTCGTTGCCGGCAAGCTGGCTGGCTGTAACGCGCGCCATCTCGTAGAGCGGCGCGACGAGGCCATAGACCTGGCTGTTGACCTCGGCACATTCGCCGAGCGCGTAAATGTCGGGATCGTTGCTGCGCATGCCGGCGTCGACGACGATGCCCCTGTTGACGGCGATGCCGGCCTGTTTCGCCAGCGCCGAATTCGGCCTGATGCCGACGGCCATCACCACAAGCGTTGCTGGGATAATGGTGCCGTCAGCAAGCTCCACCTGCCCGACCTTGCCGTTGCCTGTGATCGCCTGTGTGTTAGCCTTGGTGATCACCTTGATGCCGCGCTGCTCCACGGCACGCTGCAGCAGATAGCCGGCCGCGGGATCGAGCTGGCGCTCCATCAGCGTCGGCATGACATGCAGCACGGTGACGTCCATGCCTTGCGCGTTCAGCCCTGCTGCCGCCTCCAGCCCGAGCAGGCCGCCGCCGATGACCACCGCCTTGGCCCGCGACTGAGCGGCGAGCATCATCGCCTGCACATCGTCGAGGTCGCGATAGGTCAGCACGCCCGGCAGATCATGGCCCGGCACCGGAATGATGAACGGCACCGAGCCGGTGGCGATGACGAGCTTGTCGTAGGGTTCGGTGACGCCATGATCTGACGTGACGGTCTTCGCTGACCGGTCGATGGTGACGATCTTGTGGCCCTTGTAGAGGGTGATGTTGTTGGCGATGTACCAGCCGTCGCCGTGGATGATGATCTCCTCATAGGCTTTCTCGCCCGACAGCACCGGCGACAGCATGATGCGGTCGTAATTGACGCGCGGCTCGGCATTGAAGATGGTGACGGTGTAGCGGCCCGGAGCCTGTTCCAGCAGGTGCTCGAGCATGCGCCCGGGGGCCATGCCATTGCCGATGATGACAAGTCTTTCGCTCATGGTGCTACTCCGCGGCTTCGACGAAGCGGTGGCGTTCGTAGAGGAACTTCAGCACCGCCTCGCGGCAGCGCAGGAAGGTCCGGTCGGAAGAGAGTTCGACGCGCCGGCGCGGCCGCGCCAGCGGCACGGGAAGCACTTCGCCGATGGTTGCCGCCGGGCCATTGGTCATCATGACGATGCGGTCGGAAAGCAGCACCGCCTCGTCGACATCGTGGGTGATCATGATCGTCGTCGAGCCGAGCCTGGAATGGATGTCCATCACCGCGTCCTGCAGATGGGCGCGCGTCAGCGCATCGAGCGCGCCGAACGGCTCGTCGAGCAGCAGGATCTTCGGCTCCATGGCCAGCGCCCGGGCGATGCCGACGCGCTGCTTCATGCCGCCCGATATTTCTGCCGGGCGTTTATCCTTGGCATGCGCCATCTGCACGAGGTCCAGATTGCGCATGATCCAGTCATGCCGCTCGGCCTTGCTCTTCGAACGACCGAAAACCTTCGACACCGCCAGATTGATGTTTTCGTAGACGGTCAGCCACGGCAAAAGGCTGTGGTTCTGGAACACCACGGCGCGTTCCGGTCCGGGGCTGTCGACCTCCTTGTCCTCGAGCAGCACGGCGCCGGCGGATACCTTGGTCAGCCCGGCGATCAGATTGAGCAAGGTCGACTTGCCACAGCCGGAATGGCCGATGATGGAGACGAATTCGCCCTTGTCGATGGTCAGCCTGATGTCCTTCAACACCTCGCTGACCTGGGCACCACGCGTGAACGATTTGTCGATATGGTCGAGCTTCAGATAGGCCGTCATCGCCCCTCTCCTCACTTTGCCGTTGTGCCGCGGGTGACAAAGGCGCCGACCGCTGCGACCAGACGGTCGAGGCAGAAGCCGGTGACGCCGATATAGGCGAGCGCGACGATGATGTCGGGCAGCCGCGACGAGTTCCACGCGTCCCAGATGAAGAAGCCGATGCCGACGCCGCCGGTCAGCATTTCGGCGGCGACGATGGCGAGCCAGGACAGGCCGATGCCGATCCTCAGGCCGGTAAAGATGTAAGGCGCGGCAGCCGGCACCATGATCTTCACGAAGAACTCGAACTGGTTGAGCCGCAGGATGCGCGAGACGTTGCGATAATCCTCTGGGATGTTACGCACGCCGACCGCGGTGTTGATGATGATTGGCCAGATCGACGTGATGAAGATGACGAAGATCGCCGACGGGCTGGAATCGCGGAACGCCGCCAGCGACAGAGGCAGCCAGGCCAGCGGCGGCACCGTGCGCAGGATCTGGAACACCGGGTCGAGGCCGCGCATCGCCCAGATCGACTGGCCGACCAGCGCGCCGAGCGCGACGCCGACGACCGCCGCCAGGCCGAAGCCGATGGCGACACGCTGCAGCGAGATCAGCACGCGCCATGCCAGACCGATATCCTGCGGGCCATTGTCGAAGAACGGATGCGCGATCAAATCGTAGGCCTCGTTCCACACCTGGGTCGGCGGCGGCAGGCTTGATGTCGGCGACGAACAGGCGATCTGCCAGACGACCAACATCAGCGCGATGACGATGATGGGCGGCACCAGCGCGCTCGCCAGTTTGCCGGCGATGGCGAGCGGCTCGAAGCGACGCCGTGCCTTGGCAGTGAAGGCGATGACCTCCGCCGGCTTGGCAGGAAAGGCCTTCACCTTGGTGTCCTCGATAGTCTGGATCGACATGTCTGGGGAAAACTCCGTGGGGCAGATAATTCGAGCGACAAACGGCGCAATGCGCCGTTTGCGCTGGGGTTCAGGCCGATGCCTTGATCTTCAGGCTATCGAGATAGGCGGACGGGTTGGCCGGATCGAAGATCTTGCCGTCGAAGAAGGTCTCGACGCCGCGCGACGACGACGCCGGAACGTCGGCAGCCGCAACGCCGAGATCCTTGGCCGCCTCGCGCCACAAATCCTCGCGGTTGACCTGATCGACCAGCGCCTTGATGTCGGTGGTCGGCGTGAACTTGCCCCAGCGGATGTTCTCGGCGAGGAACCACGTGTCGTGGCTCTTAAAAGGATAGGAGACGCCGCCCTTCCAGAACTTCATGGAGAGATCGGTGCCGTTGGCGACGCGGCCATTGCCGTAGTTGATATCGCCCTTGAGGCGGCCGATGATGTCGGCGACGGGCACGTTCATCCATTGCCGCTTGCCGATGATGGCGGCCATCTCGTTCTTGTTGTCGCTAGCCTCGCACCATTGCTGGGCTTCCATGACGGCCATCAGGATCGCCTTGGTGGCGTTCGGGTTTTTCTCGATGAATTCGGCACGCAGGCCGAGCGCCTTTTCCGGATGGCCCTTCCACAATTCGCCCGTCGTGGCGGCGGTGAAACCGACGCCCTGATGGACGAGCTGCTCGTTCCACGGCTCGCCGACGCAGAACACGTCCATGTTGCCGACCTTCATGTTGGCCACCATCTGCGGCGGCGGCACGACGATGGTCGAGACGTCTTTGTCGGGATCGATGCCACCGGCCGCCAGCCAGTAGCGCAGCCACAAATCATGCGTGCCGCCCGGGAAGGTCATGGCGGCCTTGATTTCCTTGCCAGCCGCTTTCTTGGCGGCAAAAGCGTCTTTCAGCTTCGAGGCGTCGAGACCGACACCGGTGCCGGCATATTCCTGGGCGACCGAAATGCCTTGGCAGTCGTAGTTGAGCCGCGCCACGATCGCCATCGGCATCGGCTGGTTGTTCTGCGTCACCTTGCCCGTGTGCATGAGGTAAGGCAGCGGCGTCAGGATATGGGCGCCGTCGATGCCGTTGGCCGCGCCGCCGAGCATCAGATTGTCGCGTGTCGCACCCCAGGAGGCCTGCTTGAGCACCTCGACATCGGGCATGCCGAACTTGGCGAACAGCCCCTTCTCCTTGGCGATCATCAGCGGTGCCGCATCGGTGAGGGCAATGAAGCCGAGCTTGGCGCCGGTGACCTCCGGAGCGGCGGTCGCAGCATAGGCGCCGGAAGGGAAGAGCTTGCGGGCCGCCATGAACAGGCCGGCCGTCATCGCGCTGCTGACGAGAAAATCGCGGCGCGTCATGTCCTTGAGGGTCGTTCCAGTCCTGATCCGTTTCGTCATCGTCGTCTCCGGTTGGGCGCGGCTTGGGATCCGCGTCGTCGATTGCGTGTTGATCAAAACAAAAAAGCCGCCAGCCAGGTCTTCGCGTCCGGGTGACCGGGAGCGCGCATTAACCTGAGCGGCAGCTTTGCCTGTGGCGCCCGCCATTGGACGCCTGTTCCGTGACCCGCGAAGGGCCTGTCTATTTCAAAGCAGGAACCGTGCCAGTTTTGAGAGAGGTGAAAAAGATCAATTAAATCAGCAACCCGCGCCGATCTCGGACGCACCGGGTCGTATGGCCGGAAGGCCAAAGATTGTTCATTCGGGCAATCGCGCGCACAATTTTTGTGCAATGCACAAGAATGACGCGGAAATGATCAGGCTTCCGCGCGAGCCGATTTCTGGCCGGTAATGTAGGCGTCGACCTCGTCCGGATCGAAGATCTGGCCGTCGAAGAAACCGTCCGGACCGAGCACAAGGCCGGCGCCTGTCGCGCCGACCGCGGTGGCAACTTGGAGCGCACCCTCGACTTTCGAATTGGCGCCGGGAAGCGCCACACCAAGCGGCTTCAGAGCCGAACGGTAGAGGTCGGGCCGGTAGCAGTTGCGGGCGATGGCAAGGTTTTCCGGCGTGTGCGCCACGTGCCCCCAGCGCACCATCTGCGTGTAGAACCACAGCGCATGGCTCTTCCATGGAAAGTTCGCTGCCTTGTCGAACGGGAGGAAGAAGTCGTCGATGGTCCGCTCCGCGCCGCCGCCCAGTCGGAGATGACCGGTCAGGATCGGCATCTGCACGGCCGGCGGCAGGCCGAGAAAGCCGGCCTGCGCCATCACAGCTGCCAATTCGCCACGGTTGGCCGGATCCTGGCACCAGCGCGCCGAGTGATGCAGCGCACGCAGCAGCGCCGCCAGTGCCTCGGGGTTTTCGTCTGCCCACGCCTTGCGCACGCCGATCACCTTCTCCGGGCTGTTACGCCATATCCGCGCCTTGACGGTGACGATATGCCCGGTGCCGGCGGCAACCGCAGCACTGTTCCAAGGTTCGCCTGCGCAGTACCCGTCGATGCGGCCGGTGGCCAGCGCATCCGCCATGAAGGGCGGCGGCACGATGACGATCTCGATTTCGCGCGCCGGATCGATGCCGCAGGCGGCGAGCCAGTAGCGGAGTTCGTAATTGTGCCCGGAATGCGGATGCACCACGGCGAAGCGCAGCGGGTCGCCACCGGCCGCAGCGCGCTCGCGAATGAGCGCGCGCAACGCCGCACCGGCGCGCGCCGGATCAAGATCGGCTTCGGCGCCGTGCGCCACCATTCCGGCCCAGACGGTGTTGGAGACGGTGACGCAATTGCCGCCGAGCCCGAGCGAGAACGGCACGATGGTTTCCGAAGCGAGTGGCGTCAGCCCGAGATTGCAGGCGAGCGGCATCGGTCCCAGCATATGCGCGAGATGAAAGTGACCGATGGCGATGCGGTCGCGGATGTTGGCCCAGGACGTCTCGCGGTGCAGGGTGAGGTCGATGCCTTCTCGTGCGGCAAAGCCAAGCTCCCCGGCCGCGACCAGCACGGCGCTGTCGAAAAGCGGCATGAAACCGGCGGTGATCTGGTGCGCAGCAGTCATGCTCATTCGTCCTCCGGCGGTCCCAGCAGCCCGGCGGCAGTCACCAGGCTCTGGGCGATGTCGCCGATCTTGCGGTTCTGGTTCATCGCCGTCTTGCGCAGCAGCGTGTAGGCGGCCTCTTCGGAGAGGCCGCGCGACTTCATCAGGATGCCCTTGGCGCGGTCGATCACCTTGCGGCTCTCGAGCTCGCCGCGAACCTCTTCCAGTTCGCGCGCCATGCGCGAAAAAGCGTTGAAACGGCTGACCGCCATGTCGAGGATCGGCTTGACGCGCTCTTGCCGCAGACCGTCGACGACATAGGCCGAAACGCCGGCATCGACCGCCGCCTCGATCGAGGCCTGATCGGAGCGGTCGACGAACATGGCGATCGGCCGTTTTACGGCGCGCGACAGCTGGAACATGTTTTCCAGCATGTCGCGGTTCGGGTTTTCGAGATCGATGACGATGACATCGGGCTCGATCTCGGCGATCCGCCGCGCAATGCCGGTCACGTCATGGATGACGGTGACACGCTCATGGCCGGCCTCGCGCAATCCCGCCTCGATGATCGCGGCGCGGATGCGGTTTTCATCGATCACCAGGACGGCGAGTGCGGTTCGAACCATGCCTGCATTGTGACCAAGCGAAGGAATTGTGCAATGCAGTATGGTCGAACAACCCAATATTCGCGGACCGCGCCACCGGCGCCTCATCCACCGCCAGCGCCGTGACCTCGCGGCGGAAGGGCAGTGCGTCGCCGATGTCGGCTTCGTCCAGCTCGCGGGCGAAGCGGTGGCCGGCGTAGGTTGCCCAGGCGATCGGGCCAGGCGCCTCGGCATCGCCGATGACTTTGATCGAGCGGATGCCGCTATCGGCCCATTGATCCCGCCGCGCCTTCAGTTCGCACCAGACGCCATCGTCCTGTTGGCGCGACGTCACGAGCACGACGGCGTCCGCGGCGAAGTCGCGTTGGCTGCCCGTATAGGCGCACGCAGTGGCAACCCCGCCCGCCACGATGCGCGTCACGGCCCGGTTCAGCACGATCTCGACGCCGAGTTCGGCCAGCCGGCGATGGATGGCGCCCTGCTCCAGCGTGTTGCGGGTCCAGTCGGACACATAGGCCGACGGCGTCACCAGCGTCACCTTCGCGCCCTGCCGCGCCATCAGCTCGGCCAGGACACCGCCCATGTAATAGTGATCGTCGTCGAACAGCACGACGCTGCCGGTCGGCACATTGCCGCCCATCAGATCGTCCGGCGTGTAGACCGGCATGGCCGGGTCCACCGGCATCGGCACGACATGCGCGCGCGCCACGCCGTCGCGGCGCCATGTCGAGCCGGTGGCGATGGCGATGTTTTGAAAGCCGAAGGCCAGTATCTCCTGCGCCGACAATCGGCTTTCGAAATAGACGTCGACATTGGACATCTGGCTGATCTGGTACTGGCGGTAGTCGCGCACACGCCCCCATGCCGAGAGACCAGGCAAGCGGCACTCGCGCGCCACGCGGCCGCCGAGTTCGGTTCCTGCTTCGGCGATGGCCACCTGGTAGCCGCGCAGGCCGAGTGCCCTGGCGGCTTCCAGCCCGGCGGGGCCGGCTCCGACGATCAGCACGCTGTCGCTGTCGCCCTTGGCCTGCATCCGCTCGGGATGCCAGCCCTTGCGCCACTCCTCCATGAAGGTCGGGTTCTGCGTGCAGCGAGAGATCGACATGGTCATGTCGCCGGTGATGCAGATGTTGCAGCCGATGCATTCGCGAATGTCCTCGATGCGCCCCTCCTCCACCTTCTTCGGCAGGAAGGGATCGGCAATCGACGGCCGCGCGCAGCCAATGAAGTCCAGCGTGCCGGACTTGATCATCTTCACCATCACATCCGGCGAGGTGAAGCGGCCGACACCGACGACCGGCTTGGAGGTCAGCGTCTTGATTCCGGACACCAGGCTCTCCTGCGCGCCCTCCTCCTTGAACCGCGACGGCCCCGAGCAGTCCTCCCAGGCGCCATGCGCCAGGTCCCAGAGGTCTGGCAGGTCGGCATGCATCTCGATCATGTCGCGCACTTCGGAATTGGCAAAGCCGAGCTCACCGATCATCTCGTCCAGCGACAGCCGCAGCGTCAGGCCGCACGTGTCGCCGATGGCGTCCCTGCCCTCTTCGATCAGCTCACGCATCAGCCGCGAGCGGTTCTCCAGCGAGCCCCCATATTCGTCGCTGCGCTGGTTGGTGGCGGTGGACAGGAAGTGCTGGATGATGCCGAAGCCATGCGCGCCGTAGAGGCAGACCAGGTCGAAGCCCGCAAGCCTGGCCCGTTTGAAGGCATTGCGGTGCCAGCGACGCAGGTCGCGTATATCCTGCTTGTCCATGGCGCGCGCTTGGACCGGATCGTTGGTGAAGGTTCGGATCGGCAGGGCCGACGGTCCGCGCGGTACCTCCTTGGTGTAGAGGTTGGGACCGTTGATGCCTGAATAGGCCAACTGGATGCCGGCCAGCGCGCCATGCTGGTGCATGGCCTCTGCCATCTTCGCCAACGCCGGGATATCGGCGTCGTCCCACAGCCTGAGCTCGATGAAGGGCGTGATCTCCGATGTGTGGTGCATCTCGGTCTGCTCGGTGAAGATGACGCCCCAGCCGCCTTCCGACTTGATGCGGCGCATCTCGGCCGCGGCCGAAGGATCGCGATAGCCGCCGCCATTGCAATGCGGAACCTGATAGAAGCGGTTCTTGGCGGTCACCGGACCGATCTTCACGGGCTCGAACAGAATGTCGTAGCGCGGATCGCGCATGGAACGTGCCTTCCTGCCAGCGTCGCCTTGCAGCATGCCCGATCATGGTTTCGAGCCGTGGCGCAAGCCGGCCAGCCCAGTGGGTTGATGCCGTGAGACCATTCATAAATTGCGGCAAGCGCCGGGAAACAACAGATTTCTTCTGTGCCGGTTAGGACGCGCCTAATCGGCAGCACTGCATGGATTAGCATCCGCTGAATCCCGGCTGAGCCAAATGCGACTTCAAGGCCGCCGCCGCGCGATGTTAGATAGCGCGCACGCCCAATGAGACACAAGACGCATGGACAGCATCCAGATCCTTGAAAAACTGATCGCGTTCCCGACGGTGAGCCGCGATTCGAACCTCGCCCTCGTCGGCTACGTGGCGGAGCTGCTGGACGCGCACGGCATTGCCAGCCAGATCATCCACAGCGAGGACGGCCACAAGGCCAATTTGTTTGCCACCATCGGACCGACTGATGCTTCCGGCATCATGCTGTCCGGCCACACCGACGTCGTCCCCGTCGACGGCCAGGCTTGGACGCTGCCGCCCTTCAAGATGACGAGCCGAGACGGCAAGCTTTACGGACGTGGCACAGCCGACATGAAGGGTTTTGTGGCCTGCGCACTCGCGGCGTGCCTTAAAGCATCGAAAATGACGCTGCGCACGCCGCTGCATTTGGCGCTCTCCTACGACGAGGAGATCGGCTGCATTGGTGTGCGCAGCCTGATCGACATGCTGCAAGCAGCCCCGCATCGGCCCTTGCTGTGCATCGTGGGCGAGCCCACCGACATGCAGGTGGCGACGGGCCACAAGGGCAAGCTTGCCGCACGCGCGCTTTGCAAGGGACGCGAGGGCCATTCGGCGCTGGCCCCGCTGGCGCTCAATGCCATCCATCTCGGCTGCGATTTCGTCGCCGCCTTGCGCCGCGAACAGGACCGGCTGGTGCGCGATGGCGCCCGCGACGGCGACTACGACATTGCGTACACAACCGTCCATGTCGGCAAGATCAACGCCGGCGTGGCGCTGAACATCGTGCCGAACCTCTGCCAGGTCGACTTCGAGATCCGCAATGTCGCGGCCGACGACCCGCATGAGATTCTCGAGCGCCTGCGCGTGAAGGCCGCGCGCATTGCCACCGAAGCCTCGGCTATCGCGCTCGAGGCGGCAATCGACATCGACATCACCAACACCTATCCCGGCCTGGACACGCCGGTCAGTTCGCAGGCCGTCGCTTTCATCAAATCGCTGACCGGCGCCAACAACACCATCAAGGTGGCCTACGGCACGGAGGGCGGCCTGTTCAGCCGCGATCTCGGCACGCCGACGGTCGTGTGCGGACCGGGATCGATGGCGCAGGGACACAAGCCGGATGAGTTCGTCAGCGTCGAGCAAATGCGCCGCTGCGATGGCATGCTGGAAAAATTGCTGCAGCGGCTTGCCGACCAGCAGTTGGCTTAACCGGGGCTACTTGTGTGGAAGTGCTGCCTGGCCGACAGCCCGCTCGGCGCCGAACACGCCTTGCTCGACGACGAAATGCCGGCAGTGGTCGATGAACGCCTGGACGGTTTGCGTGCGGTGTTCGGAACTGGGCAAGGCGACGCCCATGGTCAGCGGCCGCAGATCGCCGTCCAGCGGCACGAAGACCAGCGGCTTGCCGTCCGGCGCCAGCGTGTTGAGCGGCCGCATATTGGCGATGCCGTAGCCGAAGCCGTTGGCCACCATGGAACGCATGACGGCGATGTCGCCGGTACGCTCGGCAATGTTGGGGCGGATTCCGCGCTGGTGGAATGCCGACAGAAAATATTCGCGGCTGAACGGCAGGTCGAGCAGCACCATCGGCTCGTCGGCCAGCTCCTCCGTCGTGATCGACGCCTTTGCCGCGAAGCGATGCCCCGCCGGCAGCATGACGTACGCCGGCACCAGCATCAGCGGCTCGAAGGTCATGTCCTGCGACAGTTCGAGATCGTAGGTCAAGGCAAGGTCGATTTCACCGCGCTGCAGCATCTCGAGCAATTGCCCCTGATTGCGCTCGAACTGGCGCACCCGCACATCGGGATAGGCGCGCTCGAACCGCATGCGCAGCGCCGGCAGCACGATTTGCGCAAAGGTCAGTAGGCATCCCACCGCCAGCGGGCCGCGCACCTTCTCGGCAAAGTCGCCGGCGACGTCGTGCAAGGCGTCGGCATCGTTGAGCAGCCGGGCGGCTTCCTTGAGGAAGATGCGGCCACCGGCGGTGAGCGAGAGGCCGTGCGAATGCTTGCGGACAAACAGCTGGACACCGAACTCGGTTTCCAGTTGTGCGATCGAGGCCGAAATCGACGGCGGCGACACATTGACCTGTTCGGCCGCCTTAGCGATGGAACCGGCTTCGCCCACGGCGACGAAATATTCCAGCTGTCTGAGCGTGAAGCGTAGCGGCATGGCTGGCTATGTTGCCGGTTTGAGGGCTTCGATCAAGCCTAATGCATGTCGCGCAAAAGTGGCCCCGGTTTTGCGCAAATGACATGCATAGAGCAAAGGCCTAAAGCGCATCGCTTGAATCCGTTCAATCGCGATGCGCTTTAGGCGCCCATCAGTATTTGATCCATGTCGTTTTGAGCGCGGTGTATTTGTCGAGCGCATGCAGCGACAGGTCGCGGCCGAAGCCGGATTGCTTGAAACCGCCGAACGGCGTCATCGGGCTCAGCGCGTCGACCGTGTTGACGGAAACCGTGCCGGCATGCAGCCGGCCGGCGATACGATGCGCGCGCGACAGGCTGTCGGTCCACAGCGATGCGGCCAGCCCATAGGGGCTGTCATTGGCGATGCCGATCGCGTCGGCCTCGTCGTCGAAGGCGATGACCGAAAGCACCGGCCCGAAGATCTCGTCGCGAGCAATCGGATCGGCAGGTGCGACATCGTCGAAGATGGTCGGCTGGACAAAGCTGCCGCGCCCATTGACCGTGACCAGGTCGCCGCCCGCGACCAGGCGCGCGGTTTTCTTGCCGGCCTCGACGAACCGCATGACATTGGCCGCGTGGCGGGCATCGACCATCGCGCCCATTTTCGAAGCCGGATCGAGCGGATCGCCGGGCTGCGTGGCCGCCGCACGCTGCACGAGCTTTTCCACCAGGGCATCCTTGATGCCGCGCTGGACGAGCAGGCGTGAATTGGCCGAACAGACCTCGCCCTGGTTGAAGAAGATGCCGAAGGCCGCCATATCGGCTGCCGCGTCGAGATCGCCGCAGTCGGCAAAGACGAGGTTCGGGCTCTTGCCGCCGGTTTCCAGCCAGACCTGCTTCATGTTCGACTGGCCGGAATACTGCAGGAACAGCTTACCCACGGCGGTCGAGCCGGTGAAGGCGAGGCAATCCACATCCATATGACGGCCAAGCGCCTGGCCGGCGGTTTCGCCAAGGCCGGGCACGACATTGAGCACGCCTGCGGGCAGGCCCGCTTCCATTGCCAGTTCCGCCAGAAGCAGGGCCGACAAGGGCGACTGCTCGGCGGGTTTCAGCACCACCGAATTGCCTGCCGCCAGCGCCGGTGCGCATTTCCAGGTCGCCATGTCGAGCGGGAAATTCCACGGCACCACCGCGCCGACCACGCCAACCGGCTCGCGCCGCACCAGCACCAGATCGCCTTCGCCGGTCGGCGCCACTTCGCCATAGATCTTGTCGATGGCCTCGCCATACCATTGGAAGATCGCTGCCGAGCCGGGAACGTCGACCGCGGCCGCATCCCTGACCAGTTTTCCCATGTCGAGCGATTCAAGCAGGGCCAGTTCATGCAGGTTTTCGCGCAGCAGCTGCGCCAGCCGCAGCAAGACCTCCTTGCGGTGCGCCGGACTGGTGCGCGACCAGACACCCGCATTGAAGCTGCGCCGCGCTGCGGCAACCGCCAGATCGATATCTTCCTCGCCGCAGGACGCCACTTCGGCCAGCACCTCGCCGGTAGCCGGATTGACGCTGGCGAAGGTCCGGCCCGAACGCGCTGCGACCGTCTTGCCGTCGATGAACGCCTTGTCGCGAAAACGGATCGCGGACGCCTTGCCGATCCAGTCCTTGTGACTGAGTTCGCTCATCGCAGGTGACCCCCTGTCTTGACTATTCGTCGCCCGGCACGCCGTAGCTCGGCGCATCGGATGGGTTTATCGCGCGGGTCACATAGGCATCGAGCTGCGGTTTGTAGAGTTCCCACAGCGTCGCCAGTTGCTCGATCGGGCAGTCGTCGGTCCAGTCGCAGCGCAAATCGGCGACCGGCCACGCCACCTCGCGCACCAGCTTCATACCGGCGGAATGGACAGGACCCGCCTCGCCGCCCGCTTTCAGCGCGGCGCGCATGGTCGCGATGAGGCGGTCGCCGAGATGCCCTTCCGACGCCAGGAACGCCTCGACCATGGCTTGCGGAACGCCGTCATGGGCCAGCATGTTGCCGCCGCAGGCGACATTGTCCGCACGCGCCTCCGCCCAGATGCCAAGCGCCTTGGGCCCTGAGTGGATAGCGGTCGTCCCGGCGGCATCGACAGCCAGCACCTGCCGGTATTCGGGATAGGCACCGGTGCGCTTCAATATGACAATCGCCTCTGCCGCCGACGCGCCGCGCGCCAGCAATTCGAGACCGCGCAGTCCCAGCGCAGGATCGGTGACGTTCTGACTGGCAACGGCGCCGGCGCCCGCCTGCGCATAGGCGCAGCGCGCCGCCACAGCAGGCGACGAGGAGGACACCGCGACCCCGAACATGCCGGTGCGGCTGCACCGCGCGACGATGGAGAATGTCATGACTTTAATCCGGGATAACTGCGGTGCCGTCGATCTCGACCAGCCAGTCCGGCCGCGCCAGGGCCTGCACGACTAGGCCGGTCGAGACGGGATGCACGCCTTTGATATACTCGCCCATGGTGCGGTAGACCGCCTCGCGATGGCGGACATCGGTAATGTAGACCACCACCTTGACCAAATGCTCGATGGTGCCGCCGCACTCCTCGATCAGCTGGCGGATGTTCTGCATGACCTTGTGCGTCTGTTCGACCGGATCATGGCTTTCGATATTCTTGGCCGTGTCGAGGTCCTGCGGGCATTGGCCGCGCAGATAGACGGTCCTGCCGCCCCGCGTAACGACCGCCTGGCACAGATCATTGTCGAGCTTCTGCTCGGGATAGGTGTCCTTGGTGTTGAACTTGCGAATTCTTATATGGGCCATCTTGGTCTCCGTCAGTCGGCTCGAGGTCGGGACGTCCGTTTCTATGCCACTTTGGTCTCGCGCTTTGCGGACGCATGGTAGGCCAGGTACTTGCGCTGCGTGGAGATATGGTCCGCCACATGCTGGGCGTCGTGCCAGACGCCCCAGATGAAGCTCGACCCCCGCCGCGATTGCCACGGCAGTCCCAGGAAATAGATTCCCGGCTCGGTCGACACGCCGCGCTGGTGCTTCGGCTTGCCCTTTTCGTCAAACACATCGACCTTCAGCCAGTTGTAATCGACGGTGAATCCCGTTGCCCAGATGATCGAACCTATCCCGGCTTCCGCCAGGTTCAGCTCGAGAATGGGATCAGTCATGCATTGCGGGTCCGGTCCGATCTCGCGGGCCGCGGGCTCCTCGGGAAGGTCGAGGCCGTTGCGAGCGACATAGGCGTCGGCCTCGTCCAGCACCGACATGTAGTTCGCATCGCCGCGCGCGATATTTTTAGCCAGATCCGGAGCGAAGGTCATGACCCCTTCCTTGTAGGATTCCGTCCGGCCAACCAGCGTCATCCCTTGCGCGGCAAGACGCCGGAAGTCGATCGTCTGGCCGCCCCGCGCGCCGCTCACCGCGATGGTGACGTGTTCGGTGCCAGGCGCCGGCGCTTGGGCGTCCCATTTGCCCAAAACCCCCAGCCACCAGCAGAAGTCACGCTCGCGATAGGCCCGCGGCGGCCGATCATGCGGCCCGACCGAGAGGTAGACGCGCCGTCCCGCGCGCTGGAGTTCGTCGGCGATCTGCACCCCCGAGGACCCGGAGCCGACCACCAGCACCGCACCTTCGGGCAACTGGCCCGGATTGCGATAGGCGCTGGAATGGATCTGCATCGCTCCGGCATCCCCGGGGACAACCGCCGGAATGACCGGATGCTGGAAAGCCCCGGTAGCGGCAACCACGCTCCTGGCCTCGATCACGCCATCCGAGGTTTCGACCCGGAAGCCGGGACGGCCGACAAGCCTTTCCACGCTCCTGACCTCCAGGCCGCAGCGGATGGGGGCAGCGATCATGCCGGCGTAAGCGACAAAATAGTCGGCGACCTTCTCCTTGCCGACAAAGGCGTCGGGACCGGCGTCCGGAAATTCCATGCCGGGAAAACGATCATGCCAGGCGGGACCATTGGCAACCAGCGAGTCCCATCTTTCGGTACGCCAGCGTTCGGCGATGCGGCTCCGCTCGAGCACGAGATGCGGCACCCCGCACTTGCTCAGATGCTCGCTCATGGCCAGCCCCGCCTGGCCGCCGCCAACAACAAGCGTGTCTACCGTTTCGACTGGCATTTCAGCGGCCCTTTCTGGCTCTCCCCGGGAGTGTCTGCGGATGCGGCGGAGATCTGATCGTTGGTTTACTGGAGGCACCGGGCAGCGAAAATTATGATTTCATGTGGCAGTGGTTAGCTTGTCCCTAAATGCCGGGAAGCATGGCCGAAGATGTGGAGCGCGGGGCGTGGATCATCACTGTTGAGTCAGAAGAAACGGACGGCTCAGAGATAAAGACTTCTGGCCGCCTTGGACGAGAGCAACTCCTTTGCCGGCCCCTCCTGGGCGACCTTACCCTTGACCAGCACATAGCCGCGATCGGCGATGCCCAGCCCCATTTCGGCATTCTGTTCGATCAACAGGATGGTCGTGCCTTGGCGATGGATTTCCCTTGTGATCTCGAAATACTCGCCGATGAGTTTTGGCGAGAGGCCGAGCGACGGCTCGTCCATGATCACCAGTCTGGGTTCGCCGATCAGCGCGCGCGCCAGCGCCACCATCGCCTGTTCGCCGCCCGACAAAGTCCCGGCGACCTGGCGCAGGCGCTCCTGGATGCGCGGAAACAGCTTGCACATCTTGTCCAGTTGCACCCCGAAATTTGGTCCCCTGCCCGACACCGCGTCATAGCCCAGGCGCAAATTCTCCATCACGGTCAGGCCGGGGAACAGCCGGCGCCCTTCGGGAACGAGCCCGACGCCGAGCGACGCCAGGTTTTCCGTGCCGAGCGTCGCCATGTCCCTGCCCATCACCTCGACCTTGCCGCGCTGCGCCCGCACGACGCCGCAGACTGTCATGAAGGTTGTCGTCTTGCCGGCGCCGTTCGGCCCCAGCAGGCAGACCAGTTCGCCGGGGCGCACGCTCATCGCCACGCCGCGCAGCATCGGCACCGCGCCATAGGAAGTATCGACATCCCTGAGTTCAAGCATGGGCGACCGCCTTCCCGAGATAGGCTTCCTGGACGCGCGGGTCGGCTCGCACCGCCGCGAAGTCGCCCTCGGCGATCTTGCTGCCATAGTCGATGCAGGTGACATGCTGCGGGAACGCTTCGACCACCCGCATGTCGTGCTCGATCAGGACCACCGACAGAGCAGGGTTATGTACGCGCAGCCGCGTGATGTCGGCCACCAGCGCGTCGGTTTCCGTATCGTCCATGCCGACCGAAGGTTCGTCGAGCAGCAAGAGCTTGGGCTGCGATGCGAGCGCTCGGGCAATTTCCAGGCGCCGCCTGTCGGCTTGGGCCAGTGTACCCGCTGGCCGGTAGCGTTGTTCGAACAGGTCGCCGGAGCTGAGCTTGAGCAGGGTTTCGGCCTTTTCCACGCAAGCCGCCATCTCGCGGCGCGATGCGCCAGGCCTAAACAGCGCGGTCAGCACGCCGGTCCTGGTGCGGGTGTGCATGCCGATGATGACGTTGTCGAGGACACTGAGGTCGGAGAACAGACGCGACGACTGGAATGTGCGGGCGATGCCGCGGTCGACAACTTCGTAGGACGGGCGGCCGGTGATCTCGGCACCGTCGAAGGTCACGCGACCGGAGGTTGGCCGGTAGACGCCGGTCACGACATTGAACAGCGTCGACTTGCCGGCGCCGTTCGGCCCGATGACGGCGAGCACCGCGCCCTTGTCGATCGACAGGCTGACATCGTTGAGCGCGACCAGGCCGCCGAAGCGCATCGTCAAATTCTCGACCTTGAGAAGCGCGCTCACGGCTCGCCTCCGTAGCGCCGCATGCGTTGCGGGAACAGACCTTGCGGCCGGATCATCAGGAAGCCGATGATGACGACGCCGAAGAACAGCAGGCGGTAGTCGGCGAACGCGCGCAATTTCTCCGGCAGGATGGTCAGCAGGAACGCACCGACGATGACACCGAAAATATTGTCCATGCCGCCGACGATGACCATGGTCATGATGGTGACGGAGACCAGGAAGGTGAAATTGTCGGGAGAAATGTAGGAGACGTAGAAGGCGTAGATCGTGCCGGCGAAGGCGGCGAGAAAGGCGTCGACGGCGAAGGCCAGCACTTTGAACCACGCCACATTGATGCCTTGCGCCTTGGCGGCGATCTCGTCGGCGCGCAGCGCGTTCCAGGCCAGACCGATGCGCGAGCCGTGCAGCCGGTGCGCGGTGACGATGGCGACGACGACCAGTGCGGCCGACAGATAATAGAAATTCGCCTGGCTCGGCAGCTTCCAGCCGAAGATCACCAGCGGATCGGCAAAGGAATGGCCGAACAGGCTGGGCGCCGGAATGCCGACCAGTCCGTTGGGTCCGCCGGTCCAGCTGAAATTGTTCAGCAATTGCTGGACCACGACGCCGAAGGCGATGGTGACGAGCGCGAGATAGGTGTCGCGCGTGCGCATCGACGGGATGCCGATGATGAAACCGAACAGGGTCGCCGCCAGCGCCGCGACCGGCAGCGTCAGCCAGAAGCTGACGCCGAAATTGATCGCCAGCAGCGCCGACACGTAGGCGCCTATGCCGTAGGAAGCGCCGGTGGCGAAGTTCGGAATGTTGGCGCTGCCGAGCTGGAAATTGAGCGCCAGCGCCAGCACCGCATAAAGCTCGGCGACGATCAGCAGATGGAGGATATAGGTGTTGGATCCGACGAAGAACGGAAAGGCCAGCACGATGACCGCCGCAGTGATCATCGCCACGAGCGGAACCCGGGCAAAGCTCGCCAACGCATAGTCGGCGATCCACGGCAGCCTCTCCAGCAGATAGAAACCGAGGCCGAGCAAGGCCAGCAGGCCGACCACCTGCCAGCCGCCGTCGACTCTGAGGATGAGGTACAGGAACGCTGCCCCGATGATTTGCGAGGCGATGGCGAAGACCGTGGCCGCGGCTATGCCCGGCACGTCGGGTGAAGCACGACCCTGCATGCTAGACTTTCTCCATGACGGTGCGCCCAAGCAGGCCGGCGGGGCGGAAGATGAGCACGGCGATGACCAGCAGGAAGACGAAGACCAGCCGGTAGGAAGCGCCGTCCGGCACGAATGTCTGCGCCAGCACTTCGATGCCGGCAATGATCAGTCCGCCCAGTATGGCGCCCGGCATCGAGCCGAGGCCGCCGATGACCGCGGCGGAAAAGCCGAGCAGGCCGGCCATGACGCCGAAGTCGAACCGTGTCACGCCGGCATAGCTTGCGAACAGAAGTCCAGCGATGGCGCCGATAGCCGAGGCAATGCAGAACGTCGCACGGAAGACGCGTGCATCGCGGATGCCCATCATGCGCGCCACGACCCGGTCCTCCGAGGCCGCCCGGATGCGCAGCCCGAGCGGGGTCATGCGCAGGAAGACAAACAGCATGGCAACCAGCGCGACGGTCAGCACCACCACCAGCAGCGCGAACCAGCTGATGGCAACGCCGGAGATTTCGAAAGCCATGCCCGACACCAGGCGCGGGAAGGCATGCGGGTTCGATCCCTGCGGATAGAGATGGCGGATCAGCTCGCGGATGACGATGCCGAGCGCCACGGTCGCCACCAGCGCCATCATGGCGGGCGCATCGCGGAAGCGCCTGATGACCACCTTGTCCAGCAGGACGCCGATCAAACCGACGGCGAGCACGGCGACCGGAACCGCAAGCATCAGCCAGGCGGGCCCCGAGGCGCCAAGAGCGGTCGCCAACGCCTGGGCAAGCGCCAGCGTGATGAACGGCGCCGTCATCGCGACATCGCCGTGCGAGAAATGAATGACGTTCAAGACACCGAAGATCAGGCTGAATCCGATCGCCAGCAAGGCATAGATGCAGCCAAGGGTTATCCAGTTCACCAGTTGCTGGACAAGCAGTTCCGCCATGCGGTCGGTCTCTCGATTGAAGCCTACAGGTATCAATCGCCATCCCGGGCGGACAGAACGAATCTCCGAACTCACGAGTCACAATTTCCGAATTTCGTCACTGAATACGCGCCCGTACACTGATGATCAGCCGACGATCACGATCGGCCGGGTCGCTACGACGGCGGCAGATAATTCTGTTTGAGGTGGAACCATGCAAAACAGGCGCAGTGCGCTTATCCGCGTATCGTCAATTCTGGCCGGCTCTCTGTTTGCCATCGCCCTGGGCGCCGCCCAGGCACAGGCCGACCAGATCAAGCTCGGCTTCATCGGGCCGCTCTCCGGCGGCAACGCCCAGCAGGGCCTCGGCGCCCGCAACGGCTTCCTGCTCGCCATCGAGCAGGCCAATGCCAGCGGCTATCCGCACCAGGTGGAAGGCGTCGTGCTCGATGACGCCTCCGATCCGGCCGTCGGCGTTTCGGCGGCGCAGAAGCTGGTCAACGATCCCGCGGTGGTCGCGGCAACGGGGCATTGGAACAGCTCGGTCGCGTTGGCGACGATCCCGGTCTTCAACCGCTCGCAGATGCCGTTCATCGTCTGGGGCGCAGTCAGCCCGAAGATCACCGAACAGAACTTCCCCAACGTGACCCGCGTGACGCCGACGCTGGTCAACGAGAACAAACCGCTGGCCGAAGCCATCGCCAAGCAAGGCAAGATCAAGAAGATCGCCATCATCTCCGACACCACCGACTACGGTGCGGCCAACACCAAATGGTTCGGCGATTTCTTCAAGGCGGCCGGCGGCGAGGTCGTTTCTTCGGATGCCGCGGCTGTCGGCACGACCGATTTCCGCGCCATGCTGACTACCGCGAAGGCAGCGTCGCCCGACGCGGTCTATTTCGGCGGTGTCGTCACCGAAGCAGCGCTGGTGCGCAGCCAGATGGCCGACCTCGGCATGGGCAATCTGCCGATGTACGGAATTTCAGGCATCTACGACCCGAAATTCATCGAGATCGCGGGAGCTGCCGCCGAGGGCACCATCGCCGGAACTCCGGCCGTCCAGTCGAACCCCAAGCTCGAGGAATTCAACAAGGCCTATGAAACCAAGGCTTATCCCGATCCCGCCGGCTCCTATGCGAAATATGCCTACGAGGCGACGCAGATCCTGCTTCAGGTCATCAAGGAAAAAGGCCTCGACGACAAGGAGGCGCTGAGCAAGGCCATTCGTGACATCCACCACGATGGCATTCTGGGAGACGTCTCGTTCGATGCCAACGGACAGACCAACATGGCTATCGACATCGACATGTTCGTCGTCCGCAGCGGCAAATGGGAGAAGATGTAACTTACCTGATCGACGCCGCGCCCGTTCTCAGTGGCGCGGCGTCGATCACCTTCATCGCCGAGCTCGCAAAAGTCCTGACCGGAGCGCCTGACCATGAATAACGAGGCTGGCCACGGCGCACCTCGAAAGGCCGTCGAGATCAAGGGCGTCTCCAAGGTGTTCGGCACCTATCAGGCGCTGAAGCCTGTTTCCTTCGACATCTACGACAACGAGTTCTTCACGCTGCTCGGCCCGAGCGGCTGCGGCAAGACCACCCTGCTGCGCATGATCGCCGGTTTCGAGCAGCCGACGGCGGGGCAGATTTTCCTGCACGGCTCGGACATACAGGGACTCCCCCCGCATAAGCGGCGGGTCAACACCGTCTTCCAGAGCTACGCCCTGTTTCCGCATATGAGCGTCGAACAGAACATCGGCTTCGGGCTCGAAAACCTCGGCTGGTCAAAGGGCCGCCGCGATGCGCGCGTCGCCGATATGCTTCGTCTCGTCCATATGGAGGCCTTTGCCGGGCGCAAGCCGCAGCAATTGTCGGGCGGCCAGCGCCAGCGCGTCGCGCTCGCCCGCGCCCTGGCGCCGGAACCGGAAGTGCTGCTGCTCGACGAACCGCTCTCGGCACTCGACCTGAAGCTGCGCCAGGCCATGCGCGACGAGCTGCGCATCCTGCAGCGCAAGACCGGCATCACCTTCGTCTTCGTCACCCACGACCAGGAAGAAGCGCTCGACATGTCGGATCGCATCTGCGTTCTCGGCGATGGCGAGATCCAGCAGCTTGGCACACCCGCGGCGATCTACGAGGAGCCGTCGAACCGCTTCGTCGCCGATTTCATCGGCGAGACCAACTTCCTCGATGCTGACGTGATTGCCGTGGACGGCGAGCAGGCAACCGTGAAAACGCAGCTCGGCATGACCTTGACGGCCTCTCACAAGAAAGCGGTCGCCGGCCAGAAGGCCTTCATCTCGATACGTCCGGAAAAAATCAGCCTGCCCGCGCAGGACAACCCGATCGCTGTCGACGGCACGATCATGAGCACCAACTATCTCGGCGGCTACACATACTATCTGATTGAAGCGGGCGGCACCAAGCTGCGCATCTCCAAGCGCAACAGCGTCAGCCGCGGCCAGATGTTCGAAATCGGGCAATCGGTAAAAGTCGGCTTTGCCGCCGAATCCGTGCGGATCCTCGGCGCATGAAGGCACACACAAAAAGTCCTGGCTGGAATGTCCTCGGCCTGCTGCCGGCCCATTTCATCATGCTGCTGACGCTGATCATCCCGATCGGCATCATCATCGTGGTGTCGTTCTCGACGCGCGGACCTTACGGCGGGTTCGAATATGTGTTCACCACAGCGCCCTACAAGCAGCTTTTGTTCAACGAAGGCTGGACCGGCGAGATGGAGTTCAATCCGCAATATCTCATCGTTGTTGCCAGAACGCTGGTCCTGTCGGCCGTGACAACATCGATCTGCCTGCTCCTGAGCTTCCCGGTCGCCTATTTCATCGCGCTGCAGCGGCCGGCGATCAAAGTGCTGCTGATCTATCTCGTCACGCTGCCATTCTGGGTTTCGATGATCGTGCGCGTCTATTCCTGGATCATCATCCTGGGCAAGGACGGTGTCGTCGAAAAGACCCTTCGCGGTCTCGGCCTCGTCGACAACATGGACTCGCTGCTGTTCGGCAACACCGCCATGCTGCTCGGTCTCGTCTACAGCTACATTCCGCTGATGATCCTGCCGATCTTCGCCTCGATCGAGAAGCTCGACCCTGCGCTCATCGAGGCGTCGCATGATCTCTATGGCAACCGCCTCACCACATTGCGCCGCGTTATCCTGCCCCTCACCCGGCCCGGCATGATCGCCGGCGCGATCCTGGTGTTCGTTCCAAGCCTCGGCGCGGTCCTGGAGCCGACCCTGCTCGGCGGCGGCAAGACCATGATGATGGGCAATCTCATCCAGCTACAGTTCGGTGGCGCCCGCAACTGGCCGCTCGGCGCCGCCATCGCCATCGTGCTGATGGCCGCGGTCATGGTCTTCCTGATTTTCCAGGGTCTGCGCTCGATGCGCACCGAAGGCCTGGAGCGTGCGGCATGAACGCGGACGATGATGTCAGGCGCTATCCGGGCTTCGGTCTCTTCAGCGCGATCTTCTTCGCCTATCTCTATTTGCCCATCGCCGTCGTGGTGTTCTACTCTTTCAATGCGAACCGGATCGTCTCCAATTGGGGCGGCTTCTCATTGCACTGGTACGCCACCGCTTTGTCCAACGCCAACCTGATGACAGCGGTGAAGACCTCCCTGCTCGTCGCCACGGTCGCCACAGTCGCCTCGACCCTTGTCGCGTTGATGGCGGCATTGGTGCTGGTGCGCGGCCGCGATGTCCGCTTCCGCCGCATCTCCGAAGCGGTGGTGAACCTGCCGCTGCTCCTGCCCGAAATCGTCGTTGCTGTCGCCGTCCTGATCCTCTTCTCCGAGATCGGGCTCGCCAACGGAATGGTGAAGCTGATGATCGCCCACACCACCTTCTGCATCCCGTTCGCCTTCCTGCCGATACGCGCCCGCCTGCAGGGAATGGACTTCGATCTGGAGGAAGCCGCCCGCGATCTCTATGCAACCGGTTGGGTCGCCTTTCGTCGCGTCACGCTGCCGCTCATCCTGCCGGGTGTTTTCGCCGGCGCCATGCTCGCCTTCGTCATCTCGATGGATGATTTCATCACCAGCAACCTGTTGAATTCCGGCGGCGCCACCACGCTGCCGGTCTACATTTTCTCACTGATCAAGCAGGGCGTGTCGCCGCAGCTCAACGCAATCTCGACCTTGATCATGATTGTTTCGGTGGTGCTGGCGACCGTGGCCTTCGTGCTTCAGCGACGGCAATAGCAGCGGCGTAGTTTTTCCTAATCAAGGCGTCGGGCAAATCGAATTTATCGAACCCGACGGTTTGTTATCGTCGCCCCTGGGAGAACAACAAACAGGGGAATGACATGACGACCAAAATTGCAGCGCTCGCCATGGCCGGTGCCATGAGCCTCGCCTTTAGCGCGCCCGCTGTCGCCGAGGGCAGCCTGGCCATCTACGCGTGGGCGGATTCCATCTCGCCCGAGATGGTCACGAAATTCGAGAAGGAAACCGGCATAAAGATCACGGTCGACGCCTTCTCATCCAACGAGGACCTGCTGACCAAGCTGCAGGCCGGCTCGTCGGGCTACGACATCGTCACGCCTTCGCAGCACTTCGTGAAGATCATGATCGACAGCGGGCTGCTTGAGGATTTCGGCGCCAGTTCGATGGCGGCCTACAGCCAAGTCCTGCCGGACTGGCAGAAACCGTGGTGGGATGCGACAGGCAATCATTCGATCCCGCTCGCCTTCGGCAATGCCGGCTACACCGTCAACCGCGACCTCTACAAAGGCCCGGTCGACAGCTGGAAGATCTATTTCGAGCCACCGGCGGAGCTGCGCGGCAAGATCGCCAGCCTGGCGCAGCCCGACGAAGTCATTCCGGCAGCGGAAAACTATCTCGGCATCAAATATTGCAGCGAAGACCCGCAGGAGATGAAGCGCGTGCTCGACCTCTTGCTGGCGCAGAAGCCATTCGTGGCGGCCTATTCCAGCGACAACATCGAAAACCGCATCGGCAGCGGCGAGGTTGCCGCCCATTTCTGGTGGGACGGCAACACCATGAGGCTTCGCCGCAACGACAAGGCCAATGTCGAATACGCGATGCCGAAAGAAGGTCTGGTCGGCTGGCTGGATTCCTATGTCGTGCCGAAGGGCGCGGCCAATATCGAGAACGCCAAGAAGTTCATCGATTTCATGACCCAGATCGACAACGCGACGGCGCAGTACAATTATTACGGCCACTCTTCGCCGGTGAAGATCGACGAGAGCAAGGCGCTCTACAACAAGGAGAACGCTCCGGAGCTGTTCCCGACCGTTCCCGTCAAGATGGGCCAGGCCTGCTCGCCGGCGGCGCAGGAACTCGTCACCAAGGTCTGGACGCAGCTTCTGCAATGAGCCGCTCAGCCGGGGCGCGCGCCGCCCCGGCATCTCCATTCTCAAAGGGGCTGGCCATGCAGACCGAAAATCTTGACTACGATTACATCGTCATCGGCGCAGGCTCGGCCGGTTGTGTCCTTGCCAATCGCCTGAGCGCCAACCCGTCCCACAAAGTGTGCCTGATCGAAGCCGGCGGCAGCGATAGCGGGCTGCGGGTCAAGGTGCCTGCCGGCATCCTCTCGCTCTACGGCAATCCGAACTATGACTACTGCTATGTCGGCGTGCCTCAGCCCAACCTCAACGGCCGCAGGATTCCGGTCAATCGCGGCAAGGCGCTGGGCGGCTCCAGTTCCATCAACTCGATGGTCTACATCAGGGGCGCCGCGCAGGACTATGACGAGTGGTCGCGACTCGGCTGCGCAGGCTGGGCATTCAGCGACGTGCTTCCCGTCTTCAAGAAGCTTGAGCGCAACCTGCTTGGCCAGGACCCGCACTACCACGGTACAGGCGGGGAACTGCTGGTCGACAAGCCGCGCGATCCGAATGTGCTGTCGTCGATGTTCGTCAAGGCCGGCAACAATGCCGGTCTTCCGGCCAACAGCGACTTCAATGCCGAAAGCCAGTTCGGCCTCGGCATCTACAATGTCACCCAGGATCGCGGCCAGCGCTTCAGCAGTTTCACCGCCTTCATGCGCCCGGTGCTCGATCGCAAGAATCTCACAATCCTCAGCGAATGCGAAGTGATCGACCTCGATATAGCCGAGGGGCGCGCGACAGGGGTACGGGTGCGGCACAGGGGCGAGCAGAAGACGCTGTCGGCCCGCCGCGAAATCGTGCTTTCGGCCGGGGCGATCAATTCACCGAAGATCTTGCTGGCGTCCGGCATCGGCGCAGCCGCCGAGCTGCAGGCGATCGGCATAGAGCCGATTGTCGATCTGCCGGGCGTGGGCAAGAACCTTCAGGACCATATCGACGGCATGATCACGGTCCGCTCCTCGAGCACGAAGACGCTCGGCCTGTCGCTGCCCAACCTGCCCCGCGTGCTGGCTGCGCCCTTCCGGTATTTTGCCGGCCGCAAGGGCATGCTCACCACCAACTACGTCGAAGCCGGCGGCTTTGCCCGGACGAAGTATACGAACGGCATTCCCGACATCCAGTTCCACTTCGTGCCCGGCTATCGCAGCCATCGCGGCAGGCTGGTGGAGTACGGCCATGGCTACGCAATCCACACCTGCGTGCTCAGGCCCAAAAGCGTCGGCGAACTCAAACTGTCAGGCCAGGCATCGAACCGGGATGTGCTGATCGATCATCGCTTCTTCTCGAACGACGAGGACGCCAGGGTGCTGGTGGAAGGCATCAAGATCGCGCGTCAAATCTTTGCCGCATCCGAGTTCGACCCGATCAGGGGGACGGAGATGCTGCCGGGCAAGGATGTTCGCAGCGATGACGAGATCCTCGCCTATTTGCGTGCCGAAGCGCTCACCGTCTATCATCCGGTGGGGACGTGCAAGATGGGGACCGACGCGATGGCAGTCGTCGACCCGGCAACGCTCAAGGTGCGCGGCATCAGTGGCTTGCGGGTCGCGGATGCGTCCGTGATGCCGAAGCTAATCGGCGGCAACACCAATGCCCCCAGCATGATGATCGGGCAGCGGGCAGCGGAGATGATCCTGGGCCGGGGATAGTTTCTGTAGCGCAACTCCAGGAAAGGCGTGCAGCGGCCTTCCTTCAGTAGCCGCGCAAAAACAATGAGTTGGAGCGGTTCAGTGAATCAAACATTGAACCGGCGCTTTTGCAGCTGGGCTGCGGCGGGCACGCGCCGTCGAATTCAAGCGGCTTGATCGTCCCGCTCATCCGCCTCGCCGTTGATCTCGCGCAGCAGCCTTTCGATGTCGGCCTTCGGGAGACGGTTCGGCGAGTTGGTCGCGCATCAGCCGGCGCAACGTCGAGGTCAGCGCGCCCGGCGTCGCATTATGGCGCGCCAGCAGTGCCCGCTCGCTGATGACCCCATCCAGGACACCGAGTGCCATGTCGCGCATCACTTTCTCGTCGAGAGAAAGCGACCCCACCTGATCTCGGCGAGCGCCCGGCTGGATCGCTTGAGCAATCGAGCCGCGGTTGTGCGCGTAACTTACGACCCCTTCGCCCGGCAATTGCACCAGAGCGTGACGCACAGGTGTACGCGAGACGCCAAGGGTCGCCGCGATCTCCGCCTCGTTGATCCGCTCACCGACTTGAATTCGCTCGAAGAACTGAGCCCGAAGCTGATTGCGAATGCGTTCCTGGAGCGGCGAGGCTGCGGTCATACTGACCCTGCATGCGCGCCGCCGGGCCGAGCCGGATCGAAGCCGAACCGCATGCGTATTCCGAAGACATGGACACGACAAACATGGCGCGCCACTACATCGCAACTTGGCTATCGTGGCCTTGGGAGACGCGGTTTACCACCGAGATGAAATCCGCGACCAGCTTGTCCGGCGTGCCTCGATAATCGATGGCGATGACGCATTCCTGCATGGTCGGGCTTATTTGGCAGCCTGATCGTAGCCTTCGTGCTGTCGCTCAATGGCCTGAATATCTCGTTCTACCCGGCGCCACGCCTACCATGCCATCGGTCGCCTGGAGCGCACTGCGCTATGGCGTCAAGCCGGAGCTCTATGCGCTTCGTCGATCACCAACATCATGGTATTTGCCGCAATCGCGGTGCTTTATTTCGTTGCACGCTCGGACAGAAACGGCCGATGGAGTGACATGTCATGCTTGTGGTGCTTTCGGCGGGCCGGAATTCTGGTGAGGCCTGCTTGCACGTCCTGCATTGTGCCCCAGGGGCTGGCGAATGACGATGGAGGTCCCCGACGAGAAAGTCGATTGTATCGTCATCGGCGCCGGCGTCGTCGGCCTGGCGATTGCGCGGCGGCTGGCGCTCGAGGGACGCGAAGTTCTTGTCGTGGAGGCCGAGGACAGCCCAGGGCTGGGCACGTCGAGCCGCAACAGCGAGGTCATCCATGCCGGCATCTACTATCCGAAGGGCAGCCTGAAAGCGCAGCTATGCGTCGAAGGAAAGAACGCGCTTTACCGCTATTGCAAAGCGCGCGGGATTCCGCACAAACGCATCGGCAAGCTGATCGTCGCCGCCAGCGACGCGGAATTGCCGATTCTGGAGGGGATCCGGACCAAGGCTGCGGACAATGGTGTTGCGGACCTGGAGATGCTCAGCCGCGCGGATGTGGAACGGCTTGAACCTGAACTGGAGGTTGCCGGCGCGCTTTTGTCCCCAAGCACGGGGATCGTCGACAGCCGCGCGCTGATGCTGGGGCTACAGGGCGATGCCGAGAATGCCGGTGCCACCTTTGCGTTTCGCGCGCCGGTTCTCGGCGGCAACGTCGCCGAAACGGGCTGCGAGCTCCAGTTTGGCGGCGATATGGAAGGCTATCGGATCGCCGCAAATCTGGTCATCAATGCGGCCGGATTGTCAGCCCATCTCGTTGCCCGGAGCCTTGCGGGCGGGCATGGCGGCAAAATCCCAGATGTCACCTATGTCAAAGGCAATTATTTTGCGCTTGGACGCCGCCCGTCCTTCAACCATCTTGTTTATCCGGTTCCGGAACCAGGCGGCCTCGGAGTTCACCTGACGCTGGATATGGCCGGATCGGTTCGTTTCGGGCCGGACGTCGAGCCCGTCGATGAGGTCGGCTACGCGGTCGACCCAACTCGGGCCACACCATTTTACGCGGCCATCCGACGCTATTGGCCGGGGCTGAGGGACGGGGAACTGGAGCCGAGCTATTGCGGGCTGCGGCCTAAAACGAACGGGTTGCAGTTCGGCGATTTCGACGTTCTGGCAGATCCGTCCGGACGGCTGATCAGTCTTTTCGGGATCGAGTCACCTGGCCTGACAAGTGCGCTCGCCCTGTCGGATAGGGTTGTCCAACTAGTCAGAACGACGAACTTCGTCTTGCTTTAGCCTTTGACCGCTCCAGCGGTCATGGAATCCTGATATCTGCCGATACATCACAAGACCCAGCAAGGCCGGCGGCAAGGCGCCCAGCATCATGACCGCGGAAGCGGTTCCCCATTTTACGCCGCCGCCGCTCGCGGCGAAGAAGAAGGACGCGCCGACCGTCATCGGCACGGCACGGCTGGTTGTCAGCATGAGGCCGAAGAGGAACTCGTTCCAGGCAGTGATGAAGCCGAAAATGAAGGTTGTGACGAGCGCCGGTCGGATGACGGGCCGGACGATCATCATCATCACCTGCAAGGAACTTGCGCCATCGACTTTCGCCGCCTCGTCGAGTTCGACCGGTACATCTGAAATCGCGTTCACCAGGATGACGAGCGCAAGCGGCGCGTTGACGATGGTCAGGATGAGCCCGAGCCCGATCCGCGTATCGAGCAGGCCCAGCCACTGGTACATCATGTAAAGTGGGATCGCGAAGATGATCAGCGGCACGGCGCGAAGATTGATGACGATCGGCAGGACCAAGCGCTTTCCCGCCTCGCTACGCGCGATCGCATAGGCAGCCGGGAACGCGAGCACGATCGCAAGGCCGGTTCCGATCAGCGCCGCCACGGTGCTGTTCAGCAGGTAGGCATAGATGTTGAAGCGGCTGGTCTGCGTCAGAACCTCCAGGTAGTTGTCGAGCGTCGGTTGGCTGATCCACAAACCGGGGTTCGTCGAAAGCTCGCGCTGGCTTTTGAGCGATGTGATCAGCGTCACGATAATGGGGAAATTCATCGCCAGCACGGCGATGGCAAAAACGATCCAGCGCAGTGCCCTGACCATCGTCAACGCTTCCTGCGGCCGGCAAGCCGGTTAAGGCCGTGGAGAACGATGAACGACGCCAGGAACAAGACAACCGAAGCGGCGACCGCCTTGCCGATAGCCCCTTCCTTGAAGAAGGCCTGGTAGATGTAGATCGACAAGGACGTCGTTGAACCGCCAGCGCCACTGCCGGTCAGCGCATAGACATTGTCGAACACCCGGAAACCGTCGATGAAACGGATGAAAAACGCGATGACCAGCGTCGGCTTCATCAACGGCAGGTCGATCCACCGAACGATCTCAAACGGTGATGCGCCATCGAGCGAGGAGGCTTCGCGCACGTCGAGCGGTATGGCCGAATACGCCATGTAGAAGAGCAGGAAGGCGAAAGGCGTCCATTGCAGCGTCTCCACGACGACAAGGGTGCGGAAGGCATTGTTGATGTCGAGGAAGGCCGGGCTGTCGCCAAACCATTCGAAGAGATAGTAGGGGACGGGGCCCGCGAATTCATGCAGCACCAGCCGGTACATGAGACCGACCATGGCCGGCGCGACCATAAGCGGCAGCATCAACGGCGCCATCAGGACTGGTCGCTTGCTCAGAAGCGGCGCCAGGAAGATGGCAAGGAAAAGGCCGATCAGACATTCCGCTGATGCGGTAAGAATACCGAAGCGCAGAGAGAACCAGGCCGAGCTCCAGAATTCGCGGTCGTTCAACACCGCGACATAGTTGGCGAAACCACTCAACACCGGACTGCGCAGCGTCTCGAATGTGACGGTCGAAACGGAATAGATCAGATTGACGATCGCCGGAAAGCCGAGGAACAGAAGCAGGAAGCCGACCAGCGGCGTCAGATACATCCTGCCTTCGGCACGTGTCACAAGGGCCATGTCGATCCGCCAAACGCGCCGGACACCGAGCCTCGACCCGGCGTCCGGCAAATGGTTCATTTCTTGAGAAGGTCCTGCATGCCCGCCTTGGTGTGGGCGAGCGCATCCTCGAGGCTCTGCTGGCCGGACCAGTAGCCGGTGAACTCCTTTGCCTGCAGTTCATAGACCGGGAGCGCACTCGCGGACGTCGCTCCGGTCATGACATAGCCGTACTTGCTGGCGAATTCGCCGAGCTTGACGAGGTCGGGACGTTCCTTCGCAACCTTGGCGACGACATTGGGAGACAATGCCGGCGAACCGCCGCTGCGCGCATAGAGCAAGGCCGCATCCTCGGTGGCGAGCCACTTCAGGAACTTGACGGCGCCTTCCTTGTTCTTGGCGTTCTTGTTAAGGCCCAAACCAAGGCCGTGGATGTGATCGGCGCGTCCGTCGGGACCTGCCGGTGGCGCGACGATCCCGGTCACCTCGGCGACGGCCGGGGATTTTTCGGTGCTGGTCAGATCCGCCGCCGCGGCATTCCACTGCAGCGCCGTCGCGGCCTGGCCGGATGCGAAGGCCGCGTTGGTTTCCGCATATTCGTAGCTCAGCGAATCCTTGGGCGAAGAACCGGCATCATAGAGCTTCTTGTAGAGTTCGAGGCCGGTCTTGTAGGCATCGGAATCCACCGTGACATTGCCGTCCTTGTCCATCCAGTCGCCGCCGTAGGAACGCGGCAGGGACTGGAAGACCATCATGTTGAACAGCAGGTTCTTCATCTGCAGGACTGTGCCATAACGCACCGGGCTGTCGGGGTTCACCTGCTTGGTGAAATAGAGGGCGGTGGCCGCCCAGTCGTCCCAGGTCCAGCTATCCGGGTCTTTCGGCTGCAGGGGCTTGCCGAGATATTTCCGGGCGATTTCACCATAGGTCTTCCTGGCGGCGTCATCCCTGATCAAGGCGTCGATGAGATCCTTGCGGTAGGACATGAAGTGCAACGAAAGGTCTGTCGGGACGCCGTATTGCTTGCCGTCGAACTGCATCGTCTTGAGAACGGATTCGCCGAAAATCTTGGCCGCGTCCGCGCCAAGATCGACCGGCTCCATATAGGGCGCGTAGCGACCGAGCGAGTAGGTGGCGACGAGGTTCACGTCGAAGGCACTGGATCCGGCCGCCATGTCAGCCTGCAGCTTGTCGTAAAAGCCTTCCCGGTTGAAGAACAGCAGTTCCACCTTGTCGGCATCGCTGGCCTGCTTGTTGTAGGTTTCCACGGTTGCCCGCAGTGCGGTTTCCTCGGAGCCGCCAGGCCAGCCGAGCACGGTCACGGTTGCGTTGGCAAAGGTCGGCAAAGCCGTCCCCGCAAGGAGGGTGGCCATAAGCGCAAAAGATGTCCTGCTCAATTTCATGATCGTTCCCTTCTTTTTTGATGATTTTTGCATGACACGACCGGGGCGCCGTTACCTTGCCCGTTCGGCAAGATCGGCAACACCGATGACGCCGGCGTGGCCTCCGAGCTTCGCCGCCACGAGATGGGGGGAAAGGCGCGGCGGGACCTCGCTCAGATGTGCGCGCACCCGGTCGAGATAGCCTTCTGCAAGACCGATGCTGCCACCGATGACGATCAATTTCGGATCGAACATCATCTGAATGTCCCGGCACAGCGCCGCGACCCGCGAGGCGCTTCGCGAGACGATGGCGCCGGCCCAGTCCTCGCCCTTCAGCGCGTGTCCGAACACATCGGCGGCGTCCGCCTTGGAACCGGCCTTGAGGGCCTCCGAAGCGATCCAGCGGCCGGACGTGCTGTCTTCGAGCGGAGCCCGGTCTTCAGACAGACCACGGATCAGACCGAAGTGACCGGCTAGACCGGACAGCAATCGGCCGTTGCAAACGATGCCGCCGCCAATTCCGGTAGAGATGGTCAGAAAGACGATGTCGCGACCTTGCCCGGCGCCGAATTTGTATTCGCCCCAGGCAGCCGCCTGGGCATCGTTGAACGCACAGACCGGTTTGCCGAAAACAGCGGATGCCCTTTCGACCAGCGGATAGCCGTCGGGAATGCCAAGGGTTGCCGGATTCAATGCCGACCAGCGTCCATCCTGCACCAGTCCGGTCACCGCAATGCCGATGCGGCTGAAGCGGCTCGACCAGGCTGACGTGCTTTGCGCGAGGGATGCCAGCCAGGCGTCGGGTCCAGCCTCTCGCGCGGTCCGCACGATCTTGTCCTCGATCACCGTGCCATCGCAGACCAGCGCGGCCATGGTCTTGGTTCCCCCGATGTCGATGCCCAGGACGGATGGGCCCAGGACGGATGGGCCCAGAACGGTTGGGCCCAGGACACTTGTGCCAAGGGCGGTTTGCGCGCCCCTCGCCGCATAGGCGTCGGAAAGCGCCTGGTGGAACCATGAGGTGACGTGCTCGGTACGGGTGATCGCCGAGCCGACAACCACGGCACAGGCGCCGGCGCGCGCGGCGGCAGCCGCCTGCTCAGGCGACCGGATACGCCCTTCGGCAATGACGTAGGGGGTCAGGGTTCGCATTTGAGCGATGAGGGCGATGTCCGGATCCTCCGGCTCCGGCCCGCCGACATAGCCGGAAAGCGTCGTGCCGACGAAATCGACACCCGTGGCAAGGGCCCGGCGCGCATCGTCAAGGCAAGAGCAATCGGCCATGGTCAGTTTGTTCCGGGCCTTGACGGCTTTTACAAGCTCGTCGACAGGAACGGGACGGACACGGTCCGTCGCATCGAAAGCGATGATATCGGCGCCGGCCTCGGCCAGGGCCTCGACATCGGCCAGATAGGGTGTGATGCGCACAGGGCTGTCGGTGAGATCGCGCTTGACTATACCGATGATCGGCACGCGGACGGCCAGGCGGGCGGCCGCGACATAGGGCACGGATTCGATGCGCAGCGCCTTGGCTCCGGCTTCAACAGCGGCCCTGGCAAAGCCTGTCACGAATTGCGCACTGTCCATCGGGCCGCCGGGAACCGGCTGGCAGGACACGATGAGACTGTTGGCAATGTCTTCCCGCTGCACGTCGGCACTCCCTTGTCGCCATCACGATAAATGGAAAATACCAGATTACAACCAGTTCATAACTGGTATTATCTTTGCAGCTCGAAGACGAAATCGTAGACGTCGCCTTTGTAGCGTGTCTCGCAGTATTCCACGATCTGTCCGTCGGCGAGAAAGCAGCGGCGCTCGGTCATCAGCAACGGTGCGCCCGCGTCGCAATGAAGGTGTTTTGCATCCTCCAGCGATGCGCCGCGCGAGCGCATGCGCTGGATTGCCCTCTGAGGCAGGAAGCCGCGTGCATCAAGCGCTTCATAAAGGGAATCCTGAACCATCTCGGGCGAAGGAAGGAAGCGAACCGGCACGGCCGAGACCTCGACGGCGATCGGCGCGCCATCGGCTGTCCGCACACGACGCATGCGAACCACATTGGTATTGCCCGCAATACCCAGGGCCATCATTTCGGCCGGGGATGGACGGCTTATCTGCTTGGAAAGCCATAGACATCCAGGCTTCAGGCCGCGCGCCAGAATGTCCTCCGAAAAGCTCGTCAGCGTCGAAAGCGATTTCTCGACCCGCGACCCGATCTCGGTTTTGGAACCGTGCCGGCGATTGAGCTGCCCTTCCTCTTCGAGCAGCGCCAGGGCCTTTCTCACAGTGACTCGCGAGATCGACAGGGCTTCCGCCAGAACCCGCTCGCCCGGCAGAACCGCGCCGGCTTTCAAAGCATTGGAACGGATCGCTGCCTCGATCGCCGATTTCAACCGTCTGTAAAGCGGCACATCGGACGCTGTCGCTTCCATTTCCCGACTGACAAGCCCGATCAGGTTCACGGTTGTCATTGCCCTTCCTCCCGCGCGAGAAGCACCCAGGATCAAAACATTCCTGACTGGACCTATACTGGTATTATCAATCCGGTGCAAACGGCCAGCGGACGGTGCTTCGCCGCGCCCTCAGCGCATCACGATCCCTTAGCGAACCCTCGGTGACAGCTTCATGGAGATGCGATCGCAGGCAGCCCGCAGGACCTCCAGAGTAAAGGCATGGCGGCTTTCACGCGTATGGCGATTGATATAGGCGACGATAATGGAGGCGACGGCGCTGCCGTCCGGTCCGATGACCGGACAGCAGATATCGGTGATGCCGACGAAGTCGCGGCTTTCGCGCATCCAGTAGCCGTCCGCGCGGATGGTACGAAGCTGCTTTTCCAGCGCGTCACGATCCAGCGGCGCCGGTGAATGCGCCGCACATTCATCGATCATCCGCGCTGCGACCTTTGGTGACTGGAAGGCAAGTATCACATGGCCGGAGGTCGCGTCGGTGGCCAGGCGGCCGTAGCCGAGGCGCAGCGTGAACGCCATGTCCTCGCCGCCGGGAGCGGCCGCGGTCACAACGGTCAAGCCATGATTGAAGACGACCAGGTGCGGCGACTGATTTGAGTCCCCGGCAATCTGCGTCAGCTCGGGCATGGCGGCGGACATGAGATCCTGAGCGCTCGGCGTGTGCAGCCCCAGCTTGAAAAGCTTGTCGGTCAACGAATAGGCGTCGGTCTCGGCGTTGCGCTCGATATATTGACGCTCCTGCAGCGCGATCAGCATCCGGAAAATCTCATTCTTCGAACGGCCGAGGCCTTCCGCGATCTCCTTCATCGTCAAGGGCGCCCGCGCCTCCGCCAGCAGTTCCAGGACATCCAGACCCTTGGTCAGCGCCGGGGCCGAATAGGTCGGTTTGCCACTCTCTTTTGCGTCATCTGCCATTCGAAGAATCCCCGGTGGTCCCGCACGATAGAGACAAGAAATCGGAATTGCCATTGGTTTTATATCCAAACTTGACACCATATATAAAACTGACATGATGACGGGGACAATGAATTTCGAGGCCGACCCGATGACCGTACCGAGACCTGCAAACACTGTCCGCGCGACCATCATTCCCCGGAACAACAGTGTTTACACGTCGGTCGATTTCGATCGCGAGGGCAAGCAGATCGGTTTCTTCCATGTGCCCCAATCGCCGCACGACGATGCCTGGGGCACGGTCCGCGTTCCGCTCGCCGTCATCAAGAACGGTGACGGTCCGACGGTCCTGATCGAGGGTGGCAACCACGGCGACGAATATGAGGGGCCGATCGCGCTCGGCGAGCTTCTGCGCGAGATCGATTCACGGGATATTGCCGGACGCATCATTGCGATTCCGGCCATCAACATTCGGGCCGTCGAGGCCGGCACCCGCACCTCCCCGGTCGACGGGTTAAATTTCAACCGCAGTTTTCCGGGCGATTTCAACGGCACGCTGACAAGCCAGATCGCGGCCTATGTGCATGACATCCTGTTTCCGAAGGCCGACTACTTCCTGGATCTCCATTCCGGCGGTTCGTCCCTGATGATCCTGCCGAGCGCGATCATCGAGCCCTCCCCGACCGCGCAGGGGCATCGCAAGAACATCAAGGCGACGCTCGCCTTCGGGGCGCCGACCGTTGTCATGGTCGACAATCTCGGTGAAACCCGGACCTCGACCGCGTCCGCCAACCACCAGGGGCTGATCGTCATCGGCAGTGAGATGGCCGGCGGCGGCCTTGTCAGTCCGGATGCGCTGGCCATCTGCCGTAGGGGCATCCGCAATGTGCTGAAACATGCAGGCGTTCTGAATGGCGCGCCTGACATCGCCCCTGGCGCCAACGCGCGCGTGCTCAAGGTTCCCGGAAGCGAAGGCTATCTGCTTTCCGAGGAGGACGGTGTCTTCGAACCCTTGAGCCCGCTCGGCAGTGCCGTCAGCAAAGGCGACCTTGCCGGACGCATTCACTTCCTCCACACGCCGTCACGCGCGCCCATCGATCTCCTTCACCCCATCGACGGCATCGTTTTCGCCAAGCGTCAGCCCGGCCGCGTGCGTCCGGGGAATTGCTGCTTCGTGCTTGCCAACGAATATCCGGAGGCACTGACCGATGAGCCATGAGGACATCATGGCGGCTGCCCGGCGCATTGCCCCCTTCATACGGCGCACCCCGGTCGTCAAGCTCGACCATGCCACGGGCGCAAACCTTCAAAATGATGTCTATTTGAAACTGGAATGCCTCCAGGTGAGCGGCTCCTTCAAGATTCGGGGCGCCACGAACCGGGTTAAAACGCTCGAGCCAAGCCGGATCAAAAACGGACTGATCGCCGCATCCGGTGGCAATCACGGCCTGGCCACCGCCTATGTGGCTGCCCGGGCCGGCGTTCCCGCCACCATCTACCTGCCGAACAATGCAAGCCCGCTGAAGGCGGAAAAGCTGCGCAAATGGGGGGCTGACGTTCGCTTCGAAGGCAATGTCTGGGATGAAGCGCATGAGGCGGCATTGGCCGAGGCAAAGGCGAGCGCCGCCTTCTACATGCATCCCTTCGCCGATGCGCAGATCGTGTCCGGTCAGGGAACCGTGGCGCTGGAGATGGTCGATCAAATGCCCGATGCCGACATCTACATCGTCGCGATCGGCGGTGGCGGGCTCATCAGCGGCATGTCCGAAGTCCTGAAGCACGTCAAACCCGAAGCCAGGATCATCGGTGTCGAGCCGACCGGTTCACCGACCCTTCACGCCTCCCTGGCTGCCGGCCGTGTCGTTCGCTTGCCCGAGATAACGACGAAGGTGGCGACCATGGCCTGCGGCCGCACGGACGAAAGCATCTACGAGATCGTCGCCAAGCACGTCGACGACATTGTCCTTGTCGAGGATGCGGACATGCAGAAGGCCGCTGAATTGCTCTGGTTCGAATTCGGCATCGCCGCCGACCTCAGCGGCGCGGCATCGCTGGCCGCCTTGATGAGCGGCGCTTTCAAGCCACCGCGCGGCGCCCGCATCGCCGGGCTTGTCTGTGGCGCCGGTGTCGAGGGCCTGAATGGCTGAGGTTGAGCAAGGCCGGTCCACGCAGACGCGGCCCTGACATGAATACGGCACGAGTGCCGCGAAATACCGCCGGAATGCCTGTCACTGGGACGGTCGTCGTGCGGGACATGAAAAAGAGGCGAAGAATCGTCCTGTCGCAACAAGAGGAGAACTGAAACATGCGCATTTCCCTGAAAGCATCCATTGCTCTGCTCGCACTCGCCATCGCGACGCCCTCGCTTGCCGCGGAAAAGGTTTTGGGGCTTGCGGCAATCGACCTGCAGAACTCCTTCTTCGTCCGCATGAAGGAAGCGGGCGACGTGGCTGCCGCCGACTATGGGGTGAAATCCACTTGGCAGAGCGCCGAGGGCAGTCTGGAAAAACAGGTCAGCATCATCGAGAATTTCATCAATCAGGGCGTCAGCGCGATCCTGATCGATCCGATCGACAAGAACGCGGTCATTCCGGTCATCCAGAAAGCCACCGCCGCCGGCATTCCGGTGATCACCATGGGCAACAAGGTCGAGGCCGGCTCGAACTATTCGACGCTCTATCCGGACTACGACAACATGTCGATGGTTGCCCGCGCGCTCGGCAAGTCGCTTGGCGGCAAGGGCGAAGTCGCCCTGCTTGTCGGTTCGCGTGGCAACTTCGTGTCCGACACGCGCGAAAAAGGCTTTGTCGAAACCCTGAAAAAGGAGTTTCCGGACATCAAGGTTGTCGGCATCGAGCCGACCGGCTGGGATGCCGCCAAGGCAACCAATGCCGCCCAGACATGGCTCACCACCTATCCGGATCTGAAGGCCATCGGCTGCATCTCCGACAGCCTTTGCCTGGCAGCCGATTCAGTCGCCAGCTCGATGGGAACCCAGTTGCTCTACGGCGGCTATGACGGCGACGCCGAGATGAAGCCGCTGATCGACGACGGCAAGATGGTGATGGACGTGCTGACCGGCGCCTATCGTGTCGGCTACTGGAACATCGCCGTTGCCGCTCGCCTGGCCAACGGCGAAAAGCTGCCGCAGGATCTCTACATGCCGACCTATTTCGTGACCTCGGATGCGACGGCCGCGAAGCTCAAGGCGGATGGTCTCACCTTCGAATACATCAACACCGACAAAGAGGCGGTGGAAGCCAAGAACTATACCGAGCAACTCGGTCCCAAGGTTCCGGCGACCGCCATGACCCTGGCAAAGTAACAGCCTAAAAGCGGCTCAAGCGCCGGATGACGTATCATCCGGCGTCCCCTTTTCCTGACGATCGCCGTCGCCGCTCCGTGGTGACCGCGCATGATGCTCGATAAGAGGACCGACCCATGTTCCAGTCCTGGACCTCTCCGTTACTGCGGCGCAACGAACCGGTTCTCATCGCGGTGCTACTGGTCGCCATCGCCGTCTTCGGCTGGATCGATCCGCGTTTTCTGTCGACCGGCAATCTTGTCAGCATCGCGCAGCAGAGTGCGGTCATCGCCCTCATCTCTTTTGCCATGACGGCCGTGATCATCGCGCGCGGCATTGATATTTCCGTCGGCAGCAATCTTGCCTGCTCCGGCATCGCCGCGGGTCTTGCCTACACGGCAACCGGCTCGGCGAGCTTGAGCCTTCTCGCCGCGATCGGTGGCGGTGCCGCAATCGGTCTGCTCAATGGAACGCTGATCGGCTTTGCCGGCATCTCCCCATTCATCGCAACGCTCGCCACCATGGCGTTTGCGCGCGGCCTGGCGCTCAGCCTCTCCGGCGCATCCAGCATCGCGGTCGCCGATCCGGTCCTGCTTTTCGCGGGACGCGAGACGATCGGCCTCCTGCCGGTCTCCGTCATCATCGCCGCCATCTGCCTGGGCCTCTGGTGGTTCGTGCTCAATCGTACGGTCTACGGACGCTGGATCTATGCGGTCGGCGGAAATGCGGGCGCGGCGCGGGCCTCACTGGTTCCCGTCGACCTCGTGCGCATCTCCGTCTACCTGATTGCCGGTGCGACAGCCGGACTCGGCGCGATCCTCACCATCGGTCGTCTCGGTTCGGCACAGCCGCTTGCCGGCACCGGGCTCGAATTTACAGCCATCACAGCCGCGATCATCGGCGGCACGAAACTGTCCGGCGGCCAGGGCTCCATCTGGGGAACGGCGATCGGGGCGCTGCTGCTGGGCGTCATCAACACCGGCCTGTCCTTCCTGCAGGTACCGCAGATCCTGATCTATTTCGTGACCGCGAGCCTCATTCTGGTGGCCGTTCTCACCAGCCAGCCGGAGAGTGTCGCCGCCCTGTTCAAGACCGGTGGCCGCAAGTCCACCCCGTCGCCCCGCAACACCGCCGCAACACCGGTCGGCAAACACAGCATCGCCTTGCGCGGGCTTGGCAAGTCTTTTCCGGGCGTCAAAGCACTCGACGGTGTCAGCTTTGCCGTCTCGGCCGGTGAGGTAGTGGGACTTGCCGGCGAGAACGGGGCCGGGAAATCGACGCTGGTGAAGTGCATTTCCGGTCTGCATCGCCCGGACGAGGGTGAGATCATCATCGACGGCAACGCCGTCCAGTTCCACTCCCCCAGCGACGCCAAGGGCATCAGCGTCATCCATCAGCATTTCAGCCTTTCGCCGGACCTGACGGTGGCCGAGAATCTCTTCATCGGCCGCGAACCGCATACCCGCCTGGGATTTCTCGACCGGGCCCGGATGCGGCGAGATGCAAAATCCATCATGGACGAGCTGTCGCTCGACATCGACATTGGCGCGGAGCTGCGAACGCTTTCCGTCGGGCACCGGCAGATGGTGGAAATTGCCCGTGCCGTTCTGTCCGATGCCTGGTTCTTCATCATGGACGAGCCGACCAGCGCGCTCTCCAACCGCGAGCGCGACCAACTCTACGACCTGATCGACAGGCTGAGAGCTCGCGGCGCCGGCATCCTCTACATCTCGCACAAGATGGAGGAGATCTTCAGCCAGTGCGACCGCGTCGTCGTTCTGCGTGACGGACGCTTCATCGGCGAGCGCCAGACCCGCCAGACCAGCGAGGCCGAGATCGTCTCCATGATGGTCGGGCGCGATGTCGGCGACATCTTCCCCTATCTCGAAGCGCAAGTCGGCGAAACCGCGATCGAGATCAGCAACATCTCCGATGGCAAGCTCTTGAAGTCGGCCACGCTCAGCGTGTGCAGGGGCGAAATCGTCGCGCTCGCCGGCCTGATGGGCAGCGGCCGCTCCGAAGTGCTCAGGCTGATTGCCGGCCTCGAACCCATGCATGGCGGCACGCTCAGAATTTTCGGCGGGCAGCAGACCGGCGGCGACACCAAGGCCGCCAATCGCGCCGGCATCGTCTACATACCGGAAGACCGGCATCTGGAAGGCTTCGTCGGCACGATGTCGATCAGGGATAACCTGTCCCTCGCCTGGATTCGCGACAACAGTCAATTCGGCCTGCTGAGACCTCGCCGCATCCTGGCACTCGCCCGCGATCTCATCGGCTCACTCGGCGTGCGGCCGGCCCAGCCCGACAAGATGACCATCGAGCTTTCGGGCGGTAATCAGCAGAAGGTCGTCATCGGCAAATGGCTGGCCACCAAGCCGAAGATAATCCTGCTTGACGAGCCGACACGCGGCGTCGACGTCGGCGCTAAGTCCGAACTCCATCAACTGATCGCAAGATTGAAGGCCGAAGGCGCGGCGATCCTCATGGTGTCGAGCGAGTTGCCCGAGGTTCTCGGCGTTGCCGACCGCATCGTCGTCATGCGCGAAGGCCACTCTGTCGGCACGCTGGCTCGTGGGGCGACGGAAGAAGACGTGATGACGCTGGCTTTCGGTGATCGCACGATCACACCACCAGCCTGCGCACCCCGGCCAGCATCCAACCTTGCACCATGCCTGTGAGGAGAAACCCTTTGAGCAAGCTGAAGATCGCCATCGTCGGTGCCGGCTACATGGGCCTCCTGCATGCGCAGGTGGTTGCCGCTAGCCCTGTCGCGGAACTGTCGGCATTCGTTGATCCGAATCCTGCCTCGGGAAGCCAGGCCGCGTCCGATTTCGGTGCCCGGCATTTCCGCGATGCCGCCACCGCGCTGGCCGCCAATGCCGCCGACGCCTATATCGTGGCGGCACCCGACACGCTGCATGAAGACGTCTGCCGCACGCTGCTCGATGCCGGCAAGCCGGTGCTGCTCGAAAAACCGATGGCTCACGATCTTTCCGCTGCCAAGGCGATTGCTAGAGCGGCGGAGAAAAACGGCGCGCGCCTGTTGGTCGGCCACATCCTGCGGTTCGACCCGCGCTATTGCGAGGCAGCGGCAGCGGTGAAATCCGGGCGGATCGGCGAGCCGATCCACGGCAGCAGCGGCCGTTTCACCAATCGCGAAGTCGGTCTTCGCATGAACGGAAATTCGAGCGTCTGCTTCTACCTCGGCGTGCACGACGTCGATGCGCTGCAATGGATCTCAGGTTCGGACATCATCGCCGTCTACTCTCGGCCCGTCGCCAAGCTCATGCCTTCGCTCGGAGTTCGATCCGAAGACGCGATCTTCTCCACCGTCGAGCTGTCGAACAGAATGAGCGGACAGCTCTATTTCGGCTGGACGCTGCCACCGACCGTTCCGACCGGCATCTGGGCACGCACGGAAATCATCGGCACGGAAGGCATGATCGACCTCGACGTGCGCGACCACGGTCTACGCATCCTGTCGCGTGGACAGTGGTCGCAACCCGACGCCCTGCACTGGCCGACCGTCAATGGCCGTGTCACCGGGGATCTCTTCGAGGAGGTCCACCATTTCATTTCGGCGGTTCGCGACGACACCCCTTTCGTGATGCCGGTCGGCGACGCCCTGCGCGCCGTCGCCGTCAATGATGCCATCCTGCGCAGCGTCAAATCAGGCCTGCGCGAACCGGTCGAAGATTGGCACATCCGATGAGAGGATCCTCATGACCCGCCAACAGAACATCTGGTGCAGGCGCTTTCTCGACCTCTCGCCGTTGATCCTGCTGGTCATCCTGCTGGCGATCTTCGCGCTCATCGACGCCCGCATCGTTTCAACCGCCAGCCTCATCAACATCGTCGCCCAGGCGACCCCGATCGCCATCCTGGCGCTTGGGGCTCTGATCGTTCTGCTGACGGCGGGCATCGACCTGTCCGCCGGCGTCGGCGTCGCCTTCTGCGCCGTCTTCATCGCCAGCCTGATCGACGGCGGCGCCAGCCTGCCGCTTGCCCTGCTCGTCGGCTTTGCCGTGATGGTGGTGATCGGCCTCGCGAACGGCGCCGTTATCGCACTGTTGAAGATACCGCCCTTCGTGACGACGCTGGCCACAATGGTCGCGCTGCAGGGCGCAACGCTTGCCGTTGCCTCCAAAGGCGTCCTGATGCTGAAGGATCCGACGCTTCGCGCGGTCGGCATCGAGCGCAGCTTCGGCATTCCCAATGTCATCTTCGCAACACTCCTGATCGTCGCCGTAGCAGCAATCCTGATGCGGCACAGCCGTTTCGGGCTGCGTACCTATGCGCTCGGGTCGGATGCCGGAGCCGCGGAACTTGCCGGCATCCCGGTGACGAAACACACGATCCTCGTCTATTGCGCCTCCAGTATCTTCGTCTTCCTGACGGCTGTGATCATGATCAGCCGGGTGCCTGTCGTGACGCCCAATATCGGTGGTACCTCGCTGCTTCTGGACGCGATCGCCGCTGCCGTGCTCGGCGGCACCAGTATTTTTGGCGGACGGGGAACGGTGTGGGGCGCGGTCGTCGGCGCCCTGATCGTCAGCCTGCTGACGACGGCGCTTCGGGTGTTCGGCACGGACCCGTCCAGCCTCGAACTCTACAAGGGGGCAATCATCATGGTCGCTCTCCTGGCCGATTCCGGCATGACCTACGCCAAGGCGCGGCTTGTCGAGGCAGCACGATGAACGAGCCAGCTCCGGCCTTGCCGATCCCGCCTGGATCCAGCTTTGCGCTGATGACCTCCCCGGATACGGAAAGACACGCGACAGCCGGCGTGCATAAACCCGTCGTCATTCTACCGCTCGGCGCTGTCGAGCAACATGGCCCGCATCTGCCGCTCGGCGTCGATTGCTGGCTTGCGGAAGCGGTTGCGCTCGCCGCGGCGGAAGGACAGGCTTCCATGCGTGTCGCCGAACCTTTCGCCTATGGCTCGTCCGAGCATCATCGTTCCTTCTCCGGCACCATGAGCCTCAGCCCGCAGACCTTCATCGCCGTTCTCGTCGATCTCTGCACCTGCCTTGCCGAAGACGGCTATCTGCCGGTCATGCTGAACGGGCATGGCGGAAACCGCGCCGCCATCCAGGTGGCGATCACCACCCTTGGTAAGCGTGGCATCGTCACGGCGGGTTTCTCGTATTTCGATCTCATCGCCGACCTGGCGGCGGAGGCCCTGCCCGATGCCGCTACAGGCACCGGTCACGCTTGTGCGCTTGAAACGTCGTTGATGATGCATGTGCTTGGCGACAGCGTTCGCCGCGATCTCATCCCGCCAGGCGGCACTCCGCCATCCTGGCCGGATCCTCACCTTTACGCCGCGCCGGCCGTCACCGTCTGGCGCCGTTTCGAAGCCATCCGCGGCAACGGCGTCATCGGTACGCCCTCGGAGGCGAGCGCGGAGGCCGGCAGCAGACTTTTCATCGCAGCCGTGGAACGCAGCCGCGCCGCCATTTTGAACATCCAATCCGAATTCGGCCAAAGGAACGCATGATGACAGTCCATTTCAAATCTTCTCTCGAAGGCCCCAACCTGCGCGGCATGGCGATCGTCTCGGAGCCGGAAGCAGCCGCCCGCATCGGCATCAACCGCATCGGCGGCGAGTGGATTGCCGGCAGCTCCGGCAAATTCCTGAAAATCGACAGTCCGTCGACGGGCGAGCATCTCGGCTATCTCTCGCTTTCCACCCGTGCCGATGTCGGCCGCGCGGTGAAAGCCGCCGAAGGCGCACGCGAGGCCATGCGCAAGATGGGAACCTTCGCGCGGGCTCAGCTGTGCATGCGCATCGCCGACGCGATCGACAGGCGCGCCGAGGAGCTCGCACGGCTGCTCTGCCTGGAACAGGGCAAGCCCTTCCACAGCGAAGCAAAGGCCGAAGCATCGGCGGCAGCTCTCGGTTTCCGCAATGCGGCAGAGCAGATGAAGTGGCTGGAGACGGCGGCGTTTCCGCTTGCCGATGCCAACAAGCGCGCCTTCAGCTTCCTGCAGCCGAAGGGTGTCTTTGCCATCATCACACCTTGGAATTTCCCGCTCGCCCTGCCCTGCCTCTATTATCTCGGACCGGCCATCGCAACGGGCAACACCGTCGTCTGGGTGCCGGCGCCGACGACGTCGCTGATTGCCACGGCACTTGTCGAATGCTTCATCGAGGCGGGCCTGCCGGACGGCGCCATCAATCTCGTTCTGGGTGACGGTGCGGAGGTGGGCGACGAGGCGGTCGTTCATCCGGGCACCCATGCCATCGGCTTCACCGGCAGTTCTGTCACAGGCGCGACGATCGCCCGGCGTGGAGCGGGCAAGCCGCTTCTGCTCGAAATGGGCGGCAACGGTCCGACCATCGTGCTGGCCGATGCCGATATCGACATGGCCGCCGCCCAGGTCGGGGCCGGCTGCTTTGCCAATGCCGGGCAGATCTGCACGGCCACCGAACGCGTGCTGGTGCATAAATCCGCCCATGACCGTTTCATCGAAGGTCTCGTGAAAGCGGCCGCGCAGGTGAAAATGGGCGACCCTTTCGATCCCGCGACGACGATGGGTCCGATCAACAATGCGGTGGCCGTCGACAAGGTGCTCAGCCACATCGCGGACGCCCGCGCGCGTGGCGCCGAGATCGTCACCGGCGGCAATGTGGCGTCGGGTTTTGCCACCAATCTCTATTTCGAGCCGTCGATCGTCACAGGACTGACCCGGGAAAGCCTGCTCAATGTCGAGGAATCCTTCGGGCCGATCGCACCAGTGCTGACCTTCGAGACCGACGAGGAGGCGATGGAACTTGCGGCGTCCAGCCCCTACGGCCTGTCGGCCGCGGTCTTCACCAGCACCATCAAGAACGCCTTTGCCTTTGCTGAAAGCCTGAAGGTCGGCATCGTCAACATCAACGAGATGAGCTGTTATTGGGAGCCGCATATTCCTGCCGGCGGCGCCGCCGGGACGCAGAGCGGCCTCGGCCGCACCGGGGGCCGGCACACGCTGATGGAAATGTGCGATTTGAAGACGATTACCGTGGATATCACCCGCTGACTCCAAGGCCCGCGCCTTGTGCGCGGGCTTGCCCTCGAGCTGTCAGGTGGACCGGCGCAGGCTGTCGGCCATTTTCTCGCCAATCATGATCGAGGTGAGATTGGTGTTTGCCTGGCAATCGAGCGGCATGATCGACGCATCGATAACCCGCAGTCCTTCCAAACCGTAGACCCGGCATTCCGGATCGACCACGGCCTCGCCGGGCCTTCCCATGCAACAGCCTCCGATCCCATGCTGCGCATCGGAAGACTGCGCCAGCAGGAAATTGTCGACCTCCTCGTCGCTTGCCGTTTCGAGCCATGACAAAGGCAGATCGGAATCCCCCAGCAGGACGCGCTCGGCGATCGCCTGGATCGGCGCCTGCCGGGCAATCTCGCCAAGGTGGCGATAGGCGATACGCATACGCTGGAGATCCATTGGATCGTCCAGCATGTTCTCTTCCACGAGCGGCTGGTCGAAAGGGTTGGCGGAACGCAGTTGCACGGTGCCGCGGCTCTTGGCCTCCATCAGGATCAGATTGACCATCGCCTCGCCGAACTGGGCGCTGTCGGACTCCACGCCGATGCCGCCATGGTTCATGGCGACGTAGAGAATGTCGTCGCGCTCAGCGCCCGGCACGCCCGAACTCATCCGCACACAGCAGTTGGTATGCCGCGCGTCGACATCGGTCGCCTTGAATCCCGGCTTCAGCTTCAATTCGATGCGGCAATAAGGATGGTCGAAGAAACCTTCGCCGACCGGCAGGTCGGCAAGCACCTCGATGTCCTTTCGTTTCAAGAGAGCCGCGGGACCGATGCCCGAGCGCTGCAGGATGACCGGAGAGTGGATGGCGCCGGCCGAGACGATGACCAGCGGCGCCTCGAATTTGCGAACTAGCCCGGCCACGATGGCCAAAACGCCGATCGCTTTCCTGCCATCGAAAAGCACCTTGTCCACCGTCGCCTGCCCGATGATGGTAAGGTTCGGCCGGTCGCGGGCAGCTTCCAGATAGCCGTCATTGACCGACACGCGCTTGCCGGCTCGACTGTTGATGGGATAGGTGCAAGCCCCTTCGGCATCCGGAGCATTGAGATCGTCATGCCAGGGATGGCCGAGAGCCATCGCGCTTTGGCGCATGGCCTTGTCGACGCTGCCCCAGCTTTCGACAGGCGCGCGGTAGATCGGAATCGGGCCGCCGCTGCCGTGAAAATTGGCCGCGATCGGGTCATCCTCCAGGCGGCAGAAGAAGGGCAGCACGTCGGCTCCCGACCAGCCCTTGCATCCGATTTCCTCCCAGCGGTCGAATGCATGGAGCACACCGCGAATGGCAATCTGCCCATTGACGGCCGTCGAACCGCCAAGCCCCTTGCCGCGCCAGTAGACCCGGTGTTCCTGCCGCTTCGTGCGACGAGCCATCAGGTCGGGATACATGTATTGTTGCTGAAAATGATCGGGAAGAAGCAGGTTGAAGGGATTTGGGCTCGCCATCTCGGCAGGTTGCTCGCCGCTCCGGTAGTCCGGCCCCGCTTCCAGCAAAAGCACGTTCGTGGCGGCATCTTCGGTTAGCCTGGCGGCAAGAACAGCCCCGGCTGCGCCGGCTCCGACAACGATGACATCAAAGGGCATGCCGCACTCCCTACATCCGACCAATGCACGGCTTGCTCGACCGCGACATCATGTTGATTTCATTTGCGCACGATCATCTGCTGGCATTCAGGCTCAGCGATGTACGCCGGAACCAACCACCTTAGCCGCGCTGCACGACTGCAAGATCATCATGATTTGTTTTATATGTAAATATGATTTCGTATATGAACTCCCATCTACTCCATATGGCGCGACGAACCCCGGTGCTCTCCGTCACTGCCGGCGATTCTCAAACCGTCATCGTCCATCGCCTTTTGATAGCGATCGGCTCTCGACAAAAGCGGTATTTGGCGTGCTGCCCCTTCCGAGTCGCGCCCAGGGAACAACTGCTTCCATGGAAAGTTAGTCCATGGCTACACCGCCGGTGAGCTTTCATGACAATCCAAGGGAGACAAATCATGGCGACTGCAAAAAGAGCGACGACAAAAGGACTGGAGGCTTTGTTCCTCGATGGGCTGAAGGACATTTACTACGCTGAAAAGAAGATACTCAAAGCCTTGCCGAAGATGGCAAAGGGCGCCGAATCCGAGGAGGTGGCCGCGGCCTTTGAGAAACATCGCATAGAAACCGAAGGCCAGGTCGATCGGCTCGAGCAAGTGTTCGAACTCATGGACAAACCGGCCCGCGGCAAGACCTGTCCGGCGATCGACGGCATTCTTGAGGAAGGGTCGGAAATTCTCGACGAATACAAGGGTGACCCGGCGCTGGATGCAGGACTGGTCGGCGCGGCACAGGCCGTCGAGCACTATGAAATCGCGCGCTATGGCACGTTGGTCGCGTGGGCTGAACAGCTTGGCAAGAGCGACGTGGTCAAGCTCCTCAACGAGACATTGAAAGAGGAGGTCGCGACGGACGAAGCGCTTTCCGGGCTGGGCGAAGGCGGTGTCAATGAGCGCGCCCTGCAGCAAGCTGCCTGACTGGGCGTCGTCGCCCCGGCGCCAAGCCGCCGGGCGACTTCGCGACCCGGCCTCGCGGCCTCTTCGTCGGCACCCTTCAGATGCAATCAGACCCACCCCGATACTTCGGAGTGGGTCTGCTGAAATCACACGCGATCAGCGGTTCTTGTGGCTTTGTTCGCCAGCTTTCACATGCTGTTCGTGGGTTCCACCACGCATGCCGGATCCATCGCCCTGCTGCCGTTGCCCACCACCAGCGGCCTGCTGTTGCTGACGATTTTTATTGTCGGCGTTCTTGTGGCTCTGCTGGCCTGCCTTCACGTGCTGTTCGTGGCTACCACCTTGATTGGGCATTGTTCTTCTCCTTCACAATCCGCGAGGCGACAACCGCCTCGATTGCCTAAGACGAGTCAGGCGCGAACGTTCCCTCACGTAATATTTTGTGAAGACCATCAGACAAAGCCCACGGCGTTCGAAGGCGCCCGAGATGGATGCCGGATTATTTCTGGCGTTGGCAACGAGTTCATCTTGGCCGTGACCGACGTTGCCGGCGGATCTCATGCCTGTGCCCACCAGGAGGAAAATGCATGTCATTCCGATCCGAGAGATTTACAATCACTTTGACCTATAGCGACGATGAAAGAGCGCAGGCCGCCGCAGCGCTCTATCAATACAACATCGCACAGACCGGGATCGACGACCGAGCTGATATCGGAGCGGAGCTTCGCGACCAGTCAGGAAAGACCTGGGGCGGGCTTTGGGGCAGGACGGAGCTTGGGCTCCTGTTTCTCGACATGTTCTTCCTGCCTGAGCAGTTGCGTGGCCAATCCTTTGGCTCACAACTTCTCACGACGATCGAGGAAGAAGCCATCCGGCGGGGCTGCAAGAAGGCCGTCGTGGAGACGAGCAGTTTCCAGGCGCCGCTATTCTACATGCAGCACGGGTTCGAGGAATTCGGCAAAGTCGAATTCGGGATCCCTGGACATGCCCGAGTCTTCCTTCGGAAAGATCTGCTGTAAGTCTTGGGACAGGGCGCACGGATGGCCATCGGCTAGTTGTTTCAAACGCCAGATGCTCTGGAACAAATCGACGAGTGCGGAGTTAAACGCGTCGCGACGCGCAGTCTTGCAGCGACGTGTCGAATAGAGTGCATCCCGCTGGAGAGGCATGTGCGTACTGGACATTTCAGAAAGCCGATTATCATTCAACCTGGCCGGATAGACCGCGACAGGGTTGTGGTTTCGGTGTCGGACGCAGCCGAAGTGCTGCTGCGGGACTGGCCAAAGCCGACATCCGAGAGGCGTCTTGCCGCGATCAGAGCGTGCCTTGCCGTCATGCGAGGCGAAAAGCCTACAAGGACCGCACGACAGGCGTTCATCGTTGCGGCCAAGGACGCCAAGATTCTGCTGAGCGAGCAAGTCTGACCGTGGTGGGTCGCCTCGCCGGTGCCTGCAAGTGCGACTCTGCCGAGATTGGTTCGAAAGGGAGAAATCATGATCAAGGTTTCAAGTCCCACGCCTGCCGCGGCCAGAAGCGAAGTTCAGGCAGGAGCAACGCAGGACAAAACGCCGGGGTTCGATCCCGCCATTGCCCCGCTTGAGACAGACGCCGAGGCTGCGGACACGCAAAATCCGGTCGCTGGGACAAGTCCGCCGCGCACTCGCCCAAAATTCGAAAACGATGCCAGCTTTGCCAATGCCATGCGCCCGGTCGAAGGCGAGCCGGAACTGCGGCCCGGCGGCAACTGGCCGGTGTTGGTAATTGCAGCTGTCGTTTTGATAGCAGCCGTGGTTTTCCTGACGGCAGGCATGCTGCGCTGAGAATGATCCCGACGATGCGGCACCACGACCTATTCCTGGAGGTCTGGTGCGCCCTTCATGCCCGAGAGTTCGGTCATTGGGCACAGCAGCCGCGGTCGCGCGGGATCGGAAATGTCGAGCTTGTTCCAAGGGATGCGATATAGACCGTCGCGGCGGCGCAATCGGAAAAGATCCAGCACTGCCACGCCTATGGCCGAGGCCGAGAGGCGCTCGAAAGCGGCGTAGACCCCGACATGGAATTCGGTGACGACGAAATCGTCACCATCCCGTTCGGCGTGGATCTCCTCGATATAGCCGACATTCTTGCCGCGCTGCGAGAGTACGCGTCGCCCAGCCAGATGCTCAAGATTGACGGTGGTCATCATCAAGCTCCCGGAATGCGCCCGATGACATGGTCGCGCAACCAGTCCTGCCAGGCGAAGATCGACGTTTCTCGCACATCGATGTCGAACTCGATATCGATGCCGATATCTTTTACCTCGTGCCAGGCGATCCGATGGGGCTCGCCATGCTGCTTGCCACCCAGCTTGACCGCGAGCCGCGCCATCCACCGCCCAGGCCGTGCGCCGAGGCGACGTGCCAGGGTGATGGAGCCGAGCTCGATGGCAATGATCCGAGGCGGCTTGCCAGGCCGTAACTCCGCCACCAGCCCGTCGACCTTGCCGATCTTGATCTGCTCGCGGTCGACCACCTGCTTGTCGAGGAGATCACGCAGCAACTTCATCATGTGCCTCCGAATATCTGCAGCGGGATGGTCACCACCGCCAGTACGAAGCCGAGCGCGATGATGAAGATGACGGCGGCATTCGACAAAATGCCATTGCGATGCTCGCCGACATAACGTTTGTCGTTCAGCAGAAACAGGAAAGGAACGACCGTCAGCGGCAGGCTGGCTGCCGTCAGCGCCATGGAGAAGATGGTGAGCCTCAGCGGATCGAGACCAAGCGCGATGGGAATAGCCGCCAAAAGCAATGATATCGTGTAGGTGGCGCTGAAACCCGGATCGTCGCGCGGCTTGCGATCCTCGCCCCAATTCCAGCCGAAACCCTGGGCCACAAGATAGGCCTGTTGCAACCCGACCTCTAGTGCGGCGCCGAAGCAGGCAATGGCGAGGGAGGCAACAAACAGCACGAAGCCCCAGAAGCCGAATATAGGTATCAGCATCAACGGCAACTGGTGATAGTCATCCACTTGGGTGACGCCATGCGTGGCGAGCACGAGAGCGGCCACGATCAACACGCCGATCGAGATGGTCCCCCCGAAAGTCATGCCCAACCCCGCTATGGCCCGATTGGCTCCGAGATAGCTTTTGTCCCACCGATCCTCGATGGCCCCCGAGGAATAGAACATGAAGAGGTAGGGCGATATCGAGGCGCCGAGAATGCTGACCGCCATGAACCAGTAATTGGCGGCATCGTGGACCGGCAGCGAAGGCACGGCGCCCCTTGCGACTGCCGTCCAATCGGGTCTCAGCATCACCGCTCCGACGACGAAACACAGCGTCACCAGACCGAGAATAGATACGCCCTTCTCGATGAAGCCGAACGTGCCTTTCCAAAGCAGCAGCCACGCCAGCAAAGCCACCGGCAGTGCCCACCACTGGAAGCCTATGCCGGTGGCAAATTCGAGTGCAATGGCGACGCCGCCGATCTCGGCGGACAGCACCAGGAAATTGACCAGCAGGGCGGCAAGCAACGGCCATAGAAAGACGTTGAAGCCGAATCTCTCGCGGATGCCGTCGGAGATCGTGTGATGGCTCACGGCCGCGAACCGGCCGGACATTTCGACAAGGAAGATGATGCAGACGGTGCCGAGCACCACCGCCCAGATCAACTGGAAGCCAAACATCGCGCCTGCCTGCGCCGCCGTCGCCATGGACCCAACTTCGAGGAAGCCGCCGACGCTGGTGACGACGCCGAGGGATATCTCCATGAGCTTCTTCATGGCTTCGGCGCGAAATACTTGGCGTAGGCGGTAGCGAGCGAACGCGACGCCAGCCGTAGATCCTGTTGCGCGTCTTGGACCTCCGGCCGGTCGCCCGCCTGCAATCCGGCCTCTGCACGTGCCACCGCGACCGACAAATCGTTGACTGCCTTCGTCAGCGAAGCTTGCTCGGCGGGTTCACTGGTTTCGGCGGACCGGATTTGCGCCCCGGCATCGGCAAGCGTCTTGCCGATCGATTGCAGCGTACCCGCCGTGTATGCTGTCGGCGCCGCCCCTGCCGCCCAGGCGTCCAGCGCCATCAATACAGTCTGCGATGCGGAGGCCGCTGTTCGTGATTGCTGCTCGATCTGATCGGAAGATGAGCATGCCGACAACATCAGCAACAGCAAGCACAAGCAGTCGAGCCTGAGATAGCGGCGTCTAACGATCAAATCAGGCGTTTGGTGCGCCACCGAATAGTCTCCCCCGACCCAACAAAACCGTGGCCGGCGTAAATCTGATCTAGAGCACTCGTCGGGTCCGTCAACGACCGCGCCCGCCGATCCGGAGCACGAGGCGGCGAGCCAGGTCCCGATCGGTTTCAATTGCCGCATCAGCGTAAGCTGAAGGTCAGGCGGGGCGATCCCCGTTCGGAGCGTCTTGGATTCTGTATTCGTGAATGAGGCCGAGAACCTGAGTTCTGACTGTGTCGCGCGCGTCGGGCTGGATGAAAAACATCAGCCGTTCGACCGCTTCAACGACTGCTTCGGGCAGATCCGAAACCGCATCGGTGAATTCGCTGCCATGCTCGTACATATTGTCCGTCAGTTTCTTGTCGAGGTCGGAAAGGATGCCCATCATCCACACTCCAGATCCGTGCTGTATCGAACTCACTTCGGCACCGTCACCGCGACGCCGCCTCGCCTGTTGCTGCCGGCCGTCGATCACTGCTGCCCCGGCATTTCCGTGTTTTCCCTGGGATTTTTCTGGACGCCGGCAGCCGGGGCGGTATCCGCCGGGGCATTGCCGCCCTGGTTCTGCTCCGGCGCACGTTTCAGCGGGGAGGTCTGCCAGCCCATATCGACGTAGAAAAAGCCGACGACGAAACCGACAATGATGACAGCCGCTATCACCAGCGAGATTATTGCGTTGCGCCGCTCCATAGGCCTAGCCACCACTTGGCTTGGGAGATGCCGGCTGGGTTGGCTGCGTACCTTGCTGGTCGCCGCCGGTGCTGGTCTGCGGTGTCGGGTTGGTGTCCGTCGTGGGATTCTTGTCGACCGGCTGGCTGTTCGTAGTATCCGTCTTGGACTTGGCTGGATCGGCATTGTCGTTGCACCCCGCCAAGGCGAGCAATGCCGCCGACATCAAAAGCACTGCCCTCATGCTGATTTCTCCTGGCTGAGTCCGGGCGAAGCCGCCTGCCAATGACCTATCCGGTCGAACCGCACCGAGAGCCCTTGTTTGACCGCGCTTCTAGCCAGCAGATGGTCCAGTTCGGCGTCTTCGATCGGGCTTCGTACGACCTGGCGAATGGCCTTGCAGGCAAGTTCCGTCGAGACGAAATCATATCTCCTGCTCCTGGCGACGACATATTGTTCGACCAGCATCTTTACGCGCCTGAGCGCGATTTCTTCGGCGTAATGCATTTTGTTCCTCCTGCGCGCCGAACTGCCAAACGGGTACATTGTTCCCACCAGAACTTAAAAACATGGCAGCCGAACTCACGGGAAAGCCCGCGCTTCCCGAGCAGGGACGCGCGGGCTGGATCAGGCTGAGGGGGACCCGATCGTGCAGCATCAAACAAGGGGAGCAACGACGCTGCACCGACATCGAACTCCCACCGACCTGAGTTGTTCCACCTCTCCACGCGCCGCTGTTCATGGCTTGGACGAACTCAAGGACAAATCGTTGTCACGGCCCCCATACGGCCGCGCATCAAACCGCACGGAACAATCAGCCCCGACAGTGGTTCGGCCGAAGCGAGTTCGGAGGACGTGATGACAAATGAAAAGTTGGCCGTGGTGACGGGCGCCTCAAGCGGCATCGGCAAGGAACTCGCCAAACTGTGCGCCAAGGACGGCTACCATCTGATCATAGCCGCTGACGAACCTGCGATCCGGCAGGCCGCCGAGGCGCTCGGTTCGCATGGTGTGACCGTCGAAGCCATCGAGGCCGATCTGGCGACCGAGGAAGGTGTCGATCGTTTGATCGCCGGGATCGGCGATCGCGATGTCGACCTGTTGTTCCTGAATGCCGGACGTGGGCTCGGCCGTGGTTTCGTCGATCAGGATTGGAAAAAAATCCGCCGCATCATCGACACCAACATCACCGGGACCGTCTATCTCGCGCATCAACTCGGAGCCAGGATGGCACGCCGCGGCCGAGGCCGCATCCTCTTCACAGGATCGATCGCTGGTTTCATGCCCGGCACTTTCCAGGCGGTCTACAACGGCACCAAGGCATTCATCGATTCCTTCTCGATCGCACTGCGTCATGAGTTGCAGGACACAGGGGTCACAGTCACCGTGCTGATGCCCGGGGCAACGCAGACGCGGTTCTTCGAACGCGCCGAAATGATGGATACCAAGGTCGGCACAGATGAGAAGGACAATCCCGCCGATGTCGCCAAAGCAGGCTACGAGGCGATGATGGACGGTGAGGAACAAATCATCAGCGGTTGGAAGAACAAGCTGCAGGTCGCCGCAGCGCATGTGACGCCGGCAGGCACGCTGGCCGAACAGCATCGCAAGATGGCCGAGCCGGGTTCGGCGTCCAAAGACTGATCAATCCGGCATCACGGCAGAGGTTCAGAGGCGCCTTTGATCCGACCTGCCCCTTCAACCTTCTTCCAACAAAGGAGCACCATCATGAAAGCGCTCACATGGCACGGCAAAGGCGACATTCGATGCGATCAGGTGGCTGACCCCGGCATCGAGGATGATCGCGACGTCATCATCAAAGTCACCTGTTGCGCCATATGCGGCTCGGACCTGCATCTGATGAACGGATATATGCCGACGATGAAATCGGGCGATGTGCTCGGACACGAGACGATGGGCGAGGTCGTGGAAGTCGGCAGCGGCCATTCGAAGTTCAGAAAGGGCGACCGCATCGTGGTGCCTTTCAACATCTCATGTGGCGAGTGCTGGTTTTGCCAGAAGGGGCTGTTCTCGCTTTGCGACAGGTCCAATCCCAATGCCAAACAGGCTGCCGAAGTGATGGGACAATCCCCGGCTGGCCTGTTCGGCTATTCGCATCTGGTGGGCGGCTATTGGGGAGGGCAAGCCGAATATCTGCGTGTTCCTTTCGCCGACGTCGGTCCGATAAAGGTGCCGGAGGGAATGGACGACGAACAGGTGCTGTTCCTCTCCGACATCTTTCCAACCGGCTATATGGCAGCTGAAAACGCCGGCATCGAGCCAGGCGAAACCGTCGCCATCTGGGGTTGCGGTCCGGTTGGTCAGTTCGCCATCCAGAGCGCATGGATGCTCGGCGCCGGCCGCGTCATTGCCATAGACAAGGTGCCGGAGCGGCTGGCGATGGCTCGCGAGCACGGCAAGGCCGAGACGCTCGACTTCAGCAATTCCGATATCTACGACGCTTTGATGGCGATGACCGATGGCCGCGGTCCGGATCGCTGCATAGACTGTGTCGGGACCGAGTCGGATCCCGGCGCCAGTGCCGACTCCATGCTCGACAAGGTCAAGGCTGCCGTCTATCTCGGCACCGATAGGCCGCATGTATTGCGCGAAGCAATCTACTCCTGCCGCAAAGGCGGCACCATCTCGGTGCCCGGCGTCTATATCGGCCTCGTCGATCATATTCCGTTCGGCGCCGCCATGAACAAAGGACTGACCTTCCGGATGGGTCAGACGCACACGCAACGCTATCTCGAACCGCTCCTGGCCATGGTGCAGAAGGGCGACATCGATCCCTCCTTCGTGATCACGCACCGGGCAGACCTCGAAGCGGGACCAGACCTCTACAAGACGTTCCGTGACAAGCAGGATGGCTGCATCAAGGTGGTAATGCGACCGCATGGCTGAGATGTCGGCATCTTGCGCGGGGTCCACCTTGCGCGGATTCCCCGCCAAGGATAGCACCGACGCCGACGAGGAACCTGGAACTTTCGACCGTGGCGGTGGTTGACCCGCAGAATAAACTCAGGGCGACGAGACTATCGTCGCCCGCCCGCTGCGAAGGAAGCTATCGCCATGAGCAATGAGAATTCCACATCGAAACCCAGCGTCCGGTCACCAAACGCCGATGCTCTGCCGCACCCGAGACGGGACGCCAGTGACACGGATGCCGGTGCCAAGCCGCTGACGCCGAAAACCGCCGGCACGTCCCGGCCATCGGTCCCGCCGCTGGACAATCCGGTTGCCAATCGAAACGCGGGGCGGCCGCGTCAGGCGAGCACCACGCCTAGGCCGACGGACAAGCCCCTGGACTGATCGAAACCGGCCTCTTGAATTCATAACGAGTGTTTGTCGGGACGAAGCGATGCCAGGTCGGCCAGGGTGTTGAGAAGTGCAGCGTCGCCTGCTGGCTTCGGCACGAATTTGCAGTTTCGGAAGGGTGTGGGAACGTCGCGCGGCCCAAATCCGGTCATGAAGGCGAATGGGATGCCGCGAGCCAGCAATGTTTCGGCCACGGGCAGACTTGTTTCACCGTTCAATTGAATGTCCAGCAGCGCCACGTCGGCTTTGCCTGCATCGATAAGCTGACGAGCCGCGGCGACCGACGAGACCGGGCCGATCACCGGATAACCCGCCGCACGCAGGCGTGACGCGATGTCTTCGGCGATCAGCCATTCGTCCTCGACCACCAGAACGCGTGGCCTGTCGTCGCTCACGGCGCCTCCTTGTGGTTTGCTGGAAACGCGATCTGGACGCTGAGGCCGTCCTTGTGGAACGCGGTCTCGACATGGCCGCCGAGCCTGTAACCGATTTCTCCCTGCAGCAGAGTCAGCCCAAAACCGTTCTCCAACGGCGCCTTGACAAGAGGGCCGTCCTTTTCCCGCCAGCCAAATGTGAAACTGTCGTCCTCGATCGACCATTGCACACTGACCTTGCCATCGGTTTTTGACAAAGCGCCGTACTTGGCCGCGTTGGTGGCCAGTTCATGAATGGCCATACTCAGGGAAAGCCCCTGTTGCGGACCTAGTTTGACATCCTCGCCATCGAGTTCGATCCGCTCGATGCCGAATGGTTCGAGCTCCTGCTGGAGCAATTCCCTGACCGAGGCTTCCTTCCATCTCTCCCGGGTCAGCAGGCCGTAGGCCCGCGACATGGCATGCAGGCGACCGATCAGCGCGTCCGCGAACTCCTCCTTCGTATCAGAACTTTCCCGCGTGCGGCTTGCAATGCTGGCGATCACCGCAAGCATGTTCTTGACCCGGTGGTTGAGTTCCGAGATGAGCACCTGCTGATGCTCTTCCGCCTGTGCCAGAGTGGTGACATCGACAAGTGTCACCACCACGCCCTGGATCCTGTTGCCCTTGTCGCGATAGGGATTGATGCGGACCATGTGGAACAGACCCCTGGCATCGCGTGCCAGATGGTGATTCAGGACCTCGCCCGTCTCGAACACCTTGTCGATGTGCTGCTTCAACTCGGGGTAGTCGAGTTGGCTCGACAGATCCGTCAGCGGCCGGCCGACATCGGAGGGGCGCAGGCTGAAGAAGGATGACGCCGCCGGCGTGAAGGTTCGCACCACAAGGCTGCGGTCGAGGAAAATGGTCGCGATGTCGGTGCTTTCGAACAAGTTGCGCAGGTCGCCGTTGGCGTGGTCGAGCTCTTCTATCTTGGCCGTCAACTCGGCGTTGATCGTGTTGAGCTCCTCGTTGAGCGACTGCATCTCCTCCTTCGAGGCTTCGAGTTCCTCGTTGGTGGATTGCGCCTCCTCATTGACGGAGACGAGTTCCTCGTTCGACGATTTCACCTCCTCCAGCGCGGTCTCGTACTCCTCGATCGTCGATTGCAGGCGCTCTCTGGTGTCGCGTAGTTCCCGCTCGAGATCGGCGGTGCTGTCACTGTCACGGCTGCCGCCATCTTCGTTGGACCGGGCCTGGGTCGGCCCCGACGGCTCGAAAAGGACAAGGTAGAGCGGCTCGCCATTGCCGCGTTCGGCGAGCGGCTCGATCGTCAGCCTGATCGGCTGGACCCGCTCGTCGTCTTCCTCCACGGTGAGGTTTTCCCGCACCACTGTGCGGCGCGTCGTCGTCGCTTCCCGCAACGCGGCGCGGAGGTCCAGCCGCAGCCCACGCCTAGCCATCGTCAGCAACTGCCGGCTGGGAATCCCTTGTGGCGCTTCGAGATATCTGCCGGTCCTGGCCGAATAATAGACGACATCGCCCTCGGCGTTGACCAGGACATGCGGCGGCGCGAACCGTTCCAGCACCTGCGCCTCGACTGCCTGCCGCAGGGGATAGCCGACAAGTCCCTTCTTCGAGCCGGCGCTTTCGGATGGGAAGACGCTGGAATGGCTTTCTCCGATCAGGGCCGGCAGTCTGATGTGCGGTGAGGCATGCTCCCGCGCCTGGAAAATGCGATGTTTCTTGTCGACAGTGGCAAACAGATTGTCGTGCTGCCCGACGCTTTCGGAGGTGCCGAGGAACAGGTAACCGCCGGGCTTCAATGCATAGTGGAAGACAGGGATTACACGGCTCTGGATGCTCGGGCCGAAATAGATCAGCAGATTGCGGCAGGAGACCAGGTCCATGCGCGAGAAAGGCGGATCGCGAATGACGCTGTGCGGCGAGAAGATGCACAGTTCCCGTATCTCGTTGCTAATGACATAGCTCTCTCCGTCGCCGTTGAAGAACCGCTGTCGGCGTTCGGGTGAAAGCCCTTGCAGCAAGGCTTCGGGATAGCGTGCCGCCCGGGCCACCGCCAGCGCAGGCTCGTCTATGTCGGTGGCAAATATCTGGACGCGCGGAACGACCGTAAGCTTCTCCATGTGTTCGCGCAGCAGGATGCCGATGGAGAATACCTCCTCGCCCGTGGCGCATCCGGGGACCCAGACCCTGACGGTGTCGCTGGCGGTCTTGCCTTCGAACAGCTGCGGTATGATATTTCGCTCGAGCAACTCGAAGGCATCGGGGTCGCGAAAGAAGTTGGTGACGTTGATCAGCAGATCGCGAAAAAGGTTCATCACCTCGCGAGCATCCTTCTTCAGCCAGTCTATATAACCGCTGATGGAATGAACCTGGGCGATCTGCATGCGTCGCTTCACGCGGCGCAGGAACGTCTTGGGCTTATAGCCCGAGAAGTCATGGCCGGAGTGGCTGCGCAGAATGGCGTAGATTTGTTCTCGCACCTTGTCGATGTCGGGCGTTTGATCGCCATCGTCTTCCGCCAACCCCTCCAGCGTGTCGAAGCCGCGGGCGAAAGCCTCCAGCTTCGCCCCGATCTCCTCGGCAGTCACAGCGATATCGACGAGTCCACTGGCAATAGCGCTCTGCGGCATGTCGGGATTGCGCGGCCCGTAGCCGTCCGGCGCTTGCGCGACGATAAACCCGCCCCGCTCCTTGATGGCCTTGGCGCCCAGGGTTCCATCGGAATCACCGCCCGACAGGATAACGCCGACGGCATATTCGCCCTGGTCTTCACCCAGTGCGCTGAAGAAGATATCGATGGGCTTGCGCTCCTGGGTAAGCCCATTGGGCCGACGCAGGTGCAGCACCCCCGATTCAATGGCCAATGTCACGTTTTGCGGCATCACATAGACGTGGTCAGGTTGAACCACCGTGCCATCCTCGACCACCGAAACAGGCATCTCGGTGTAGTGGCTGACAACCTCATGCAACAGACTCTCCCTGTTGGGGCTGAGATGCGTGATGATGACGAACGCCATGCCGGGCTGGCCGGTCACGCCCTTGAAAAGGCCCTCCATCGCGGGAATGCCGCCCGCGGACGCGCCTATGCCCACGATGGGAAATCTAGTCGATCGGGCAGTCACGGCATGTCCCCCTTTCGCCGACCCGACATGAAGTCTCCTCAAGGCCGGATCGAACAGGACACAACCATATAGCGCGCAAGACGGATGGAACAAGACGTCAGGGATGACGTTGAACCCGATATCAATGGTGGTTCAATGGCAAAACGATCTGCTGACATAAAACTCCCGACGCCGGTGGTATCAGGAGCGCCTGGATCGCTCGAAGCTTCCCATGCGGGGCCCGTCCCGGATCGCATGCTGACGCTTGCGAAACGGTTGCAGGCGGCCTTGGATGACAGAATTCGGAAAGCAAATCCGCTGCATTCTAACCTCCGTTCCAAGAAAGGATGACGACGTGCGCGACCTGCGGGGGCTGCATATTCTGATAGTCGAAGACGAATGGACGATGGCGGGAGATCTTGCGCGGTTTTTCAGCAATATGGGCGCCATAATCCTTGGTCCCGCTGCAACTGTCGAACAG